>JAJJPM010000073.1:0-3966 GCA_032907525.1 Gammaproteobacteria bacterium
TCTGGAACCGATCGTTATTGAACTGGAAGCGGCCCTCAGTGGCTGATCAGTCTAGGGGACAGACCCCGGTTTTCGACCACCAGCAGACGGAGTGAAAGAAATACAGTCAGATTCATTTCCCAGCTTTCGAACAACAACAAACAGGCCCAAAAACAATGCCAAATCGCCTCCTCCGCTCCATCTTCGCATGCCTCTGCGGCGCATCCATGCTGGCGGCCGCGCCGGTCTCCGCGGTCACGCTCGATTTCAGCAGCGGCACCTACAACAACCCGTATGCCAACTCATGGCTCTACGAGGAAGACGGCTTCCGGGTGACGGCTTCGCTGGGCTTCAGCAGGACGTTCGGCACTTACGGACCGACGCTCGCGTGGTACAACGGGGCCGGGGTGATACGTGTCGAGTACACGACGGGTACCTTCGATCTGCAATCGGTGCAGGTACCCGTGGCGGCCTACGCGGGCCTGGCGTTCTCGTCGCCCACGGGTGCGGAGTGGACCTTCGGGAGCGCCACAGGCACGCTTTCGTTCTGGGGCGCCGATTGGACGGATATCTCCTATTTCACGGTACGCACCCTGACCGGTGTCGACATGCTCACCCAGCTCGACAACCTCGTGCTCTACCCGCGCGAGCAGGTCGTCGAGACGCCTCTGCCGCCTGCTATGCTTCTGCTGACGACGGGGCTGCTCGCGCTCGCCACAGGCGCGCGACGGCGATGAGAGGATGCGGATCAAGGGGCCAGAGCACTTGAAAACGCACGGCGAAGCCCGGCATGGTGAGCGACACAAGATTTCAAGTACTCTGACCCCTTGACCGCGCGATGATCACGATCTGCCACCCCATCGACGACCTCGAAGTATTGATTCTGAAGATGGCGCTCGATGCGGAAGCCATTCCGTATCTCGTCGTCGGCGAGCATTTCGGCAGTCTGTTTCCCGGCATGCAGATCCGCGCCTACAACGAGCGCTCCATTCGCGTGCACCGTTGTCATGCGGAAAAGGCTCTGGCGGTCGTGGGGCGGGTGCGCACGGACTACTCGCCGACTGCCGAACGGTTGGCCGTCAGGTCCAAGCTGCGCATGCTGTTCGAGGCGATGCTGTTCGGCTGGGTGATGCCCGGCGGAACGAAGAACCGATAAAGGGCGAAGCCCTTCTATATGCACATCACGCGGCGATGATCTCCACCTTCTTCAGTTCCGTGCGCACTGCGCGACGGGCTTCTTCGAGATCGTAATCGGTCTGGAGGCCCATCCAGAACTGCTCGGAGGTGCCGAGCGCACGTGCCAGGCGCAATGCCGTGTCGGCCGTGACCGCACGCTGGCCGTGGACGATCTCGTTGATGCGACGCGGTGAGATGCCCATGGCCCGTGCCAGCCGGTTCTGGCTGATGCCCATGGGTTTGAGGAATTCCTCCAGAAGCACTTCGCCGGGATGGACGTTGGGCAGTTTCTTCATGATGCCGTCCTAATGATAATCGACGATTTCGACTTCGCTGGCGGACCCATCGGACCATACGAAGCAGATGCGCCATTGTCCATTGATACGGATGCTGTGCTGTCCTTTGCGTTTGCCTTTGAGCGCTTCCAGGCGGTTCGCCGGCGGTACGCGCAGATCTTCCAGCCGGGCCGCGTTGTTGAGCATGCGCAGCTTGCGGCGCGCGATGATTTGAATGTCCGGTGGCAGCCGGCGAGAGAACCGGCCTTCCCAGACATCCTCCGTCGTTCTATCCCTGAACCCGGTTATCATGTCGGGGCGACTATAACGCCGCGCGTTATGGCGGGTCAATTCGCGCCCATAAGGGACAGACCCCGGTTTTCCCTTCCGAATGCCGCACCCGCCCCCAGCCAGGCCGGTCACTGACAAATGCCAGCGCCCCTTGCGCTCATTCCCCGCCAAACCCTTTTCACCCCAGGCTCCACCCGCTAAGGTGAATGCCCTGAGGATAGGGGGACGCCACCGTGGAAATCGTCTACTTCACCCTGGTCGCCATCGGCCTGTACGCCTTCACCGCCTGGGCGCTGGACCGGGTCGAGCGCGCCCGCGGGCAGCGCTTCAAGAACCGCAACATCATCTTCTTCGTCATCATCCTCGTGCTGGCGCTGCTGAGCTTCGAGCTCATGGAGCGCCTCGCCCAGACCTCCCAGACCCCCCAGACGCCCCAGACTCCTGAGACTCCCCCGACGACGTCACCCCAGACACCTGAGACTCCCCAGCAGCCCGCTGCGCCCGCGCCCGGCGACAGTACGCCGCGCTAGATCCGCCCGGGCGGCGCCTCTGCCGGCAGGGCGGCGGGGACGTCGGCGGGCGGCCTCAGCCGCACGGTGCTGCGGTGGCGCTCGCTCACCACCACGCAGCGTTGCCCGGCCGCATAGCAGCATACGTGCACCTGCGGGTCCGGCGTCTCCGTCACCGCCCCGCCGCGCGCCAGGCAGAACGCGCGCGGCGACCAGGCCCGCTCGCCTTCCGCGGATGCGCCGGCCGCTGCCCACGAGGCGCCCGCCAGCGCCATCCCCGCCACCGTTCCCAGCCAGACCGAAGCGTTCATCTCCATGCCTCCTCGGCGCGTCCGGCGACCGCGTCGCGGCAACATCCATCCGCCGCGCGCGGCCGCCGGCAGACCTTCACTTGCGCGTGATCACGACTTCCAGATACTCGCCCGGCACCACCAGCGAGTGCGGGCCGCCGACGTTCAGGCGTTCGAGCAGCGCGGTGATGTCCGCGGTCAGGGCCGCCTGGCGCGCGGGGTCGAGGGCGGCGTAGACCTTGTGGGTCGGGCCGTAGAAGCTGCGGAACACCTCGATCCAGTGCGCGGCCGAGCGGTAGCGGAAGTTGAACACGCGGCGTTGCGTGCGGATGTCGGCCGCCGCGGGGCCGAACAGTTCGACGATGTGCGGCTCCGCACCCCACAGCATGGGCGACTGCACGCCGGGCGGCGGCGGGACGTGGGCGGCGATGACGCGGAACAGGTCGCCGAGAAAGCCTTCGGGCGTCCAGTTCGCCAGGCCGATGCGGCCGCCGCTGCGCACCACGCGCAGCAGTTCGCGCGCCGCACGATGGTGCTCGGGCGTGAACATGACGCCGAAGGTGGACAGGGCCACGTCGAAGCTGGCGTCGGCGTACGGCAGGGCCTCGGCGTCGGCGACCTCGAACAGCACGTCCAGGCCTTCGGCCTGGGCGCGGCCGGCGCCCTTCTCCAGCAGGTGCGGCACGTAGTCGGTGGAGGTCACGCGGGCGAAGCGGCGCGCGGCGGCGAGCGTCGCGTTGCCGTTGCCGGCGGCGACGTCGAGGACGCGTTCGCCGGCGCGCACGTCGGCGGCCTCGGCCAGCGACTCGCCGACGATCTGCAGGGTGGTGCCGATGATGGCGAAGTCGCCGCTGGCCCAGGTGGCCTGCTGGCGCTGCTTGAGGGCGGCGAAGTCGATGGCCGCCGGCGGCGTCGCCGCGGTCCGGGTGTCGGCAAGGGGTTCCATGTTCATGGTCGTTCTCCCGTGGTGATCGAATACGGCCGGGGTCGGCCGGTGATCCCATTGTTCTCCGCCGGCGCCGTTGACGCTTCACCGGGCGTCGCCCAGACTTGATCGTGCGTCCGCATCTGCCGTCGCGGACCCGCCCCGAGCCCAGACACGCTCAAGACACCCCGGGCCGCCGCCCGCCGCCAACAAGGCCACACGGATGAGCCGAGACACCCTGTCCGATCTGTTGCGCAGCGTGCGCGTGCGCGGCGCGGTGTTCTATTACGTGAGCTGCCGCGCGCCGTGGTCGGCGGAGGCGCCGCCGGCGCGGGAGATCGCCGGGGCGGTCATGCCCGGCTGCGAGCACGTCATGGAGTACCACATGATCGCCAGGGGCAGCGGCTGGGCGGCGGTCGCGGGCCAGCCGCCGGTGCGGCTCGCCGCGGGCGACATCGTGATGTTTCCGCAGGGGGACGGGCACGTGCTGTCGAGCGCGCCGGAGGGGGTGGCGCCGCTGC
>JAJJPM010000074.1:0-17438 GCA_032907525.1 Gammaproteobacteria bacterium
TATCTCAAAATGCATCTCGACCGCCCATGCGGCGTTGCGGGGCCTGCTCCGGTGCGGGGCCGCGCAAGCGGCAGACTACGGGTAAACTCCGCTCCTCGCAGGCCCCGCGCCTTGCCTGGACGCCCGATCTGCAATTTTGAGATAGGTTCTAAGGCCGTCATTGACGAAGCCTCACACCTGCGGTACGTGAACGATGTCCTTGGTCTCCGTCAGAATGAAATCGCGGAAGGCCTGTGCCACCGCCGACAGGCGCTTGCCGGAGCGATGCACGATGTACCACTCGCGCAGCACCGGGAAGCCCTCCACGTGCAGCACCACCAGACGCTTGAGGGCAAGTTCCATCTCCAGGGTGTGCAGCGACAGCAGCGCGAGGCCGAGCCCGGCCTCGACGCCCTGCTTGATGGCCTCGGTGCTGCTCATCTCGATGGGCGTGGCCGGCGCCAGCCCCTTCTCCGCGAACACGCGCTCCATCAGCGAGCGCGTGCCGGAACCCTGTTCGCGCACCAGGAAGGTCTCGCCCTGCAGCCGCTGCAAGGGCACCTGCTTCGCCGCGGCGAGCGGATGCGAGGGCGGCGCGATCACCACCAGCGGATTGGGCATGAAGCTCTCCGCCACCAGATCCAGACCCTCGGGCGGCAGACCCATGATGACGAGGTCGGCCTGGTTCTCGGCGAGCGCGCGGATCAGCCCTTCGCGGTTGGTGACGTCCAGGCTGACGCTGACGTCCGGATGCCGCTTGCGGAACGTCGCCCACAGGCGCGGCACGAAATAGTTGGCGGTGCTCGCCACCGTGATGTTCAGGCGGCCGCGCCTGAGGCCCTTCATCTCCTCGAACACCTGCTCGGCCTCGGCCAGCAGCATGGTGATGGAACGGCTGTAGCGCTGCAGTTCCTGGCCGGCCTCGGTGAGGTAGACGCGCTTGCCCACCAGTTCGAACAGCGGCACGCCCGTGGTCTGCTCCAATTGCTTGATCTGCATGGAGACGGCCGGCTGCGTCAGGTGCAGTTCCTCGGATGCCTTGGTGAAGCTCAGGTGGCGCGCGACGGCCTCGAAGATCTTCAGCTGACGGAGGGTGAGGTTCATGGTCTCTGCCGGGTGGACCGCGGGTGATGGCCGTGCGCGGGCTGCCGTCGGCGCCGGGCCCGTGCCCCAGCGGCTACTTATAATGAACCACGGCAGCGGCGTCCAGTGCGGCCCTCGCCGGCGTCCGCTTTACTTCGCCGCCTGCACACGCCAGAATCGTTGCATCCCGACGCCGATGCCATGCGCTCGGTGCAACCTCCAGGATGATCGGAATCTATGGCAGAGCACACGCCGGCGGAGCCAGAGTCGAATGGTGGATTGGCGTTCTTCCGCGAGTTTCTGAAACATCCTCTCCAGATCGGCTCGGTCATCCCGAGTTCGCGCTTCCTCGAACAACGTGTGCTGAAGGCGGCCGGCATCGGCACGGCCCGCACGGTCGTCGAACTCGGTTCCGGCACCGGCGGCACGACACGTGCGATCCTGCAGGCGATGCCGCCGCACGCGCGGCTGCTGAGCATCGAGATCAATCCGCGCTTCCATCGGCTGGTGAGCGGCATCGGCGACCCGCGGCTCATCGCCCACCTGGGCAGCGCCTGCGACCTGGAGGACATTCTCGTGCGCTACGGTCTGGACGCGCCCGACGTGGTGATCTCCGGCATCCCTTTTTCCACCATGAGTCCGCGTCTGGGGTCGCAGGTGCTCGCCGCGATCTCCGCCCTGCTCGCGCCCAACGGCCGCTTCGTCGCCTATCAGTGGAGCAACCGGGTCGCCTCGCTGTGCCGCCCCTACCTGGGCCGCGAACGCATGGCCCTGGAGCTGCTCAACATCCCGCCCATGCGGGTCTACCAATGGGAGAAGGCCGTCGCCGAAGCCGATGCGGGCCGCGGGGGCTAGCTAGCTCTCGCCCTGCCCGTACGGGAAACGTTTATGGCCGTAGCGGACGACCAGCACGGCGAGCGCCAGCACCAGGACGCTGACCGACACCGCGAGCATGCGCCAGACGTCCATGTCCTTCATGTCCAGCACCAGATAGCGCGCCAGCGCGACCATGCCGATATAGAGCGGCATGCGCACCGGCAGCTGGCCGGACTGCAGATACAGTCCGACCATCGCCAGCACCTCGAGATATATGAACAGCAGCAGGAGATCGGCGAGCTGCACCGCGCGGTGTTCGATCATGGTCCCGATCTCCTGGCCGGCGGCGATCACGGTCGCGACCGCGATGACCACGAGCCCCACCGATTCCACCCCGCGAAGGATCCGCATGCCGTTCCGTGTCACACGCCCGTCCATCAAGGCATTCCTTTTGCGTCGTCGTCGGGCGCCCCACGGGCGTCGCTCTCCACTGCAATATAGTCGATGCTGATGCGGTCGCCCGCGACCGGCCGGAACCAGCCGTCGGCGAACGCCCGGTGCGCCGGATGGTCGCGGTACGCGGGGATGACGGCCTCGCCGGCGAAGCGCACCAGCCAGCAATGCCGGTATTTCGCGTCGGGGGTCACCGCATCGCCGGTGAACACCCGGCGCACGCCGGGGATGCCGGCGAGTATCTCCCGTCCCTCGCGCATGATGTCCGGCACCCGCTCCCGCGCGTCCTCCACGACGTTGTAGACGATGAGATGCTCGACCTCGCGCCAGGGCCGTGCCGCGGCGAGCACCTCGTCCGCCCGCCCCGCCGCACCCCACAGTTCGATGCAGCGTTCGACCTCGGCGGCGATGGCCGCGCGCACGCCCTGCATCAGCCCCGTGTAGCCGGCGCGCGGATCGGCCGCGGCCCGCGCACGCACGCTGGCGGCGGCGGCATCGGCCAGCGCCGTGTAGTAGTTGATCTTGGCCACACCGCGCCCGATCAGCGCGCGGAACTGCGCATCGCTCAGGCCCGTACCGCCGTGGATCACCAGCGGGATGCCGAGCTGCGCATCGATCGCCGCGAGCCGCTCGAAATCCAGCCGCGGCTCGCCGCGCAGACGGCCATGCACCGTGCCGACGGACACGGCGAGGAAATCGACGCCCGTACGCCGCACGTAGCCGGCGGCCTCGTCGGGCGCGGTGTAGACGATCTCCCCGGGATGTTTCTCGGCGTCCTCGCCCTCCACGCCGGCGACATAGCCCAGCTCGCCCTCCACCGGCACGCCGCAGCCGCGCGCCATCTCGACCACCGCGCGCGTGGCGGCGATATTGTCCTCCAGCGGCAGGGTGGAGGCGTCGACCATGACGCCGGTGCAGCCGAGATTGATGGCGCGCGCGGCCGATTCCAGGCTCGCGCCGTGATCGAAATGGATCGCCGCCGGCACGCGCGTGCGGCGCGCCGCCGCGACGGTCGCGGCCATGGCCAGTTCGAAATCGTAATGCCCGAAATGGGATTCGGCGAGACTCAGGATCACCGGCGCCCGCCGGCGTTCGGCGGCGGCGATGATCGCCTCGAGAAAATCCAGACTCACCAGATCGAAGGCCCCGACGGCGTACTTGTTCCGGTATGCGTGCAACAGCAGGTCGCGCATATCGACCAGAGCCATGATTCACCTCGCATCAATCGTGATGTGACCGCTTATGGCGGGCCGGCTCCGGCGAGGCGCCTTCTGAGGACGCGCTCCAGATCTTCCAGCACGGTACCCATCACCAGCCCGGCGTGAATATGATACAGATCGAGGCGGCAGACAACCGGCTCGTGAAGCGCCGAACGCCCGCGCAGGTCGAAACCGTGCCAGGCCAGCACCGGCAGATCATTGCGCGCCGCGTCCACGCACAGCCAGCCGTCCTCATCCAGCAGCAGCTCCAGGCCCCGATGGCGCGGCAGCTCTATACGCAGCGGCCGCGGCAGCCGGTGCAGGGCGATGCGCACCTGATTGTAGCAGGCCGCATCGATCCGCTTGCTCAGGGTGCGCAGGGGCTGAATATCGGTCTGCATCCACATGAGACCCGCCTCCGGCCTCGATCCGGCTGCCGCCGCCGTTCATGCCGCGCCGGTGCCGTCCCCGTCCGTGTCGAACACGCGGCTGGCGCGGATATCCTCCGCTTCGATGGTGACCAGATCGATCTTCCGCAGGCTCTTCGTACCGCCGGCGAACAGGCGGTTGGCCTGGCGCAGACGGGCGCGGTCGAGGGCGTTGCGGATCGAGCGCGCGTTGGCGAAATGGCTCTGCCGCATGCGCAGTGCGATGTATTCGGCGAAGGCCTTTTCCCCTTCGTCGCTGAAACGGTAGTTCAGCCTGGCCAGCATCAGCCTGGCGATGACCAACAGTTCCTCGGGTGAATAATCGGGAAAATCCAGATGATGGGCAATGCGCGAACGCATGCCCGGGTTGCTCTCGAAGAAGCGGTCCATCTTGTCCTTGTAGCCGGCCAGGATCACCACCAGATCGTCGCGGTTGTTCTCCATGACCTGCAGCAGGATCTCGATGGATTCCTGGCCGTAGTCGCGCTCGTTCTCGGGCTTGTACAGATAATAGGCCTCGTCGATGAACAGCACGCCGCCCATGGCCTTCTTGATGACTTCCCTGGTCTTGGGCGCGGTGTGCCCGATGTACTGGCCGACCAGATCGTCGCGCGTCACCGCCACCATGTGCCCTTCCCGCACGTAGCCCAGACGATGCAGGATCTCCGCCATGCGCAGCGCGACGGTGGTCTTGCCGGTACCCGGATTGCCCGTGAAGCACATGTGCAGCGTGGGCGTCTCGGCGGAAAGCTCGAAACGACGGCGCAGCCGGTCGATCAGCAGCAGGGCGGCAATTTCGCGGATGCGCGTCTTGACGGGCTTGAGCCCGACCAGCTCGCGGTCCAGCTTGTCCAGCACCTCCTGGATGTTCGATGCCTTGAATTCGGCCTCCAGGTCCACACGGGTGTCGTCGTTCAGCAGTCGCTGTTCGATGTCTTGCAGCATCACATGCACTCCCATCGGGCACCTCCGCATTCAATCGAGGCGGCGGGGCACCTCCCTGTGCCGCCGCCGATCCGCATTCCCGTCAGTACCGTTCGCCCTCCGCCCGGTCGGTGGCGTAGCTGTGGATGGTATAGCGGATATGCCTGCCGTCCGCCTCCTGCCGGACCAGGCCGAATCCCGGCTCGTTCTTCGGCCGGTTGACGATGAACGACATGCGCGGCGTTTCCCAGCCGCGCGTCGAGTCGAAGGCCGTCACCCGCACATAGTAGCCGGGGAACGTCTTCCGGCAGTTGTTGATCTCCATGAGGATGCCGGCCGGATCCTTCAGATCGAACATGGGCATGCCGTACATCTCCCAATAAGTGTTGCGCGGATGCGGATCGTCTGTGTACTCCACATTGACCGCCCAACCGTTCTTCAGGGCATATTTGATCTGCGCCATGATCTGCTCGTCCGTCAGATCCGGAAGGAACGAGAACTGGCCCTGCGTGATGCGGTTGCCGTGATTGGTCATCATGATGGCATCTCCTCCTGTCAGTGATCAGACGCTGGCCGTCGTGGTCGGCACGAAGTCCGCGGTGTCGGTCGACTCGTAGTTGAAGGTGATATCCTTCCATGTGTCGAGCGCGGCCCTCAGCGGCGTGCACCACTTGGCGGCCGCCTCCAGGATCTGCGGCCCTTCCTTCATGTAATCGCGACCTTCGTTGCGCGCCAGGATCATCGCCTCCAGCGCCACGCGGTTCGCGGTCGCGCCCGCCTGGATGCCCATCGGGTGGCCGATGGTGCCTCCGCCGAACTGCAGCACCACGTCCTCGCCGAGGTAGTGGATCAGCTGGTGCATCTGCCCGGCGTGGATGCCGCCCGAAGCGACCGGCATGACCTTGTTGAGGGATGCCCAGTCCTGATCGAAGAACAGGCCGTTCTCCAGGCTCGTCGGCGTGCGGGTTTCGCGCAGGGTGTCGTAGAAGCCCTTGATCATCAGCGGATCGCCCTCGAGCTTGCCGACCACGGTGCCGGCATGGATGTGATCCACGCCCGCCATGCGCATCCATTTGCAGATCACGCGGAAGTTCATGCCGTGGTTCTTCTGGCGCGAGTAGGTCGAATTGCCGGCGCGGTGCAGGTGCAGAATCATGTCGTTCCTGCGCGCCCACTTGGCCATGGTCTGAATGGCGGTATAGCCGATCACCAGATCGATCATCACGATCACCGAGCCGAGACTCTTGGCGAATTCGGCGCGTTCGATCATCTCGTCCATGGTGCCGGCGGTGACGTTGAGGTAGTGGCCCTTCACCTCGCCGGTCGCGGCGGACGCCTTGTTCACCGCCTCCATGCAATACAGGAAGCGGTCGCGCCAGTGCATGAAGGGCTGCGAGTTGATGTTCTCGTCGTCCTTCACGAAGTCCAGGCCACCCTTGAGCGCCTCGTACACCACGCGGCCGTAGTTGCGGCCGGACAGGCCGAGCTTCGGTTTGGTGGTGGCACCGAGCAGCGGACGGCCGAACTTGTCGAGCCGCTCGCGCTCCACGACGATGCCGGTGGCGGGACCCTGGAAGGTCTTCAGATACGCGACCGGAATGCGCATGTCCTCCAGGCGCAGCGCCTTGACCGCCTTGAAGCCGAACACGTTGCCGATGATCGAGGCGGTCAGATTCGCGATGGAACCGGGTTCGAACAGATCGAGATCGTAGGCGATGTAGGCGAAGTATTGCTGCTCCACCTTGGTTCCCTCGCCCGTGTTCGGCACCGGGTCGACGCGGTAGGCCTTGGCGCGATACAGCTCGCAGGCCGTCAGACGGTCCGTCCAGACCACCGTCCAGGTCGCCGTCGAGGACTCCCCGGCCACGGCGGCGGCCGCTTCTTCCGGGTCCACTCCCGGCTGCGGCGTGATACGGAACAGTGCGATGACGTCGGTATCCTTCGGTTGATAATCGGGTTCCCAGTAGCCCATCTTCTTGTAGGGAATCACACCCGACTTGTAGCGCTCCTTCGCGCTGGTGATGGTTTCGCTCTTGCCCATGATCGCCTCCGATGTTGTCGTCGATACACAAACCACAGCTTTTCCACGGCTTTGTCCTGATGCCTGCGAAGGGATATCCCAGCAGTGGTGTGTCGATGCTGGCGAATCTGTACTATCAATAACAGTTGATATTTTCGATACTCTGGATAGACGAGCATCTATCGATGAGGACGAGCGCATGCGCCACAGCACACTGCGACAGCTCGAGGTGTTCGAGGCCATCGCGCGGCTCGGCAGTTTTACGCGCGCCGCCGAGGAACTGTTTCTGACGCAGCCGACGGTCTCGATGCAGATCAAGAAGCTCACCGATGCCGTGGGCCTGCCGTTGTTCGAACAGATCGGCAAGAAGGTATTCCTGACCGACGCGGGCCGCGAGCTGCACAAGACCTGCCGCGAGATCTTCAAGCACTTCGCGCATTTCGAAATGGCGGTGTCGGACATGAAAGGATTGAAGTGCGGTTCGCTGCGGCTCGCCGTGGTGACGACGGCGAAATATTTCGCGCCGCGTCTGCTCGGTCCGTTCTGCCAGCGCTATCCCGGCATCCAGGTTTCGCTCAAGGTATCGAACCGCGAGCGCGTACTTGAGCGCATGCACGACAACGAGGACGATCTGTACATCCTCGGCCAGCCTCCCGAGGATATCGATGCCGTCGCCGATCCGTTTCTCGAGAACCCGCTGGTCGTGCTGGCCCCGGCGGATCACCCGCTCGCCGGCAGGAAGCGCATTCCGCTGGCACGCATCGCCAAGGAGCCGTTCCTGGTGCGCGAGCCGGGTTCGGGCACGCGGGCGGCGTGCGAACGCCTGTTCGCGGAGCACGGCATGTCGGTGAACGTACGCATGGTGCTGGGCAGCAACGAGGCGATCAAGCAGGCGATCGTCGGCGGGCTCGGGGTGTCGGTGCTGTCGCGGCACACGCTGGCGCTGGATGCGCCGGTGGGCCAGCTCGCGGTTCTGGATGTCGAAGGATTTCCGATCCGGCGCCACTGGTATGTCGCCTACCCGCGCGGCAAGCAGCTGTCGGTCGTCGCGCGCGCCTTCCTCGGTTATCTCAAATCGACCCCCGACCCGCTGCCGGTGCAGCACCGCAGTCGCGGCAAGGCGGAGACGCGCCTCTCGCCGCAGGATACGGCGGCGCAGCCGCGCAGGACGCGGCGAAAGCGCTGACGCGGGACGGATTATCACGGAAACCGCTTCTGGCGGGGGAATCACAAGCAAACGCTGACGGAATCATGCGCCTCACGCAACAGCGCTCCTCGCCCGCCAGCCGCCGAGCAAAGATGGACTAAATGGGGACAGACTTAAGTCTGTCCCCCATGAACGTGATTACTTCGTTATGGTCGCGAACAGCACCGGCAGCTTCTCCGGCAGGCGGTCGACGTTGTCGACGACGGTGTAGTTGCTGCCGCCGAAGATGCGCTTGACGTAGTTGTCGGCGTTGGGATCCAGCGTCATGCAATAGGTCATCACGCCCTTGCCGTAGAGTTCCTCCACCGCCTTCTTGGTGTCGTAGCGAAGATGCTGCGGATCGCGCTCGTCGATGTCGGCCGGCTCGCCGTCGGTGACCAACAGGAGCAGCTTGCGGCGCTCGGGCTGCTTGAGCAGGTGCTGGCCCGCATGGCGCATCGCCGCACCCATGCGGGTCGACAGCCCGCCCGTCATGCCCGCCAGGCGCGCCTTGACGTCGTCGGTGAACTTCTCCTTGAAGTCCTTGAAGCGGTAATAGTGCACGTCATGGCGGCCGTCGGAATTGAAGCCATGGATGGCGAACGGATCGCCGATGCCGTTGATGGCGGTGGCCACGAGCGCACAGGCCTCGCGCGTGAGCTCGATGACGGTCTTGTCCGAACCCTGCATCTTTTCGTTGGTCGACTCGGACAGGTCGAGCAGAATGACCACGGCCAGATCGCGGCTCTTGATCACATTGCGCATGGTGATACGCGGATTGGGCTGCTGCCCCATGCGGATCGACACCATCGCGTCGATGGCAGCGTTGATGTCGATCTCGTCACCGTCCTCCATGTTGCGCTGGCGGATCACGCCCTCCGGCTGGAGCATGTCGATGATCTGCCTGATGCGGTGCGCGATTGGCCGGTATTGCACCAGGATATTGTCGATGATCTCGGGATCGCTCTTCGCCTGGCGGCGTTCGTACAGCGTCACCCAGTCGGGACGGTGCAATTGCACCTGATAGTCCCACTCCTGGTAGTGGAAGGGCTCGGAGACCGGCTCCTTGCCCTCCAGTTCATTGATGGTACAGCCCTCCTGGTCGAGGTAGAACGGCGTGGCCAGCCGCCAGATCTCCTGAGCGTCGTCGCCGGCCAGCTCGCAGTCGAGCTCCAGGGCCATGTCCAGGGCGCTGACGTACTTGCGCACCTGCTGCTGGTGGCCGGGCATGTACTCGGCCTCGCGTTCCCAGTCGAACTCGGCGAACTCCCAGACGTAGCGGTTGTCATCGCGATAGGGGATGCGGAGGCTTTCCAGGATGCGCAGGCTGGGCACGTCCTTGCGCGCCGCGTAGACGTTGAACAGTTCCATGCCCAGGTGCCATGAGAACTGGCCGTCGAGCTTGTTGGCCTCGATATTGGCATGGAACTTCTGCACGATCTCCGCCACCTCGGCGTCCGCCACCTTGACGGAAGCGTCCAGCAGCGCCAATGCGACCAGCTCCAGGGCCTCGATGGTGGGATGCTCCACCCTGCCCTCGCGCGGAACCTGCATGATCGTGCGCCACAGCTTGCGCAGGCCGGGGAATTCCTGCGCCGCGCAGTATTCGACGCGGGCGTCCTCCATGTAACCGATGAACCACATCTGCGCCGGACTCAGCTCCTGCGCCGAGATCGTAGAACGCGTGTAGAACATGTGCGCGGCCAGGTGGCCGGCGCTGGCGCGATAGAGTTCGAGCCCCCGCACGTCGCCATAATTGTCGAGTGCGTCGGCCAGGTGCAGCACGCGATGTTCTATGTAGGGCTTGAATCCGGCGTGATCCGCCTGGGTCGGACGCAGCCAGAAATCACGACCCCACAGCGCGCGCAGGTAGAAGTTGATCTTGCGCTGCACGTCGATGAACAGCGTGCCGCGGCGCTCCTTCTGCAGGACGGCCTTGGAATCCTGGGTCTCCAGGTTGAAGTAGGCGACCAGATTGTTGAGATCGCGGCGGTAGGCCTCGGCGCCGAAGTTCGCCCAGCGGCGCAGGCCGCCCAGCGTCAGCTTGGACAACAGCTCGTCCATGTGGTTGAACATCGGCCGCAGGCCGCGCGGCGCCTTGGCCGACACCGAATGGATCACCTGCAGATAGCTGCGCACCATTTCGCCGTCGCCCAACCGGCGCGCGGCCGTGGGCAGACTGGCGAACATCATCTCGATGACCTCGCCCGAAGTCATCGACGACAGCTTCAGCGCGGCGTGCACCACGTCCTGGATGATCTCCTCGCCGACCTCCTTGGCGACCAGCGGCATCTCTTCGAGATAGGTCACCACCAGCTTGCCGCCGCGCCCCAGGTTGCACAGCCCGCGTGCGCCCTGCAGGTAGTCCTGCAGACCGGCCGGGGAGATCACCCGCGCGGCCTCCTGGAAGATACCGTCGAGCGTGTCGGCCAGCTCGGGCGCGGTCTTGATCAGGGTTTCACGGTAATCGTCGAGATTGATGCTCATGCTTCGACCTCTTTGCGATCTGCTTGAACCGCCAAGGCGCCAAGAAAACCGATTCCATGCAAAGGCGGATTAGGAGTGAGGAGCGGGAGGAAGGGGACAGACTTAAGTCTGTCCCCGGAAACTAAACCTGGTTGCCTTTCACTCCTAACTCCTAACTCCTCACTCCTCACCCAAAGAACGTATTCACCGCCGCGTCCAGCGTATCGCGCATGTCCGGGTCGTCGGTCAGCGGACGGACCAGGGTCATGCTGCAGGCCGCGATCGGCTCGACGCCCTTGACGATCAGCTGGGCCGCGTAGACCAGCAGGCGCGTGGAGATACCTTCGTCCAGGCCGTGGCCTTTGAGATTGCGGGCGCGATGCGCGACCTGCACGAGTTTCTCGGCGGTGGCACTGTCGACACCTGTTTCCTTGGAGACGATTTCCGCCTCGGTGGCGGCTTCCGGATAGTCGAAGTCCAGCGCGGCGAAACGCTGCTTGGTCGACTGCTTGAGATCCTTCATCAGGCTCTGATAGCCGGGGTTGTAGGAGATCACCAGCTGGAAATCCTTGTGCGCCTGGATCAGCTCGCCCTTCTTGTCCAGCGGCAGCGTGCGGCGATGGTCGGTCAGCGGATGAATCACCACGGTGGTGTCCTGGCGCGCCTCGACGACCTCGTCGAGATAGCAGATGGCGCCGATGCGCGCGGCCGTGGTCAACGGGCCGTCCTGCCACTTGGTGCCGTCCTTGTCGAGCAGGAAGCGGCCGACCAGGTCGGAAGCGGTCATGTCCTCGTTGCAGGCCACGGTGATCAGCGGACGTCCGAGCTTCCATGCCATGTATTCCACGAAACGGGACTTGCCGCAGCCGGTCGGCCCCTTGAGCATCACCGGCATGCGCGCGCCGTAGGCGGCGGAATAAAGGTCTATTTCATTGGCGACCGGACAGTAATAGGGCTCTTTCTCGATCTGGTACTGCTTGGCAATGTTTGCGGTCATGGTCACGTCCTAATCTGTTGAGTGAGGAGTGAGGAGTGAGGAGTGAGGAGTGAGGAGTGAGGAGGAGAACCCGGTTTAGCCACGGAACCCACGGAACAACACGGAAATATCCACTAGGTTAAAGGCTGGGAACATCCATTCCAGCGCACAGGCCAGTCCCTTGGGCTGCGGCCATCACCTCCACGGCTTCAGCAATAATTTTTTCCGTGTTGTTCCGTGGATTCCGTGGCTAAGATCTTTTGCCTCACTCCTCACTCCTCACTCCTCACTCCTCACACTTCACACCTCACACTTCGCCCACAAAAAACCCCTGATCGGTCTCGACCGACCAGGGGTTCGATCTTCACACCCTGGCGTCGATCAGACCTTGATGGGGCCGCGATAGATCACCATCGCCGCACCCTGGGACTGCTTGAAGTTGTCGTAGCCGACCAGACGCACGTGGTGCTTCGGGTTCGCCTTGTGGCAGGCTTCCGCCTCGGCCAGGATCTTCTTGACGTCGGTCTCGCCGAACATCGGCAGCTTCCACATGTACCAGTAGTGGTCGAACGCGTTCTCCGGCTCGGTGTGCTCGATGGCCGGGTTCCAGCCCTTGCTGACGATGTAGGCGACCTGCTTCTCGATGTCGCCGCTCTTCATGGCCGGCAGATAGGAGAAGGTCTCGAACTTGCGGCTGGCCGGATCGGACAGACGGCTCTGGTAGTCCTGCATTTCGCTCATGGGTAGTACTCCAAGTTAAAATCTTCGATCCGATTTGGGTCGTTTTCGTATAGCGCCTAGGCACGAATGGCCAAGGTGCTAGGGCCGAGGAACTAGGTACTAGGGGGTTCCTAGCACCTAGAACCTAGCACCTAGTCCCTTATTTATGCGCCACATCCAGCTTGTCCACAGTGTCGAACTCGAATTTGATCTCTTTCCACGTCTCCATGGCGATCTTCAGTTCGGGGCTGTGCTTGGCGGCCTTGGTGAGAATCTCCTTGCCTTCCTTCTCGATGGCCACGCCCTGGTTGCGCGCTTCGACGCAGGCTTCCAGCGCGACGCGGTTGGCGGCGGCGCCGGCGGCGTTGCCCCACGGATGGCCGAGGGTACCGCCACCGAACTGGAGCACGGAGTCGTCACCGAAGATGGTGACCAGCGCGGGCATGTGCCACACGTGGATACCGCCGGAGGCGACGGCGAAGGCGCCCGGCATGGAACCCCAGTCCTGATCGAAGAAGATGCCGCGGCTGCGGTCTTCCTTGATGTAGGACTCGCGCAGCAGATCGATCCAGCCCAGCGTGGAGGCGCGGTCGCCTTCCAGCTTGCCCACGACGGTACCGGTGTGCAGGTGGTCGCCGCCGGACAGACGCAGGATCTTGGTCAGCACGCGGAAGTGGATGCCGTGGTGCGGGTTGCGGTCGAGCACGGCGTGCATGGCGCGGTGGATGTGCAGCAGCATGCCGTTGTCGCGGCACCAGTTGGCCAGGCCGGTGTTGGCGCAGAAGCCGCCGGTGATGTAGTCGTGCATGATGATCGGCGCGCCGATTTCCTTGGCGTACTCCGCACGCTTGTACATCTCTTCCGGGGTCGGGGCGGTGACGTTCAGGTAGTGACCCTTGCGCTCACCGGTTTCCTTCTCGGCCTTGTGGATCGCGTCCATGACGAAATCGAAACGCTGGCGCCAACGCATGAACGGCTGGCTGTTGACGTTCTCGTCGTCCTTGGTGAAGTCCAGACCGCCGCGCAGGCATTCGTACACGGCACGGCCGTAGTTCTTCGCGGACAGACCGAGCTTCGGCTTGATGGTGCAGCCGAGCAGCGGACGGCCGTACTTGTTCATGATGTCGCGCTCGACCTGAATACCCATGGGCGGACCGCCGCAGGTCTTCACGTAGGCGATCGGGAAGCGCACGTCTTCCAGACGCAGGGCGCGCACGGCCTTGAAGCCGAACACGTTGCCGACCAGCGAGGTGAATACGTTCACCACGGAGCCTTCCTCGAACAGGTCGATCGGGTAGGCGATGAAGGCATAGAAGCAGGTGTCGTCGCCCGGCACGTCTTCGATGGCGTAGGCACGGCCCTTGTAGTAGTCCAGGTCGGTCAGCAGGTCGGTCCACACGGTGGTCCAGGTGCCGGTCGAGGACTCGGCGGCCACGGCGGCAGCGGCCTCTTCGCGCGGCACGCCGGCCTGCGGCGTGATCTTGAACACGGCCAGGATGTCGGTGTCCTTCGGGGTGTAGTCCGGCATCCAGTAGGTTTCGCGGTATTCCTTCACACCCGCGCTGTAGGTTTTCACTGCCATGGGTCAACTCCTCAACAGTCGCTCGATAATTCGGTTGGGCGTCGGAGCGCGCCGGGCGCGCAGGCCGCCGATCTGTGCCTGGAACGAGCCGGTCAACGGGGCCGCCCTGTTCCAGTGGAGGAGAAGTCTATAGGGCGACTTTCATAAATGATATTCAGAGTTAATAATAGGAGTCATAAATAATAGTTAATCATCGTGTCGCGAACGGAATCCGGGGCGCGTCCATATATAAATATATATATCAACAAGTTAATGTCTGTCGCCTGAGGAGTCCGGCGATTTTTGGAACTCCGTCACACTGACCGCGGAATAGGATCGGCGCCGCAGCCATCTAGTACCTGATAACAAAAGTCAAAAATGCGGCTGCCCGGCGGGGAGCGGGACGGCCGGTGCGTTCGCCCGTTCATCACGCAACCGTTTCCGGGAGGTGTTCCATGCCGCTCATCCGCAGCGCATTCGTCGTCTGTCTGTCGTTCTCCGCCATCGCAGGTGCGCCCGCGTACGCGGCCACGGACGACCCTCCGTCCGTCACGCTCACCTGGGTGGGCTGCGGCATCAGCAAGAAGGCCTACATGGAGGAAGCCGCCGCGCTCTACGAGAGGAAGACCGGCGTGAAGATCGCCATCGACGGCGGCGGCGCCACCAAGGGCATCCGCCAGGTCAGCAGCGGTGAAACGGATATCGGCGGCACCTGCCGCTTCACCCTCCACAACAATCCCGAGGAGAAGAACACCACGCTCGTACCCGTGGCGTGGGATGCGCTGGTCGTGATCGCCCATCCCGACAATCCGGTGAGCGATCTCACGCTGGATCAGGTGCGGGCCATCTACGAAGGGCGCATCGCGAACTGGAGCGAGCTCGGCGGCAAAGATGCACCCATCCATCTGCTCGCGCGCGCCGGCAAGGTCTCGGGTGTGGGCCGCACCGTCCGCGAACTGGTGTTCGCCGACTACGACAAGGAGTTCCCCACCGCGGAGCTGCTGCCGTCCACCGGCCCGCTGGAGAAGGCCGTGGAGACAGACGCGAACGCCATCGGCATCACCGGCATCAGCAGCGCGCGCAAACGCAACGTCAAGATACTCACGCTGGAAGGCAAGGACCCCAGCTACGACAACATCCTCAGCGGCGCCTACCTGCTCTACCGCCCGCTGTATCTGGGCTACAAGCGCGACGGCAAACACGTGGCGCAGGTAAAGGATTTCATTCAGTTCATCCATGGCGCCGAAGGCCAGGCCGTGCTGCGCGCCAATGGCACCGTGCCCTATCTCGAGGGCATCCATCTGGTGCGCAAGAAGATGGACCAGGCGAGGACGGCACGCGAGCAGGGGCTCTAGCCTGGGCTATTCATGAACGACCTGCTGCGGACGCCGATTCCGTTCGTCAGGTCGTGATGCGGCGGTAGATGTCCGCCACCTTCCGCGGCAGCTGCCGGACGTCATCAAGGATGGTGTAGCGCGCATGGCCGTACATATGCGGCAGATAATCGCGTGCTTCCCTGTCGATGGTGATGCAGAAGGAATGCACGCCCTGCCGCTTCGCCTCCAGCAGCGCCATGCGCGTGTCCTCGATCCCGTGCTGGCCGCGGTAGACGTCGAAATAATCGTCGGGACGTCCGTCCGACAGCGTCACCAGCAGTTTGGTGCGCGCCTCGACCTCGTTCAGCAGCCTGGTCAGGTGGCGGATGGCGAAGCCCATGCGCGTGTATTCCTGCGGGCGGATGCCGGAAATGCGCGCCTTCACCAGATCGGTGTAGGGCTCATCGAAGCGCTTGATGCGGAACAGCTCGCAGCGCTTGCGCGTGATTCCCGAGAAGCCATAGATGGCGTAGCGGTCGCCGAGCGTCTCCAGGGCCTCGCACAGCATGATCAGCGCCTCGCGCTCGGCCTCGTTGATCCAGCCCTTGGTCGAGCCGCTCATGTCGACCATGAAGGCCACGGCGATGTTGCGCTCCACGCGGTGCAGGCGGGTGAACAACCGGTCGCTCATCTCCTGCCCGGCCCGCGCGTCGGCGAGCGCCTCGACCAGCGCATCGATGTCGACGTCGTCGCCCTGCGTCTGGCGTTTAAGCAGACGGTCTTCGTCGCGCATGACCTCGAATGTCTTGCGCAGATGCTTCACGAGACCGATATATTTGTTCATCACCTCGCGCACGAACTCATCGTAGACGGGAGTGACATCCTTCTCGCGCATCACGCACCAGTTCTTGCGGTAGTGCTGCCGGCCGTAATCCCACTCGGAATAGAATTCGGCACCCTCCTCGTGATAGGTACCCTGCCAGACCTCGTCCGGATCGGCCTGAGTCTCCTCGTAAGCGCTCAGATCGTATTCGCCCTCGCCGGCCGGCACCAGGTACTCGGGCGGCACCTCGCCGAAATCCAGCCGGATCGAGGTGATCAGCTGGCGCACGTCTTCCGGCGGCGCGACGGGCACGCCGTCCAGCGTCAGTTCGAAGGCGCCCGGTTCGGCCCCGTTCTCCTGCGGCGTCTCCAGTTCGAAACGTGACGGCGCCTGCGATTCGGCCGACTGCGCGCGTGGCCGCAGTTCCTCCCTCAGTTCGGCGAGTTTGACCCGCAGCAGGGCCTTCTCTCTGGCGACGCGTTCCGCCATGCGCTCGGCCACACGATCCAGGCGCAGCGCGCCCTGATAGCACAGTGCCCGAGGTTCCAGCGGGCTCGCATAGGCCTCGTTCAGGCAGGCCAGGCTGTCGTCGACGGTGGCGCGCGCATCCGCCAGGCGCTGCGCATAAGGCTGCAGCGCATCGGCGGTATCGGGCTCGTCCATTTGCTTCAGGCGCAGCATGGTCCGATGCAGCCCGGGGAGCTCGCGCGCGATGCAGCATTCGAGGCGCCGCGTCTCCAGCATGTGGAACAGGGCCAGCGCGCGCTCGGTATTTTCATACTGCGCCAGCGCCGCATTCAGATCGGTGTGGAAGGTCCCGAAGCGCGTCTGCGCCCAGAGCATGGCGACGGTCGCCTTGCACAACTGGAAATTATCCTCGGCGGTCTGCAGTTCCGCGACCACCGCGGGCAGATACAGGGTCTCAGTATCCGTGTAGGCCTGATCGGCCTTCTCCAGTCGCAGGCGCCGCCCGGACAGGCCGCGCGCGAAGGTGAACAGGATGGCGCCGACCTCGTCGAACACCACGCCGGCGGCGTGCTCGTGCCGCAGGCGCCGGGACAGCTCGATGTCGTTGACCACCTTGAGCGCCGCGTGCAGGCCGCTGCGATCGTAGCTGTCCATGGCCTGCAGCGCCCAGGCCTCGACCACGTGCCGATCGAGGCGCGCGATCATCTCCAGCGCATTCTGCGCAAACTGATAGGCGATCTGGATGTTGGTGGTGGCGATGCGCCGCGTCCAGTCGAGCAGGAAGTCGCGGTCGGCCGCCGGAAGGGCGGCGATCCGTGAAGCCAGCTCGTCGACCTGGAGGAAGCTGAACTCGACCTCGAGCCAGATCTCCAGGTCATGGACTATATCAGCGATGTCTTTGCCGGCTTTATCCATATGCAATCAACTTTTCCCGCAAAGGACGCAAAGGCGCGCAAGAAAAACCGATATAGCCACGAAATCCACGAAACCCACGAAAGCTAATGGGTGTAAACATAAATC
>JAJJPM010000075.1:0-3923 GCA_032907525.1 Gammaproteobacteria bacterium
TTCCGTGGCCATCCGGGATTTGCACGGCCCATGGCCGCCGCCGGGTTTGTCTGTTAGAATGCCGCGCATTCCGACGCACTTCGGTCTGCGTCCGATCCTCTCGCGGTCGCCGTTTCCCGGCACACCCCGATACCCACTGCAGTGAATTCCGCCTGGACCGACCCGGGGCAACTCCCCGCGCAGGCCATTCCCGGAGCAACATCCATGTCGTTTTCCAGTCTCGGCCTGTCGGCCGAACTCCTCCGTGCCGTGTCCGAAGAGGGCTACAGCGAACCCACGCCCGTGCAGCGCCAGGCCATTCCGGTCATCCTGGAGGGCCGCGACGTGCTCGCCGGCGCCCAGACCGGCACCGGCAAGACCGCCGGCTTCACCCTGCCGCTGCTGCAGCGCCTGAGCGCGCGGGCCGCGGCCGGCGGTGCGCACCCGGTGCGCGCGCTCATCCTCACGCCGACGCGCGAGCTCGCCGCGCAGGTCGCCGAGAGCGTCGGGACCTACGGCCGTCATCTGCCGCTCAGGTCCGCGGTGATCTTCGGCGGCGTCAGCATCAACCCGCAGATCGCGCAGCTCAGGCGCGGCGTCGACATCCTCATCGCCACGCCCGGCCGCCTGCTCGACCACATCGGCCAGAAGACCGTCGATCTCTCGAAGCTGGAGATCCTGGTGCTGGACGAGGCCGACCGCATGCTCGACATGGGCTTCATCCGCGACATCCGCCGGATCCTCGCGCTGCTGCCGCCCATCGGCCCGAACGGCCGGCAGAACCTGCTGTTCTCCGCGACCTTCTCCGACGAGATCCGGCAGCTCGCCTCCGGCCTGCTGCACGATCCGGCGCACATCGAGGTCGCGCGCCGCAACACGACGGTGGAGACGGTGTCGCAGGTGGTGCACCCCGTCGACCGCGCGCGCAAGCGCGAGCTGCTGTCGTTCCTGATCGGCTCCAACGACTGGCGCCAGGTGCTGGTGTTCACCCGCACCAAGCACGGCGCGAACAAGCTCGCCGAGCAGCTCGGCCGCGACGGCGTCAGCGCCGCGGCGATCCACGGCAACAAGAGCCAGGGCGCGCGCACCAAGGCACTGGCGGACTTCAAGAGCGGCGCCATCCGCGCCCTGGTGGCCACCGACATCGCCGCCCGCGGCCTGGACATCGACCAGCTCCCGCACGTGGTCAACTTCGAACTGCCGAACGTGCCCGAGGACTACGTGCACCGCATCGGCCGCACCGGCCGCGCCGGCAACGAGGGCGAGGCGATCTCGCTGGTGTGCGTCGACGAACACGATTTCCTGCGCGACATCGAACGCCTCATCAAGCGCGAGATCCCCAAGGTGGTGATCGACGGCTTCGAGCCCGATCCGAGCATCAAGGCCGAGCCGGTGTTCAAGCAGCGCCAGCCGCGGCAGCACAATCAGCCGCGCCAGCAGAATCCGAGCAGGCCGCGTTCCGGCAACGGCGCGGGGCAGGGCCAGCGGGCCCAGGTCCACGGCCACGGCGGACATCAGGCCGAGGGCAAGGCCCAGGCCGGGCACGGTCATCGCAAGCCGCAGGCCGGCAATGCCCGGCGGCCCGGCGACGGGCAGCGCAACCGCAGCCACCAGGGCCGGCCGGGCCAGCGTCCGGCGCCCCGGCGTTCCGGCGCCTGAAGCACGGCTGCCGGCGCGGAGGTCAGAGCATCCGCGCCAGCGCCGCCACGGCACGCTCCACCTGCGCGTCCCACACGCGGGCGCAGGACAGCCGCATGAAGTTGCGGTACTTCTGCGTCGCCGAAAAGATCGGGCCGGGCGCGATGCTCACGCCCGCGGCCAGGGCGCGGCGGGCCAGTTCGAAGCTGTCCACGTGCTCCGGCAGTTCCACCCAGACGACGAAGCCGCCCTGCGGCTGCGTGATGCGCGTGCCCGCCGGAAAATGGCGCGTCACCGCATCGGTCATGCGCGCCACGGCGCGGGCGTATTCTCCGCGGACCTGGCGCAGGTGGCGTTCGTAGCGTCCGCTCTCCAGGAGTTCGGCCAGCGCCAGCTGCGGCACCGTCGGCGTCGCCAGGTTGGTCACGTACTTCAGGTATTCGACGCGTTCCCGATGGCGGCCCGGTGCGATCCAGCCGACGCGCAGGCCCGGCGACAGGGTCTTGGAGAAGGAACTGCAGTACAGCACGTCGGCATCGCCGGCCAGGCCCCTGCATGTCGACGGACGCGGCGCACGGAAGCCGAGATCGCCGTAGATGTCGTCCTCGATGAGCGGAATGCCGTGGGCGGAGAGCAGGGCGGTCAGCCCGCGCTTGCGCTCGTCGCTCATGCAATAGCCCAGCGGATTGCTGTAGTTGGGCACCAGCACGCAGGCCTTCACGGGCCAGCGGTCGACCGCCAGCCTCAGCGCCTCCAGCGAAATGCCTTCACGCGGATGCGTCGGGATCTCCAGCGCCTCCAGGCCCAGGGAATCGAGTGCCTGCAGCAGGCCGTAGAATGTCGGTGATTCGATGGCCACCACGTCGCCCGGCCGGGTCACCGCGCGCAGGGCCAGCGTCAGCGCCTCCTGACAGCCGTTCGTGATCACCACCTCGTCCGCCGCTACCGCGCAGCCGGCCTCCGCCATGCGGCGGGCGATCTGCCGGCGCAGTTCCGGCGCGCCGGGCGGCATCTCGTAGCTCGAGGTGCGGGCGCGGTGATGGCGCGCGGCGGTCGCCAGTGCGCGTTCGACCGCGCGCGTCGGCAGGAACGCCGCATCCGGCACCGCGGCGCCCAGCTGCACGATGCCCGGATCGTTCGCCGCCTTGACCAGCGCCAGGACCATCTCCTGGCCGGTGACCGCGCAGGGCGGCGTGGCGGTCGCGGCGGGCGCGGCTTCGAGGGGCCGTGGCGCGGGACGGCTGCGCACATAGAAGCCCGAGCGCGGCCGGACTTCGATATAGCCGCCGTCCTCCAGCAGCCGGTAGGCCGACAGCGCCGTCGCGACGCTGATCCGGCGCCGGGCGCTGAAGGCGCGCACCCCGGGCAGCCGGTCGCCCGGCCGGTAGAGTCCCTGTTCGATGCGCCCGATCAGTTCCCGGGCCACGACTTCGTAGAGATGCTGCAAGGATGTCCCCCTCCCGGGACCATTACAGAACTGCGTGCGAGCGACCGGTACAGTTTCGGGTTCTGGCAATCTGTACCGTATCAATTTCCTTTCTTGTGGAACTGTAGCTATCGGGACGCCAGGCGTAAAGTCAGGACGACACCGCAACGAAGGTGACATGCCATGAACGAACGCCTTTTTCTGGTCGACGCCTTCACCGGCGCGCCCTTCGCCGGCAATCCCGCTGCCGTGTGTCTGCTCGACCGCGAACGGGACGCGGCGTGGATGCAGGCGGTGGCGGCCGAGATGAACCAGTCCGAGACCGCCTTCCTGCACCGTCCCGGCGGCGACGGCGACTGGGCGCTGCGCTGGTTCACGCCGGCGGTGGAGGTGGATCTGTGCGGACATGCCACGCTCGCCGCGGCCCATGTGCTGTGGCGCGAATGCGGGCTGGACGACGGCGTGCTGCACTTCCGGACCCGCGGCGGCCGCCTGTCCGCGGAACGCGACGGCGCGGCCATCGCACTGGATTTTCCCGCCGACCCGCCCGCGCCCATCGATCCGCCCGCTGCGCTGGCGGCCGCGCTGCGGACCGGCCCGCGCTGGGTCGGGCGGGGCCGCGTCGGCTGGCTCGTGCACGTCGACGATGCGGAGCGCGTGCGCCGGCTGCAGCCGGACATGGCGCGTCTCGCGGCGCTGGATGCGGCGCTCGTCATGGTGACGGCGGCGGGCGACGGTCCGGACCACGACTTCGTGTCCCGCGTGTTCGCGCCGCGCGTGGGCATACCCGAGGATCCGGTCACCGGCGCGGCGCATTGTTGCCTCGGTCCGTTCTGGGGCGCGCGGCTCGGCCGGACGCGGCTGCGCGGCCGTCAGGCCT
>JAJJPM010000076.1:0-17419 GCA_032907525.1 Gammaproteobacteria bacterium
GGAATATGTAAAACGCATAACAAATCAGCCCAGCCCGAGTGAACCTACCCCGAAATAATTGACACCTCTCCGAAGTGAACTATGCGAGAGGTGAGACATGAAACGGAAAGAAAAGCACACGTTCTACAACTTCCAGTTCAAGCACACGGCGGTTACGATCACCAATCATCCCAATATACAGTCGATGAAAAACTGGGGACAGGCCACGAAAAACTGGGGACAGGCCACGGTTTCGTGGGCATACCCATATTAGTATGGTAACCTCGGTTCATGGATTTCGAGTGGGATTTCTCCAAGGAGCAGGAGAATATCCGCAAACATCGGGTGACGTTTGCGGAGGCGGTCGAATGTTTTCGTGATTCGCACGGCATTCAACTCGTCGACACGAAGCATTCCCGGCACGAACGACGCTTTTATTGGGTGGGCCGCACAAGGTCTGGACGAATCCTGACAACTTGGTTCACGCTGCGTGGCGGTCGGATCCGGATCATCGGCTGTGCCGAGTGGAGAAAGTTTCGGAGGTTCTATGAAACAGCCCAAGATGACGAATCTGCGGATTGATGCCGCGGGAACGAAAAAGATGCGCAGCGCGATGCAGCGAGCACGCAGCGTCAAGATCACCATCAACATCGACGCCGACAGCCTCAGCGCGCTGCGCGAGACGGCCGAACGTACAGGCGTTCCCTATCAGCGTCTGCTCAACAACATCCTGCGCGAAGGACTGTCCAATCAAGCCCTGACCGAGGATCGTCTGGCCCGCATTGAGAAGGAACTTGCACGGATAAAGAAAAAGTTGGCGGCCTGAGGTATTGCGCCCGGCCAACCCGGTCGAGGAATCGAGAGGTCAGCAATCTAGGGGCGGAGCATGTGAAAGCGAGTCTTCGCCTTCGTTTTCGAGTTCTCCCCGATTCAGTAAATCACCGTGAGCCGCTTGAGCGCCCCGCCGAAAGGGTCTGCGAGCCTGCTCTCGGTCACTATGTGCCACCCGCATTATCGTCGAGTCGAAGTTGGCGTGACGGCTTGTCGCAGGAATTGCATTCAGGGTTTCCGCAATGCGACGAACGTGTCGAAATCGACGGGTGCCGTTCGTCTACTTGATGAGCATATCGTTCGTTCAGGAGATCGCGGTGCGCCAGGCCGTCGGGCGCGACGACGCTCCTGCGTCCAGCAACGGATATCGGAGGGTACAGTCATGGCTACGAATACAGTCCGGCTTCACCGCGTGCTGCGCGCGCCGCCGGAACGGATCTACCGGGCGTTCCTCGACGCCGAGGCTCTCGTCAAATGGCTTCCGCCGAACGGCTTCACCGGCAGGGTGCATCACATGGACGCCAGGGTCGGCGGCGGTTACCGCATGTCGTTCACCAACTTGACGACGGGCGGCAGCCACGCCTTCGGCGGTGAATACCTCGAGCTGGTCCCGAATGAGCGCATCCGCCACACGGACAGGTTCGACGATCCCGGTCTGCCGGGTACCATGGAGGTCACCGTTTCCTTGGCGCCCGTGTCCTGCGGCACCGAACTGACCGTGGTGCAGGAAGGCATACCCGAGATCATTCCTCTTGAGGCGTGCTATCTGGGATGGCAGGAGTCGCTCGCGCTGCTGGCGAAGCTGGTCGAGGCCGAGATCGCGGAGTGACGGCCGGCGGCCGGCTCGGGATGGCGGGCTGCTGACCGCGGGGACCCCGTCCGTTCCAACGAAAAAGGGCGCCGCTTGGCGCCCTTTTTCGCAGCCGTCCCGGTCCTGCTACAGCTGCTTCACTTCCTGGATCAGCTTGCCCGCGACTTCCTGGCCGTCGCCGTAGAGCATGCGGGTGTTGTCGAGGAAGAACAGCGCGTTCTCGATGCCGGAGAAGCCGGTGCCGCGGCCGCGCTTGACGACGATGACGTTCTTGGCCTTGTCGGCGTCGAGGATCGGCATGCCGTAGATCGGGCTGTTGGGATCGGTGCGCGCGACCGGGTTGACCACGTCGTTGGCGCCGATGATGAGCGCGACGTCGGCGGTCGGGAACTCGGCGTTGATCTCGTCGAGGTCGTAGATCTTGTCGTAGGGCACGCCGGCCTCGGCGAGCAGCACGTTCATGTGGCCGGGCATGCGGCCTGCCACCGGGTGGATGGCGAACTTCACCGTCACGCCCTTCTCTTCGAGCTGCTTGCAGAATTCCCAGACCTTGTGCTGCGCCTGGGCCACGGCCATGCCGTAGCCGGGCACGACGATGACCTTGCTGGCATAGGCCATCATCACCGCCGCGTCGCTGGCGTCGATTTCCTTCATGACGCCGCCGGTCTCGGCCGCCGCCTCGCCGCCGGTGGCGCCGAAGCCGGAGAACAGCACGTTGCTGATCGGGCGGTTCATGGCCTTGGCCATCAGCTGGGTGAGCAGCGTGCCGGCCGAGCCCACCACCGTGCCGGCGATGATCATGGCGGCGTTGCCGAGCACGAAGCCTTCGAAGGCGACGGCCAGGCCGGTCAGGGCGTTGTACAGCGAGATCACCACCGGCATGTCGGCGCCGCCGATCGGCAGGGTCATCATGATGCCGAAGGCCAGCGCCAGGACGAAGAACGCCAGCAGCGGGAAGCCGCCGGTGGAACTGCCGAACATCAGCATCAGGCCGAAGACGATGGCCGCGCCGAACACGATCAGGTTGATCTTCTGCTGGCCGGGGAAGATGAAGGACTTCTTCATCAGGCCCTGCAGCTTGGCGAAGGCGATCATGGAGCCGGAGAAGGCCACCGAGCCGATCAGGGCGCCGAGCACGGCCAGCACCAGGAAGCTCTGGTCGGCGAACTCACCCTTGAGCAGTTCCACGGCCGCGATCGCCGCCGCGGCGCCGCCGCCCATGCCGTTGTAGATGGCGATCATCTGCGGCATGTCGGTCATGGCGACCTTCTTGCCGGTGTACCAGGCCGCGCCGCCGCCGATGGCGATGGCGAGGATCATCAGGCCGTAGTTGTGCATGCCCGGCCAGAAGAAGGTGGCGATGGTCGCCACCAGCATGCCGGCGCCCGCCCAGACGATGCCGCCGCGCGCCGTCTTCGGCGAGGACATGCGCTTGAGGCCGAGGATGAACAGCACGGCCGCCGCGAAATAGCTCAGCTGGATCATTTAGCGGTCTCCTTGCTGCTCTTGAACATTTCGAGCATGCGCTCGGTGACCACGTAGCCGCCGACGGCGTTGCCGGCCGCGAGCATGACGCCGAGGAAGCCGATGAGGCGTTCCATGTCGGTCTCGGCATGGCCCATGGCGACCATGGCGCCGACCAGCACGATGCCGTGCACGAAGTTCGAGCCCGACATCAGCGGGGTGTGCAGGATGACGGGCACGCGCGAGATCACCTCGTAGCCGGTGAACGCGGCGAGCATGAAGATGTACAGCGCGGTGAAGCCTTCGATCATGAGCTTGCTCCTTCCACCAGTGCGCGGGTCGGCGCGTGCCTGATTTCGCCGGCGTGGGTCAGCGCGCTGTCGCGGATGACCTCGTCGTCCCAGTCCAGTTTCAGTTCGCCGTCCTTGATCATCGGGCTCAGGAAGTTGAGCAGATTCTTGGCGTACATCTCGCTGGCGTGCACCGGCAGCATGCTGGGCACGTTGAGCGGGCCGTAGATGATCACGCCCTTGTGTTCGATCTGCTCGCCGGGCTTCGTGAGCTCGCAGTTGCCGCCGCCCTCGGCAGCCAGATCGATGATCACGGCGCCGGATTTCATCTGCTCGACGACGGCGGCCGGGATGATCTTTGGCGAGGCGCGGCCGGGGATGGCGGCGGTGGTGATGACGGCGTCGGCCGCGGCGATGTGCCGGGCGAGGACCTCGGCCTGCTTGGCCTTCTCCTCGTCGGTCAGTTCGCGCGCGTAGCCGCCGGTGCCCTCGGCGGCGACGCCGGTGTCGACGAACTTGGCGCCCAGCGACTGCACCTGCTCCTTGGTGGCGGAACGCACGTCGTAGCCCTCGACCATGGCGCCGAGGCGCTTGGCGGTGGCGATGGCCTGCAGGCCGGCGACGCCGGCGCCGATCACCAGCACCTTGGAGGGGCGGATGGTGCCGGCGGCGGTGGTCAGCATGGGGAAGAAGCGGCCGCTGCGGTCGGCGGCCATCAGCGCGGCCTTGTAGCCGGCGACGGCGGCCTGCGAGGACAGCGCGTCCATGCTCTGCGCGCGCGAGATGCGCGGGATCAGTTCCATGGCGAAGCTGGTGATCCTGCGGTCGCGCAGCCTGGCGACCAGGTCGGCGTTCCGGTGCGGCTGCATGAAGCTGACCACCACGGCGCCCTCCTTGAGGGCATCGGCCTCCTCCAGGGTCGGCGGCTGGACCTTGAACAGGATATCCGCCTGGCCGAGCAGGGTCTTGCGGTCGGCGACGGTCTCCGCGCTGGCGTAGGCGCCGTCGGGTTGCTGGGCGCCCAGGCCGGCGCCGGACTCGATCAGGACCTTGCAGCCCAGTTTGGCGAAGCGCTCGGCGACGATGGGGTCCAGGGCCACGCGGCGTTCGTCCGCCGTGGTTTCCTTGGGTACGGCCACAACTATTGGCATGCTCAGATTCTCCGCATCCGGTCGGGATGGCTGTGCTCAAAGTGCGCGCCGGCGCGGCAGTGGCGACCCGTCGCGATGGATCCTGCCGTGAATCGGCCGGTAACGGCCGTTATCCGCGCCCGAAAAAGGCGCCATGATACCGGAATCCCTGCGCCGATTGAATACTGCGGGGTGGGTGCCGGGGCCGTTCCGAACGGCCGCCCCGGGGTTGAAAGTTACTGATTTATTAACGTTTACTTTTATCGGCGTTTCTGACATAAATGGGCATCCGCGGGAGGTTGTGCTGTGTTCGGTCTGATGCATCAGATTCTGCGCACGGACGCCGCCGGTATGCCGCTGGAATGGGTCAATTACCGGGACGCCGTGCGCCTCTATCACCTGGGGCAGGTTGCCTACGCCTGTGGCAGCACCCTGGTCAGGGTGCGGGGCGGCATCAACGCCCGTACCGGGCTGCGCAGCCAGATCGACCTCAATTCCATCATCGCGACCTACGGCAGCAATCACGCGCTGAAGCAGGCACGCGACAGCTACGTGCCGCCGCTCAACAACGCCGCCCTGTTCAAGCGCGACGCCTACCTGTGCCTCTACTGCGGCGAGCATTTCCGCGACAGCGAGCTGTCGCGCGATCACGTGACGCCGCTCAGCCAGGACGGTTCCGACACCTGGAACAACGTGGTGACGGCCTGCAAGCGCTGCAACAACCACAAGGCCGGCCGCCGGCCCGAACAGGCGCGCATGGAGCTGCTGGCCGTGCCCTTCACGCCGACCCACGCCGAATACATCTATCTGCAGGGCAAGCGCGTGCTCGCCGACCAGATGGAATTCCTGCGCGCCCACTTCCCGCGCCACAGTCCATTGCATCAGCGGCTGGCGACCGGGGCCTGAACGGTTCGCTTTTCGAAATCGCCACGGAAGCACACGGAAGTACACGGAAGATTAAAGATGCGGCGGGTTTTGCATTCCGTGTATTTTCGTGTGCTTCCGTGGCCGAAATGAGTTTTCTCCGTCTGAACCGCAGAATGCTTTGCGGCTTCGCGGTTCGAGATTCGTGGCGGCGGGCTTCGTGAATATCTGGCAGGACATCGGCGAACACATCCATAGTGCGACCGGCACCGCCGTGCGCGGCGCGCGCGACGCCGTCGGCGGCGGCTGCATCAACCAGGCCGTGCGCATGCGCGGCGAGGGACGCGATTTCTTCGTCAAGTTCAACGACGCCGCTCATCGGGACATGTTCGCCGCCGAGGCCGAGGGGCTGCGCGAGATCGCGGCGACGCATACCGTGCGGGTGCCCGAGCCGGTGTGCTGGGGCGTGGCCGGCGACACGGCCTATCTGGTGCTCGAATATCTGGCCTTCGGGCGGGGCGGGTGCGGCGCGGTCCTCGGCGAGCGGCTGGCGGCGATGCACCGCGTCACGCGCACCGAGTTCGGCTGGCGCCGCGACAACACCATCGGCTCGACGCCGCAGATCAACACGCCGGCCGCCGACTGGATCGGCTTCTGGCGCGAGCGGCGCCTGGGCTATCAGCTGGAACTGGCGGCCGGCAAAGGCTGGGGCGGCGAGCTTCAGCAGCTGGGAGAACGGCTGCTCGCGGGCCTCGACGGCCTGTTCGACGGGTACCGCCCGCAGCCCTCGCTGCTGCACGGCGATCTCTGGGGCGGCAATCACGCCTGCCTCGGCGACGGGCAGCCGGTGATCTTCGATCCCGCGGTGTACTTCGGCGACCGGGAGGCGGATCTGGCCATGACGGAGCTGTTCGGCGGCTTCGGCGGAGACTTCCAGGCCGCCTACCGCGAAGCCTGGCCGCTGGACGCGGGATACGCAACGCGCAGGACGCTGTACAACCTGTACCACGTCCTCAATCACCTGAACCTGTTCGGCGGCGGTTATCACGGCCAGGCGGTCGGGATGATGCGCCGGCTGCTGGCCGAACTCGGCGCGTGAGACGCGCTCAGGCGCGCTGGCCCGCCTCCGCGTTGAGGCCGCCGTTGAGCCATTGCCTCAGCGCGTCCGCCGACATCGGGCGGGCGATGAAATAGCCCTGCGCCGTATCGCAGCGCAGGATCTCCAGCAGATCCCAGATGTCGGCGCTGCACACCCCTTCGGCGATGACCGTCATGCCGAGGTTGTGGGCCAGGTCGATGGTGGAGCGCACGATCACGGCATAGTCCTCGTCCTCCAGCATGTCGATGACGAAGGACTTGTCGATCTTGATCTGATCGACGGGCATGGTCTTCAGGTACGACAGCGACGAGAAGCCGGTGCCGTAGTCGTCGATGGTGAGCTTCACGCCCAGCGCGTGCAGGCGTTCGAGCATGGCCATGGCGCGCTCCGGGTTCTTGGTCATCGCGTTTTCGGTGATCTCCAGCTCGAGGAGCCGGGCGGGCACCTGGTATTCGTCGAGCATCGCCCGGATGGTCTCGTCGATATCCGCCTGATCGAGGTTCCAGGTCGACAGATTGACGGCGACCGGCAGTTCCATGCCCGCGCGCGACCACTGCGCCATCTGCGCCAGCGCTTTGCGCAGCACCCACTGGGTCAGCGGCCGGATCAGCCCGGTCTTCTCGGCGGTCTCGATGAGGTATTCCGTGGGCACCGCGCTCCACTGCGGCCAGCGCAGGAAGGCCTCCACGCCGACGATGCGGCCGTCGGCGAAGCTCATCTTGGGCTGATAGTGCAGCACCAGATCGTCTTCCGCGATGGCGCTGCGCAGCGCGCTGATCAGCGTCAGGCGGCCGATGCTGTGCTGGTCCTGTTCGCTGTTGTACACGGAATAGGGCAGGCCGTTCTGCTTGGCGACGTACATGGCCACGTCGGCGTGCTTCATCAGCGTATCGACGTCCCGGCCGTGCTCGGGGTAGTGCGCGATGCCGATGCTGGCGCCGAGCAGCAGTTCGCGGTCCTGATGGCCGATCGGTTGCTCCACCGCGTCGGCGATGACCTGCGCCATTTCCTGCGCCTGCCGCACGCGCGTGTCCGGCAGCAGGATGGCGAATTCGTCTCCGCCGAGGCGCGCGACCGTGTCCGACTTGCGCAGCAGGCGCGTGAGGCGCTGCCCGATCTCGCACAGGACGTGGTCGCCGGCCTGATGGCCGAGCGTATCGTTGATCTCCTTGAAGCGGTCCAGGTCGATCATCAGCAGGCAGAACTGCGCGTCGCGGGCGCGCTCGCCGCCGAGGATGGTCTGCAGCAGGCGGTCCTTGAGCAGCACGCGGTTCGGCAGGCCGGTGAGCGCGTCGTGCAGCGTCTGGTGCCGCAGCGCGACCTGCCGTTCGTGCACCTTGCGGCGCATGTGCGCGAAGGCCTCCACCAGATCGCGCGCCTCGATGCTGGTGACGCGCGGCAGGCCGGCATGGGCCTCGCTCTTGGCGACGGCCTTCATCGCCCGCGTGAGCTGCGACAGCGGCGCCAGCACGGTGCGCTCGAAGAAGATGAAACCGGCGGCGATGAACGTCAGGGCCAGCACCGACAGGATCAGCAGGTTCGCGTTCAGGCGCCGTCCCACCTCAGTCCATGCCGACACGTCCTGTTCGGCATTGGCCTCCAGCCGCCGGTCGATCTCGTCGAGCCGGTTCCAGATGGCCGCGAACAGGGGCTGCACGACGTCCTGGATGAGCGGCACGTCGCTGCGCCAGTGGCCGCTCTCCTGAAGCTGGCGGAATTCCTCGAAGGCCTTGCGCCAGGTGGCGGCGTAGCGGCGGAGCTGGTGCAGGGAATCGCTCGCCTGCAGGCCGAGCCTGCCGGCCCCGTCCAGCTTTTCGAGCTCGGCGAGGCGCTGTTCGGTGACATCGAGCAGCAGCGCGACGTCGTGGCTGGCGTCCTGCAGGCCCTTTTCGGTATCGCTGTAGATGCCGGCGCGGCGCACCACGTACAGCCGGAAGGCGCTGATCATCTGCGACCACGTGTGACGGATCTCCTCGAACAGCGGGTAGGCGGGGGATTCGGCCGGCCCTTCCTCCAGGGTGATCTCGTCCAGTGCCAGGCGCACGGCCGTCTGGAAGTTCGCGTTGGTGGGCGAGAAGACGTCGTCCATCAGATGCGCGGAGGGGAACAGCCGGTCCACGTCGGCGCGGATATCCATCAGCTCGCGGGTGCGCGCGTCGAGCTGCCGCAGATCCTCGAGCAGGCGCCCGGCCGTCGGCTGGAGACCGTTCGTCCGGGTCCAGTCGACATCCTGGAGCGCGGCGATCTCCGCGGCGGCATTGCCGAGGTTCGCCGCGACGGCGTCGCGGTACCAGGGTGCGGGAGACAGGATGTACGACTGCAGGGCGTACTCGGCGCCCCATACGGCATTGCGCACCATGCGGCTGCGCTGCTGGATCTGGTTGCGGGCCTCGATGTTCGCGGCGCTGGCCCGGCTGGTCGCCGAGACGTAGCGTTCGGTGAGGATGGCGCTGGTGACGACGGTGATGCCCAGGAAGATCGCCACGCACAGATAGCGGTGACGCAGGCTGCCGGGCTGGACGATGCGGCACAGACCTGGGAACAACGACTTCATTCCGCGCTGTCTCCCCGGTGCGCGCATGTGACGACGTCCGGGCCGGGGCCGGGAGCCCGCCCGAGACAGTTCATCCATTGCATAAAAGATCTGCTTGGCTGTTTTGTTGTTGATTGTTTCGGAGCGTAGCGGCCTTGGGATGCCGTACTTGAGCGGCCGGAAATTACGTTGCCGATAAACGTATTGGATGTATTCCGGGGGTGGAAGGCGGGTCGCGCGGGGGCGCGACCGCCTCTGTCGGTCAGCGCGTGTGGTAGGGAAGGCTCAGCTCGTGGACGGCATCGATCATGGCCGCGGCGTGCGCAGGCTCGATCTGCGGATGGATGCCGTGGCCGAGATTGAACACATGGCCGGGACCGGCGCCGTAGCCGGCGAGCACCCGCCCGACCTCGGTCCGGATGCACTCCGGCCGGGCATAGAGCACCGCCGGATCGAGGTTGCCCTGCAGGGCGACGCGGTCGCCGACGCGCGCCCGCGCCTGGCCGATGTCGGTGGTCCAGTCGAGGCCGAGGGCGTCGGCGCCGGAGTCGGCCATCGCCTCCAGCCACTGGCCGCCGCCCTTGGTGAACAGGATGACCGGAATGCGCCGGCCTTCGTGCTCGCGGGTCAGGCCGGCGATGATCCGGGTCATGTAGGCCAGCGAGAAGGTCTGATACTCGCGCGGCCCGAGGGCGCCGCCCCAGGTGTCGAACAGCATGACCGCCTGGGCGCCGGCGGCGATCTGGGCGTTGAGGTAGGCGGTCACCGCGGCGGCCACCGTCTCCAGCAGCCGATGCAGCAGTTCGGGCCGGTCGTAGAGCATGGTCTTGGTGGTCGCGAAATCCTTGCTCGAACCGCCCTCGACCATGTAGGTCGCCAGCGTCCAGGGGCTGCCGGAGAAACCGATCAGGGGCACGCGGCCGTGCAGTTCACGGCGGATCAGCCGCACCGCATCCATCACATACCGCAGTTCACCTTCGGGGTCGGGCACGCCGAGCGCGCGCACGTCCGCTTCGGTGCGCACCGGCTTGCGGAACCGCGGGCCCTCGCCTTCCTCGAAGTACAGACCGAGCCCCATCGCGTCGGGCACGGTGAGGATGTCCGAAAACAGAATCGCGGCGTCCAGCGGGAAGCGGTCCAGCGGCTGCAGCGTGACCTCGCAGGCCAGCTCGGGCGTCTGGCACAGGCCCATGAAGTCGCCGGCCTTCTCGCGCGTGGCGCGGTATTCGGGCAGATAACGCCCCGCCTGGCGCATCATCCACACCGGCGTGACATCGACGGGCTGGCGCAACAGGGCACGCAGGAAGCGGTCGTTTTTCAGTTCGGTCATGAGCGAAGATTCACCACAAAGGACACAAAGAGTTCAAAAGGAACAAAGTAGCCTGAGGTACGGCACGGGTTGCATCGTCCGGACTCACGCGATCGGACCAGCGCGGTCTCCAATCGAATGACGGCTTGGCAAGACCGCAGCAGCGGACACGGTTTCTCCCTTTGTGTCCTTCGTGTCCTTTGTGGTTCAGAACAGTTACCGCGGCAGATCCGACGCGCCCATCAGGTACTCGTCGACGGCGCGCGCGCACTGGCGGCCTTCGCGGATCGCCCAGACGATCAGCGACTGGCCGCGGCGCATGTCGCCGGCGGCGAAGACCTTGTCCAGCGAGGTCCGGTAGGCATTCGGACCCTCGGTGCCGCCCTCCACGTTGCCGCGCTTGTCCAGGGCGACGCCGAGCTGTTCCAGCATGCCCTCGTGCACCGGATGCACGAAGCCCATGGCCAACAATACCAGATCCGCCTTCAGTTCGAACTCGGAGCCGGGCACCTCGGACATCTTCCAGGCGCCGTTGGCGTCCTTGGACCATTCGACCTTCGCGCATTTGATCGCGCGGGCCTCGCCGTTCTCGCCGATGATCTCTTTGGTGGTCACCGACCACATGCGCTCGCAGCCTTCCTGATGCGAAGACGAGGTGCGCAGCTTGTTCGGCCAGTCGGGCCAGGTCAGCGCCTTGTTCTCCTTCTCCGGCGGCTTCGGCAGGATCTCCAGCTGCGTGACCGAGGCCGCGCCGTGCCGGTTGGAGGTGCCGATGCAGTCGGAACCGGTGTCGCCGCCGCCGATCACCACGACGTGCTTGCCGGTGGCCACGATGGACTGCGCCTCGGGAATGGCATCGCCGGCGACGCGCCGGTTCTGCTGCGGCAGGAATTCCATGGCGAAGTGCACGCCCTTCAGCCCACGGCCCGGGATCGGCAGGTCGCGCGGATGCTCGGAGCCGCCGGTGAGCACCACGGCGTCGAAGTCGTTCGTCAGCTGCTGCGCGGGCAGGGTCACGCCGACGTGCACGCCGGTCTTGAACGCCACGCCCTCGGCGGCCAGCTGCTGCACGCGCCGGTCGATGATGTGCTTCTCCATCTTGAAGTCGGGGATGCCGTAGCGCAGCAGGCCGCCGACGCGGTCGGCCTTCTCGAATACGGTGACGGCATGGCCGGCGCGCGCGAGCTGCTGCGCGCAGGCGAGGCCGGAAGGCCCGGAGCCGACGACGGCGACGGATTTGCCGGTCTTGCGGGCGGCCGGCTGCGGGGGCAGCCAGCCGTGCTCCCAGGCCTTGTCGACGATGGCGCACTCGATGGACTTGATGGTCACCGGGTTGTCGTCGATGTTCAGCGTGCAGGCCGCCTCGCAGGGCGCGGGGCAGACGCGGCCTGTGAACTCGGGGAAGTTGTTGGTCGAGTGCAGCACCTCGCTGGCGCGCTGCCAGTCGCCGCGGTACACCAGATCGTTCCAGTCCGGAATGATGTTGTTGACCGGGCAGCCCTGATGGCAGAACGGGATGCCGCAGTCCATGCAGCGCGCACCCTGCCGGGCGAGCTCGCCATCGCTGAGCGGGATGGTGAATTCGCGGTAGTGCCTGATGCGTTCCTCGACGGGGGCGTACGCGCGCTCCTGGCGCGTGAACTCCAGAAAACCGGTGGGCTTGCCCATGTGATCTATCTACCTCCCACTGCAGCGGCAGCCCGCCCCGTGGTCTCCTGAGTCTGTTTCATCTGCTCGAGCGCGCGACGGTAGTCGACCGGCATGACCTTGACGAACTTCGGCAGATACTTCTCCCAGTTGTCCAGGATCTCGCGCGCCCGACTGCTGTCGGTGTAGTGCAGGTGCTTGCTGATCATCGAGCGCAGCCGCTGTGCATCGAAGCGGGTCATGTCGCCGCTGATGTCCACCTGGCCGTGGGTCTCGAGGTCGCCGCCCTGGTGTTCGATGTCCTCCAGTGCCTCGTCCTCCTCCGGCACCGGTTCGAGCTCGACCATGGCGAGGTTGCAGCGCTGCTTGAAGTCGCCGGCCTCGTCGAGGACGTATGCCACGCCGCCGCTCATGCCGGCGGCGAAGTTGCGTCCGGTGCGGCCCAGCACGACGACGATGCCGCCGGTCATGTATTCGCAGCCGTGATCGCCCACGCCTTCGACCACGGCCGAGGCGCCGGAGTTGCGTACCGCGAAGCGCTCGCCCGCGACGCCGCGCAGGAAGCATTCGCCGGCGATCGCGCCGTAGAGCACGGTGTTGCCGGCGATGATGTTCTCCTCGGGGACGATGGGGCAGTCGGCGGGCGGATACACGGCGATGCGGCCGCCCGACAGGCCCTTGCCCACATAGTCGTTGGCTTCGCCTTCCAGTTCCAGCGTCACGCCGTGCGCCAGCCAGGCGCCGAAGCTCTGCCCGGCGATGCCTTTCAGCTTCACGTGGATGCTGTCTTCGGGCAGGCCGGTGTGGCCGTAGCGTTCGGCGACGCGCCCGGAGAGCATCGCGCCCACCGAACGGTTGACGTTCTTGATCGCCGTCTCGATGCGCACGGGTTCGCCGCGATCCAGGGCGGGCTTGGCCTGCTCGATGAGTTTGTTGTCGAGCGCGCGATCCAGCCCGTGGTCCTGGGCCTCGCAGTGGTGCACGGCCACGCCCGGCGCGGGTATGGGCATGTGCAGGATGCGCGAGAGATCCACGCCGGCGGCCTTCCAGTGACGGATGGCGCGGCGCATGTCGAGCCTGTCGGCACGGCCGATCATCTCCTCGACGGTGCGGAAGCCGAGCTGTGCCATGAGCTGACGGACTTCCTCGGCGACGAAGAAGAAGTAGTTCACCACGTGCTCGGGCTTGCCGGTGAAGCGCTTGCGCAGCACGGGATCCTGGGTGGCGACGCCGACCGGGCAGGTGTTCAGATGGCATTTGCGCATCATGATGCAGCCTTCGACGATCAGCGGCGCGGTGGCGAAGCCGAACTCGTCGGCGCCGAGCAGCGCGCCGATCACCACGTCACGGCCGGTGCGCAGACCGCCGTCGACCTGCACGGCGATGCGCCCGCGCAGCTGGTTGAGCACCAGCGTCTGGTGGGTCTCGGCCAGGCCGATCTCCCAGGGGCTGCCGGCGTGCTTGATGGAGGTCAGCGGCGATGCGCCGGTGCCGCCGTCGTGGCCGGCGATGGTCACGTGATCGGCATGCGCCTTGGAGACGCCCGCGGCGACGGTGCCGACGCCGACCTCGGACACCAGCTTCACGCTGATGCGCGCCTTCGGATTCACGTTCTTCAGGTCGTGGATCAGCTGCGCGAGATCCTCGATCGAATAGATGTCGTGATGCGGCGGCGGCGAGATCAGGCCGACGCCCGGCGTCGAGTGGCGCACGGCGGCGATCCACTGATCGACCTTGTGGCCGGGCAGCTGGCCGCCCTCGCCGGGCTTGGCGCCCTGCGCCATCTTGATCTGGATGTCGTCGGCATTGACCAGGTATTCGGTGGTCACGCCGAAACGCCCGGAGGCCACCTGCTTGATGGCCGAACGCATGGAGTCGCCGTTCTCGAGCGGCTTGAAGCGCGAACGCTCCTCGCCGCCCTCGCCGGTGTTGGACTTGCCGCCGATGCGGTTCATGGCGATCGCCAGGGTGGTGTGCGCCTCCCAGGAGATCGAGCCGAAGGACATGGCGCCGGTGGCGAAGCGCTTGACGATCTCCTTGGCGGGCTCCACTTCGTCCAGGGGGATGGGCGTGTCCGCGAATCTGAAGTCGAACAGGCCGCGCAGGCTCAGCAGGCGTTCGTTCTGCTCGTTGATGAGCCGCGAGAACTCGGCGAAGGTCTTCGGATCGTTGGCGCGCGTCGCGTGCTGCAGCTTGCTGATGGTCTCCGGCGTCCAGGCGTGGTCGTCGCCGCGCAGCCGGAAGGCGTAGTCGCCGCCGACGTCGAGCGCGTTGCGGTAGACCGGTGCATCGCCGTAGGCATCGCGGTGCCAGCGCAGCGCCTCCTCGGCGATCTCCTTCAGGCCCACGCCCTCGACCATGCTGGCGGTGCCGGTGAAGTATCTGTCGACGAACTCGGTCCTGAGTCCGACGGCGTCGAAGATCTGCGCGCCGCAGTAGGACTGGTAGGTCGAGATGCCCATCTTGGACATGACCTTGAGGATGCCCTTGCCGACCGCCTTGATGTAGCGCTTGTGGGCCTCGGCCTCGTCCACGCCCTCGGGGTAATCGGCCTGCATCGAGGAGATGGTCTCGAAGGCCAGGTAGGGGTTGATCGCTTCGGCGCCGTAGCCGGCCAGGCAGGCGAAGTGGTGCACCTCGCGCGCCGCGCCGGTCTCCACCACCAGGCCGGACTTGGTGCGCAGACCGGTGCGCACCAGATGGTGGTGCACGGCGCTGGTCGCGAGCAGTGCGGGAATCGCGACTTTCTCGCGGCTCACCTCGCGGTCGGAGAGGATGACGATATTGTGGCCTTCGCGGATCGCGGCCTCGGCCTCGTCGCACAGCCGCGTCAGGGCGGCCTCCATGCCGGCGGCGCCCTGATCGGCCGGATAGCACATCGAGACCGTGCGGGTGCGGAACGCGCCCTTGGTGCTGTCCTCGATGGTGCGGATGCGTTCCAGATCCTTGTTGGTCAGGATCGGCTGGTGCACCTCCAGGCGCATGTGCGTGCCGGCGTTGTCGAAGTCCAGCAGGTTGGGGCGCGGCCCGATCAGCGACACCAGCGACATCACCAGTTCCTCGCGGATCGGGTCGATCGGCGGATTGGTGACCTGGGCGAAATTCTGCTTGAAGTAGTTGAACAGCGGCTTGGGCTTGTTCGACAGCACCGCCAGCGGATTGTCCGCACCCATGGAGCCGACCGCTTCCTGGCCGGTGACGGCCATGGGCTTCAGGAGGATCTTGATGTCCTCCTGGGTGAAGCCGAACGCCTGCTGGCGGTCGAGCAGGGTGGCCGGGTCGCCGCCGTTGCCCTGGGCGGCGGCCGGCAGGTTCTTCAGGTGGATCTGCGTCCGGTCCAGCCACTGCTGGTACGGGTGGGCGTCGGCGAGCTGCGCCTTGAGCTCGGCGTCGTCGATGATGCGGCCCTGCTCCAGGTCGATCAGGAACATCTTGCCGGGCTGCAGGCGCCACTTCTTGACGATCTTGTGGTCGGGGATATCCAGCACGCCCATCTCGGAGGCCATCACCACCAGGTCGTCGTCGGTGATCAGGTAGCGCGCGGGGCGCAGGCCGTTGCGGTCGAGCGTCGCGCCGATCTGGCGGCCGTCGGTGAAGGCCACGGCGGCGGGGCCGTCCCAGGGCTCCATCAGGGCGGCGTGGTACTCGTAGAACGCGCGGCGCTTCTCGTCCATGAGCGGATTGCCGGCCCAGGCCTCGGGGATCAGCATCATCATGGCGTGCGCCAGCGAATAGCCGCCGGTGACGAGCAGTTCCAGGGCGTTGTCGAAACAGGCCGAGTCGCTCTGGCCCTCGGGGATCAGCGGCCAGAGTTTGTCCAGGTCTTCGCCCAGCCGCGCCGAGGCCAGGGTGCTGCGGCGCGCCCGCATCCAGTTCACGTTGCCCCGCATGGTGTTGATCTCGCCGTTGTGGGCGATCATGCGGAAGGGGTGGGCGAGGTCCCAGGACGGGAAGGTGTTGGTCGAGAAGCGCTGATGCACCAGCGCGAGCGCGGTGTCGATGCGCTCGTCGCGCAGGTCGCGGTAGTAGCTGCCGACCTGGTTGGCCAGCAGCATGCCTTTGTAGACGACGGTGCGGCTGGACAGGGACGGGACATAGAAGTGCTGCGCCCCTTCCCAGCCCGATGCGCGGATGGCGTTCTCCGCGCGCTTGCGGATCACATAGAGTTTGCGTTCGAAGGCGTCCTGATCGGCGGTGTTCGGGCCGCGGGCGATGAACAGCTGGCGCACCTTCGGCTCCACCGCCTTGACGGACTCGCCCAGCCCGGTGTTGTCGACCGGGACGTCGCGCCAGCCGATCAGCGTCTGGCCCTCGGCCTCGACGATCTGCTCCAGCAGCGCCTGGCACTGGCTGCGGGTCGCATCCGCCCGCGGCAGGAAGATCATGCCGAGGCCGTAGTCGCCGGCGGCGGGCAGCGTCAGGCCGAGCGTGTCGCATTCCTCGCGCAGGAAACGGTCGGGGATCTGCAGCAGAATGCCGGCGCCGTCGCCGGCGAGCGGGTCGGCGCCCACGGCGCCGCGGTGCGTCAGGTTCTCCAGGATCTGCAGGCCCTGGCGCACGATGGCGTGGCTTCTGCGTCCCTTGATATTGGCGACGAACCCGACGCCGCAGGCATCGCGCTCGTTTTCGGGATCGTAGAGCCCTTGTTTGGGCGGAAAGCCGACACGGCCCATGGTCGTACCTCGTGCGTGCGTTCCCTATTCCGGAAATTCCGCGGCGCGCTGACGCGCGCGCCCCATCGAGCATGAATAGGCTGGGCCCCACGGGGGGGCGGGAGTATAGCGCCGCATAACCGGCGGTTCAATTCGCCGGGCGGAGGGGGCGTCCGGCGGGACGGGCGCAGGCTCGCGTTGCGGTCCCGCCGGCGGCGGTGATCATTGATTTTTCAGGTCGGTCTGGATGGAGGCGAAACTGCGCGGCCAGGGTTTGGCCTTGCGTACGGCGGCCGGCAGACTGCCGATCGCGGCGCGGGCCGCTTCGAGCGAGGCATATTCGCCCTGTACGAGCACGTGCCAGTCGCCACCCTTATATTCGGTACGGAAGTAGGCGACCGGCGACGGCAGGGCCTGCCGTGCAACGTAGTCCCGCAGGGCGGCTTCGGTGCGTACGCCCAGCAGCTGCAGGGTGAAGTGCGTCCCGGGGCGCTCCAGCACCCAGTTCTCCCGCAGCAGGTCGCCCGGCGCGGGTGCCGCCGTGGCCGCGGGGCGCGCTTCCGATGGCGCCGTGGAGGCGGGGGTCTCGGGCCCGGGGGTGGTCACCGCCGCTGTGGGGGCTGGTTTTTCGGGGGGCGCCTCGGCGGCGGGCGGGGCGGCCGGCCCGGTGGGGACGTCTGATGGCGGGGGCGGCACCGCGGCGGACGGGGGTGCGGCTTCCGCGGGTGCAGCGGGGGCGCCTGTCTGCGGAGCCGGGGCAGGCTCCGGAGCCGGCTCGGTCCGGGGTTGCGGTTCGGCGGGTACAGGCGG
>JAJJPM010000077.1:0-103533 GCA_032907525.1 Gammaproteobacteria bacterium
TCCTATCTCCAATTTCTTGCACGGGCTTTTTCTGACCCCATGTCTTCCCACCTCACCGCTCCCCAATCCCCACAAACTCCCGCCGCTGCGGCCCCGTATACAACTGCCGCGGGCGCGCGATCTTGTGGCCGGGGCTTTCGATCATTTCGTTCCATTGTGCGATCCAGCCGGCGGTGCGCGCCAGGGCGAAGATGGCGGTGAACATGGAGGTCGGGATGCCGAGCGCGCGCAGCACGATGCCGGAATAGAAATCGACGTTCGGATACAGGCGTTTCTGGATGAAGTACTCGTCCTCCAGGGCGATCTTCTCCAGCTTCAGGGCGATCCTGAACAGCGGGTCGTCGTGCAGGCCGAGTTCGTCGAGCACTTCGTGGCAGGTCTGGCGCATGATTGCGGCGCGCGGGTCCATGTTCTTGTAGACACGGTGGCCGAAGCCCATGAGCCGGAAGCCGGAGGTCTTGTCCTTGGCGCGGTCGACGAATTCGCCGATGCGCGAGATATCGCCGATCTCCTCCAGCATGGCCAGGGCGGATTCGTTGGCGCCGCCGTGCAGCGGCCCCCACAGGCAGGCGGTGCCGGCGGCGATGCAGGCGAACGGATTGGCGTAGCTGGAGCCGGCCATGCGCACGGTGGAGGTCGAGGCGTTCTGCTCGTGATCGGCGTGCAGGATGAAGATGCGGTCCAGGGCGCGCGCCAGCGTCGGGTTCGACGCGTATTCCTCGCACGGCGTGGCGTGCAGCATGTGCAGGAAATTCTCCGCATAGCCGAGCCGGTTCTGCGGGTAGGTGAACGGCATGCCCTGATTGTATTTGTACGACCAGGCCGCGACGGTCGGCACCTTGGCGAGCAGGCGGAACATGGAGATCCCGCGCTGCCTGGCATCGGTCACATCGCTGCTCTCCGGATAGAAGGCGGCCATGGCACCGATGATGGATACCATCACCGCCATCGGGTGGGCGTCGCGGCGGAAACCCTTGAACAGCGACAGCATCTGATCGTGGAGCATGGTATGGCGCATGACCAGGTCGTCGAACGTGCGCTTCTGCGCGGCGTTCGGCAGCTCGCCGTGCCAGAGCAGATAGGCGACCTCGAGGAAGTCCGACTTCTCCGCGAGCTGCTCGATCGGATAGCCGCGGTAATACAGCAGCCCCTGTTCGCCGTCGATGTAGGTGATGCCGGACGAACAGCTGGCGGTGGACAGGAATCCCGGGTCGTAGGTGTAGCAGCCATGACTGCCGAGCGTGCGGGTGTCGACGACGGCCGGACCGAGGCTGCCGTCGAGGGTGGGCAGTTCGATGGTCTTGCCGTCGATGCTGAGGGTGGCGTTGCGCGGGTTCATGGTGTGCTCATCCGGGTGAATGGCCGACGGTGCGATTCAGCATACCGCCGATTCGGCAAATCCACACCGGTCCACCCGTCCGCCCGGGCCGGGGCCGTCGAGGCTGTAGACGGGACACCACGCCCTCTTAGCCTGGATGCGGCGCGGCGGAATCCGGGCTACGGCCTCAACACTCCACTTGCAACCCGCTTGCGGTGAGATGCAGCCGGCAGCGACCCTCGAGCACGTCCACCAGCTTCTCGCCGGCGATGCCGCGGCGCCAGCCGTGCAGCAGCGGCGAGTGGGCGCGTTCGCCGCGCACCAGGTTCTGCAGGTCCTTGCGCGAGGCGATGCTCGTCGGGTTCAACTGCTGCGCCGCGGCAAGCTGGCGCAGCACGCCGGCGAGCACGTCCACGGCCGCCTCCTGATCCTCGCTCAGCGCCGCCGGGCGCTCGCTGTCCGGCAACGGCTCCGGGGCGCGCTGGCGCGCAGCCTCGAGCAGCGCAAGCAGGTCCGCGCCGTAGCGCTCGATCACCGGCGGCTGCAGGCCGCGCACGCGCTTCAGATCGTTCGCCGACTGCACCTTGATGCGCGCCAGCGTCAGCAGCGCGTCGTCGTCCAGCACCCATTTGCGTGGACGGTTCTCCTGCTGCGCACGCTGCTCGCGCCAGGCGGCCAGCGCCTGGGCGCAGGACAGCGCCGGCCCGCGGAACTTCTGCAGCCCGCGCAGACGCCGCCAGGCCTGTTCGGGATGGTTCTCGTAGGTCGCGGTGTCCGTCAGCACCGCGAAATCGTCCGCCAGCCAGCCCAGCCGGCCGCGCGCGGCCAGCTCGTCGCGCATCGCCGGAAACAGTTCGGCGAGGTGGCGCACGTCGGCCGCCGCGTAGTCCAGCTGCGAGGCGGTCAGCGGGCGCCGCGACCAGTCGGTGCGCGTCTCGGACTTGTCGATATCGACGCCGAGACGCTCCTTCACCAGCGAGGCGTAGCCCATCTGCTCGGGATAGCCCAGCAGCGGCGCCGCGACCTGGGTGTCGAACAGCGGCGCCGGCAGCATGCGGTGGCTGTGCCAGAACAGCTCCATGTCCTGGCGCGCGGCGTGAAACACCTTGAGAATGCGCGGATCGGCGAACAGGGCGATCAGGGGATCCAGGTCGGCGACCTTCTGCGGATCGATGCAGGCCACGACGTCGGCGGAGGCGATCTGGATCAGGCACAACTGCGGGTAATAGGTGCGCTCGCGCAGGAACTCGGTGTCGACGGTCAGCCATTCGGCCTGCGCCAGCCTGCCGCAGAGTTCGCGCAGCTGGTCGTCGCGTTCGACGAACAGATAGGGATCGGATAGGCTCATACTCACTCGATATTGTCTGAATCCAAGGTTGACGCATTATGACGCGAACACCGGCCCCCTCACCCTGCGTGCGCAACTGCTGCCTGGACGATGGGGACATCTGCCTGGGCTGCCATCGCTCGCTCGCCGAGATCGTCGCCTGGGGAAGCGCCTCCGAGGCGGAGCGGCACGCGATCCTGGAACGAGCGCGGGAACGCGGACGACAGCGGTCCACAGAGCGCCAGTCGAGGTCAATAACCGGAAACACGAAGGCGCACGAAAGAAAAAACTGATTCATTCATCAGAAAACCGGCACTGCGGGCTAGCCTGCCGCCACTGTAAACATCCGGGCTCCTTAAGCGAGGTGTTCCTTCGCGCGCCTTTGGCGCCTTCGTGTTCCGGGCTTTCCGGTTCAGGCTTTTCTCCATCACGACCGCATCTGATCGATCGTCTCCGGATCCATGTCGATACCGACCGACCAGCCGGGGTTGAGGGCGACGCCATAGCCCTTGCCGACGCGCTCCAGGATCCACTTGAACTCGGCCAGCAGCCCGCCCTCGTAGCCGGGGAAGTCCCGCAGGAACGGCTTGGCGCGCTCGGGGCTGGTGAACAGGATCAGCACCTGGACGCCGTCCTCGCTCTCCAGCGTCAGCGGCACGGCCTTGTCGCTCCTGGAAAAGCCCTTGATGCCGTGCGATTCGTCCTGCACCGGCATGAACAGCTGCGCGCTCAGCAGCTCGCGCATGAACGCGTCGCCGGGGATGCTGCCCTCCTGGGCCGCCAGCAGCTGGCGTTCCACGTCGTTGCGGGGTTCGAAGGGTTCGTCGAAGTCGCTCATGCCGGTCCGTCCTGATGTTGTCTACGCGGGCACTGACAAATCCTCATGCCCTGCCGGCAGGTGTCGGCCGCAGGACGCGGCCGTCAAGCCTACATGGATGTATTCACGGCGTCCTGCCGGCAGGGCATGAGGATTTGTCAGTGCAGGGTCTAATGCCCGGCGCCAAGGCTGGGGCATTTCCGCGCCGATTGCAAACCCCCGTGTTCTACTGAAATACCGCCGCCGCTGGTACACTGCGCGCCCATGCTCGAACTCCGCGATGTCAGCCTGCGGCGCGGTCCGCGCCTGCTGTTTTCCGATGCCACCCTGACCCTGCACGCGGGCCAGCGCGTCGGCGTGACCGGCGCCAACGGCACCGGCAAATCCAGCCTGTTCGCCCTGCTGCGCGGCGAGCTGCACGCCGACGCCGGCGAATGCCGCGTCCCGGCCCACTGGACCCTCGCCCAGGTCGCCCAGGAGACCCCGGCGCTGGAGGTGCCCGCGCTCGACTACGTGCTGCGCGGCGATGCGGAACTGGAGCGCCTGAACGCGGACCTGCACGACGCCGAACAGGCCCACGACGGCGCGCGCATCGCGCAACTGCACGCCCGGCTCGAGGCCATCGACGGCTACACCGCGCCGAGCCGCGCCGCGCGGCTCATGCACGGCCTGGGCTTCACGGCCGACCAGGAGCACCTGCCGGTCGCGCAGTTCTCCGGCGGCTGGCGCATGCGCCTGAATCTCGCCCAGGCGCTGATGTGCCGTTCCGACCTGCTGCTGCTCGACGAACCGACCAACCACCTGGATCTCGACGCCGTGCTGTGGCTGGAGGAGTGGCTGGTCCGCTATCCGGGCACGCTGCTGCTGATCTCGCACGACCGCGAGTTCCTCGACCGCACCGTGCAGCACATCCTGCACATCGAGCGTGAACGGGTCACGCTCTACACCGGCAACTATTCCGATTTCGAGAGCCGGCGCGCCGAACAGCTCGCCCAGCAGCAGGCCGCCTACGCGCGTCAGCAGCGCGAGATCGCCCACATCCGGCACTTCATCGACCGCTTCAAGGCCAAGGCCAGCAAGGCCAGGCAGGCGCAGAGCCGCATGAAGGCGCTGGCGCGCATGGAGCGCATCGCCGCCGCGCACGTGGACTCGCCGTTCCATTTCGGGTTCCCGCCCCCGGCGAAGCTGCCGCATCCGCTGCTGGCGCTGGACAAGGTGTCGGCGGGCTATGCCGACAAGACCATCCTGACGGACGTGAACCTCGGCCTGGCGCCCGGCGACCGGCTCGGCCTGCTCGGCCCCAACGGCGCGGGCAAGTCCACGCTGATCAAGCTGCTGGCTGGCGTGATCGAGGCGCGGCACGGCAAGCGGCTGCCCGCGCCCGATCTGGACATCGGCTATTTCGCGCAGCACCAGCTCGAACAGCTCGACGCCGCCGCCAGCCCGTTGCTGCACCTGCAACGCCTGAACCCGCGCGCCAGCGAACAGAGTCTGCGCGATTTCCTCGGCGGCTTCGGCTTCGCCGGCGAACGCGCCGAGTCGGCCGTCGCGCCGTTCTCCGGCGGCGAGAAGGCGCGCCTCGTGCTGGCGATGCTGGTGTATCAGGCGCCGAACCTGCTGCTGCTCGACGAACCGACCAACCACCTCGACCTGGAGATGCGGCTGGCGCTGGAACTCGCGCTGCAGGACTATCCAGGCGCCGTGGTGCTGGTCTCGCACGACCGCCACCTGCTGCGCACCGTCACCGACAGCTTCCTGCTGGTCGCCGAGGGCCGTGCGCAGCCCTTCGACGGCGACCTCGAGGATTACCGTCGCTGGCTCGAACAGCGCGAGCGCGACACTGCGCCGCGCGAGGACGCGGAAGACAAGGCCCACAGCGCGGCCGCACGCCGCGACCGCAAGCGGCTGGAAGCGGAGCAACGCCAGCGGTTGCAGCCGCTGCGCAATGAATTGAAGAAGCTGGATGCGCAGCTCGAGAAGCTGCATGCGCGACAGACGGAGCTCGAGGCCGCGCTCGGCGACGGCTCGCTCTACGAAGCCTCTCAGAAGGAACGGCTGCAGAAGCTGCTGGCGGAGAAGGCGGAGCTGGACAGACAACTGGCAACGACGGAGGAGCGCTGGCTGGAGATCAGCGAGATCATTGAGCGGGCGCAGACCGAAAGTGGAGGAGCGCTGGCTGGAGATCAGCGAGATCATTGAGCGGGCGCAGACCGAAAGTGGTTGATGTCTCGGGACTGCTTCCATCCCCGGCCGTTTGTTGGGGGACGCGTCCTGCGGGGCATTCACGATATCGGCCTGCCGCTCACGGCACCACGACCGCCTCCCGCCCCCTCGTCCGCCGCAGATACCCCGCCGCCCCCGCCGAGGTCAGAATGCACCACACCGCGAACACCGCGCCGGGCAGCGCGGCCGCCGGTTCGAAATGCTTCAGCGCCAGCACCACGCCGAGGCCCGCGTTCTGCATGCCGACTTCGATGGCCAGCGTGAGCCGGTGGCGGGCGTCGAAGCCGAACAGGCGCGCCGCCTGCCAGCCGAGCAGATAGCCCAATGCGTTGACGATCACGACCACGGCCAGCAGCGTCGCACCGACCTCCGCCAGGCGCGCGTGGTTGGCGGCGACCGCATAGGAGCAGATCAGCACGATGGCGAGCGTGGCCAGGGCCGGCGCGAGCCGCTCCGCGAACTGCAATGATCCCCGGTGCCGGCGCAGCACACGGCGCACGGCCAGTCCCAGCGCCAGCGGCAAAACGGTGGTGAGCAGGATGGTCTGCATCATCGGCCCGAAGGGGATGTCGACATAGGCCGAGCCCAGCCAGCTCACCAGCGCCGGCGTGACCAGGGGCGAAAGCAGGGTCGCCGCCGTGGTCAGCGCGATGGAGTACGCCACGGCGCCGCCCGCGAGATAGACGATGACGTTGCTCGCCATCGCGCCCGGCGCGCAGGCCACGACGATGAAGCCGAGCGCCAGCGCCGGCGGCAGGCCGCTGAGCGTGGCCGCGGCGAAACCGAGCGAGGGCATGACCAGATACTGCGTCGCCACCCCCAGACCGATGGCGCGGGGACGCGTGAGCGTGTCGCGCAGCTCCTCCGGATGCAGCACCACGCCCAGCGCGAACATGGTCACCGCGAACAGCCCCTGAAATCCGGACGCGACCCAGAGGAAGGCGCCGGGTACGAAATAGGCCACGATCGCACCCAGCAGCGTGAGCGGGGCGAGACCGTTGGCGACGAGGCTCAGAATGGACATGGCGGGATGCGGGTTCACGTCTTCCCAGGGAAGCACACTATATACGATGATCCCCGTGGCGGGACCGGCACGCAGGGCGCACCTCGAAATACCTTTGTGTCCGTCGCGTCTGTTGTGGTTAATTATCCCCGCTCGATAACAAACCCAGTCAAGGAGACATCTGCCATGAATCGATCCGCCGCCTTAGCCGCCCTCTCCGCACTCGCCCTGAGCGCCCATGCCCAGCCGCCCGGCGGCATGAGCGAGGCGGACATGCAGAAGATGATGCAGGGCATGCAGGAGATGCAGGCCTGCATGGAGAAGATCGATCAGGCGGCGCTGGAACGGATGGGCCGGGAGGGCGAGCAGATGAACGCGGAGATCAAAGCATTGTGCGCCGAGGGCAGGCGCGACGCGGCACAGGCCAGGGCCATGGAGTATGGCATGAAGGTCGCCAAGGACCCGACCATGCAGGCCATGGCCGAGTGCGGCAAGAAGATGCAGGGCGTCATGCCCCAGATGCAGCAGTCCATGGCCGCGCCCACGGCGGAGGAACTGAAGAACCGGCACGTCTGCGACGAATAGGCCTTCCCCCCGCACGTGCACGGACTGCGCGGCGGACCCACGGAAAAACGCAGCCCCTGCCGGTGTCCCGGCAGGGGCTGCGCGCATCAGCTGCAAGACAGCCCGTTACGGCTCAGTGGTCGTGACGGTGATGGCGCTCGCGGTCCCGACCATGCTCGCGCTTGGTGATCGCCATGGTCTTGTCATTGCCCGTGCCGGAGTGCTGCACGTTGACGAACAGGGTCTGCGGATCCTTGCCGAAATAGATGCCCGTACCCTCGGCCGGACGGTCCTTCAGCGAGGCGAACAGATGCATGCCGTCGCGATAGCCATCGCCGTCGGCATCCTCGGAACGCGGGTCGAACACCCAGATGTCGCTGTAGGCGTTGTCTTCCACGATCCACAGCTTGCCGTCCGGGCCGCTCGCCAGGTTGTCCGCACCCTTGAAGCCGGTGATGCCGGCATCGCGGTTCTCGAACGGGGCGTTCTTGCCGGCGGCGGCCACATAGGCGACCTCCGGCTGTTCGCCGAGTTCGATCGCCATCACGGCGCCCGGGCCGTAGATGTTGGCGGCATTGTCGACGTCTTCGCAGGTCAGCGCGACATACAGCGTGCCGCCGATGCGCTCGAGGTCTTCGGGGCGACAGAACTCGGTTGCGCCCGCGGCTTGTGCCGCGACGTTGGCACGGATCTGCACCTGGCTCATGTCCAGGGCGACCCACTCGGCAGCGCCGGTCTTGGCACCGTTCATGACCTTCAGCGCATACAGCTGACCGCTGGAGAGGTCGCCGTAGCTGTCGGGCACGAACTTGTAGATGGAACCGTGGCGGTCCTCGTCGATGACGTAGACATTGCCTTCGGCGTCGGTCTCGATGCCTTCGTGCGCCAGCGCGCCCAGCAGCGGACGCACGCTCACGCTCTCGGCGCGGGTCGGATCCCTGGGATCGAGCGTCAGCTCATAGAGCAGACCGGCGGTGGCGGCGGGATGATCCGGGTCCGGGAGGGAGGAAGCGCCGGCTTCCTCGGCGAACAGAATGGTGTGCCACGGGGTCCAGACGATACCGTCCAGGGCCTCCCAGTCGGCGCGCGCGGCCAGTTCCTTCGCTTCGCCGGTCTTCAGGTCGACCACGGACACCGCGCCGCCGCGGCCACCGTCGACGCGATGGTCGTTGTCGCTGGAATAGCGCACCTCATGGGTGCGATACAGATAACGGCCGGCGTGCTTGCGGGTCTCGTTGACCGTGTTCATGTCGTTCCAGTCGTTGCCGACGTAGATGTTCAGGTCGCTCTCGTCGGACACGATGGACTGGGTGAAACCCTCGGGTATGAGCCAGGGGGCGGTGGCGATGGCGGCGTCGCCGTCCATCCCGTAGGCGGAGCCGGGGATGGGATCGAATCCCATCGGGCCATTGACGACCGTCGAATCGGCCTGGGCATTCGCGGCGAGCACCGCGGCCACGGCCAGGGCAAGCATGGACTTCTGCATCTGAATTCTCCTGAGACGCTGTGCGCTGTGATACGGGGGTGACATCTCGTGTGCCACCCGCGCATTGTTCTCAGGTTGTGTTGCCGGAAGATGAAAGGTTCGTGACGCGCAGATTGTGGACGCGGCAATGCGCTTGCCGGGGTTCGCTGTGCTCACCCCAACCTGCGGTCATCACATCCCGTTCTTGTACACCGACCGGTCCGTTGCGCCGCTGGCGCGCACCTGGCGCAGGGCGACGGCGTATTCGCTGAGGATGGTCAGCGCGTAGCGGATGCGGTCGCGGAAGTAGGCATCGGCGCGCGCGTCGTTCTGCGCGGGGTCGTCATTGAGCACCTTCTCGACGTGGCGCACGATGACGTGCTCGGGGATATAGCAGATGCGGTTGTTCTTGTAGCTGCTCATGCGCAGCTCGGCGACCGGGTAGGCGCCGCCGTCGCCGGACGACACGGTGACGATCAGCGCCGGCTTGTGGGCGAGCTCGCCCTTGCCCCACAGCAGGAAGAAGTTCTTCAGGCCGGCCGGCACCTGGCCATGCCACTCGGGCGAGACGATCACGAAGGCGTCGCTCGCGTGCAGCTCCTTCGACAGCGGCTCCAGCCGCGCCTGCCACGCCGGGTCACCGTCCCAGATGCCCTGGTCCCACAGCGGCAGCGGGTTGCCGGCCAGGCTGAACAGCCAGGTCTCCTCGCACAGGCCGTGCTGGCTGAGGCTCGCCTGGATATGGCGCGCGACCTTTTCGCTCTGGGACTGGTGCCGGTGACTGCCGCTGATGATGCTGATCTTCATGTCGGGTTCCTGGCGAACACGGGGCCCGGCATTCTAACAGGCGGGCCGGACACGGCCCAAAACCCCTCGGCAGGGCGTGTGAACGGCGCGCGTGCTCAAGGAACCCGGGGGCGCGCCGAATCCAACCCAGGACGATGCAGCCAGGCCGGCGCGATACACGATGCCGGGCCTGCCGGCCCAACCACCACAACAAGGAGCCCCGGCATGGACACAGACTTCCCGGAAGTGCAGCCCGAGGATTTCACGCGGATCGGCGGCGAGAAGCCGCCCCACATCAGGATCGAGGCGGCCCTGATCGCGATCGGCGGCAGCGGCGTGCGCGGCAACGACTTCAAGCTGCGCGCGCTGAAGGCCGCGGGCTGGAAATACGGGAAGATGATGCCCTACGGCACCTACCCGCAGGTGGCCGCCGAGGCGTTCAACCGCATCCGTGCCGCGCTGACGTGCGGCAGCGATCCGGAGCGGCTGCTCCAGGCACTGCAATCGGCATAGACCCCGCGCTTCAGAAGGTGAGCCTGGCCTCGATCGCATTCAGCCCGGCGCGCGCGCAGGCCTCGTCGTCCTCACCGGTCGGTGCACCGGAGACCCCCACGCCGCCCACCACGCTGCCGGCGGCTTCGACCGGCACGCCGCCGCCGATCATCAGGGCGTTGGTCACTTCGCGGACGCCCGACTGCGGCTTGCCGGCCTGGGTCAGGTCGGCCAGCGCCAGGGTATCGGTGCGGAAACTCACCGCCGTCCAGGCCTTGCGGATCGCGGTATCCGGCGTGTGCGCGCCGGCATAGCGGTCCCGCAGCATGACCTGCGGCACGCCGGCGCGGTCGACGACCGCCACGGCCACCTGGAAGCCCGCCTTGCGGCAGGCCTGCAGCGTCGCCTCGGCCAGTTCCTGCGCGGCTCCGGGACTCAAGGTCTCGTAGCTCACCAGCGCCGGCTCCTCCGCAGCGCCGGCACCCAGACACAGGCCGCAACCCAGTACTGCCCCCCACATCCGTTTCCATGCCATGCGATGCGCGTTCATCTCGATGACCTCCTTGGCAGAGCCGTCGACCGGTGCCGGGAAAGGCACGACCCCATGGAGTCTGATGATAGTCCACCGCGGCGGCACTACCGCCCCTACCGCGACCGGGTCCCGGCGGACGCGCAAAAAAGTGGGGCGGCATCCGCCCCCCCGCTAGACCTTGAACCGGGCGACCGCCGCCTGCAGATCGGCGGCCAGTGCCGCCAGATCCTCGCTGGCCGATGCCGTCTGCGCGGCGCCCTCCGCGGTCTGGTCCGCGACCGAATTGATGGTGGCGATGTTGCGGTTGATCTCCTCGGCCACCGCGCTCTGCTCCTCGGCCGCCGTGGCGATCTGGGTGTTCATGTCGCTGATCGAGGCCACGGAGCGCGTGATGGCGGCCAGCGACTCGCCGGCGCCGGCCGCCTGCCGCACCGTGGCCTCGGTCTGTTCACGGCCGCGCTCCATGGCGGCGACGGCGTCGCGCGCGCCGCCCTGCAGACGCTCGACCATGATCTGGATCTCGCGCGTGGACTGCTGGGTGCGCTGCGCCAGGGTGCGCACCTCGTCGGCGACCACCGCGAAGCCGCGGCCGTGCTCACCGGCGCGCGCGGCCTCGATGGCCGCGTTCAGGGCCAGCAGGTTGGTCTGCTCGGCGACGCCGCGGATGACGTCCATGACACTGCCGATGGCATCGCTGTCGGCGCTCAGGCGGTCGATGGATTCCGCCGTCGCGACGATGTCGGCAGCCAGCGCGCGGATGGACTGGATGCTCGCCTCGACCACGCGGCGGCCGTTCTGCGCCTCCTCGCTGGCCTCGCCGGCGGCCGCGGCGGCATGGGCGGCGTTGCGTGCCACTTCCTGCACCGTGGCCGTCATCTCGTTCATGGCGGTGGCCACCGATTCGATTTCCGAGCGCTGGCGCTGCACGCCGTCGCCGGTCATGAGGGTGATGTCCAGCATGCTCTGTGCGGAGCCGGACACCTTGCCGCTGGAGCTCGTGACCTGCCGGACGGTGTCCTGGACGCGGACGATGAAGTGATTGAAGGCGGCCGCGAGCCGGGCCATTTCGTCGCGGCCCTCCACCGGCAGACGGCGGGTCAGGTCGCCCTCGCCGCTGGCGATGTCCTCCATCGACCGCACCGCCAGATTCAGCGGGCGCACCAGCTGGGCGGACAGCCAGCCGAACACCAGCAGACCGAGCAGCAGCGCTCCGGCGCCGGCGACGAACGCGTCCCGCCGGGCATCGCCCAGTTGCTCGATGTAGCGGCTGCGATCCATGGCCAGCTCCACGATTCCGAAGGGTGTGCCCGAGTAGTCCTTGACCGCCGCGGCATACACGGCGAAGGGCGTATCCCCCTGTCTGGCCAGGCGCACGGCCGGGCCGTCGCGGAGGACGGCGGCGAGATCCGCGTCGGCGAGCACCGTTCCGCTGCCGAAGGTCGGCACGAACGGCCGGAAGCCCCCGCCTTCGGCCAGGTGCAAGCCCACCGCGAGGCCGCGCTGCGCCCCGAAGTCGCGGAAGAAGTCTTCGCCGAAGGAAAGACCGAACTCCACCGACCCGAGATGCCGGCCGTCATGGAACACCGGCACCACGCCGCGGATGCCGAGGCCGGCCACGCCGGACTCCACGCCATGGATGCGGGTCCGGGTCGCGTTCACCGCGACGACGGTTCTGCGGAAACCGGACAGGTCGTCGCCGTACTGGCCGGGCTTGTGCGCCCGCAGGAACGACAGCGCGGGCGGGGTGTGGAACTGGAACTGCTCGACGCCGTAGTCCGCCGCGAGGCGCTCGAAGCCGTCCTTGACGGCGGCGTGCAGGGCGGCGCGATCGCCGGCCGCGAAGGCCTGCCGCACCGCCGGGCTCCGGGCGACGAGTTCGGCCAGCGCCTCGGCCATCAGCCCCTGTCGCTCGATGGCGGCGACCATGTTCCCGAAGTGCACCTCGAGCTCGCGCCGCTCGGCCTCGGCGATCACACTGGCCGTGTGGGACTGGCCGACGGCCACGACCGCGCCCACGGCGGCCACGAAGACGGCGGCGAACGCGCCCATGATGCGCGTGCCGAGTTTGTACTGATTGAACAACATGCTGACACTCCCGACCCTGCGGGTCCGGGGCAGGGTCATACAGTCAAGGATGGGAAGGATGCGTGGAGCGGCCCGACGCGTGCGTGCCCACGTAGCGACGGGCCGGCGACGGAATTTAGCCGGGAAAAACCAGGGGAATAACGGACCTAGCGTCCGCAGCAGCGCTTGAATTTCCGGCCGCTGCCGCAGGGGCAGGGATCGTTGCGCCCCGCCCGGGCCGTGGGCGGCGCGCCGTCGGCGGCCACCCCGTCGACGTACAGCCAGGTCCCTCCGACGCGGCGGAAGCGGCTGCGCTCCCGCAGACAGCCGCGCCCCTCCGGCAGGCGGTAGCGGGCGGCGAACGCCACCCAGCCCGCATCGCCGGCGGTGTCCGAACCCAGCACCTCCAGCCCGCACCAGTCCGGCTGGTCCCGCAGGTCCAGGTCCGGCGGGCGCGTCGCCGGGTCCCAGGTCGCGAGCAGGTAGGCGGCATCGCGGCGCACGAAGGCCACATAGCGCGAACGCATGAGCGCCTCCGGCGTCGCCGGTGGACGGGTGCCGGCCAGGGCCGGGCCGCAGCAGTCGGCGAAGGCACGGCCGGAGCCGCACGGGCAGGACATGGTGTCGGCATCGGGCGCGTACATGGGGGCATTTATCGCCAAAACGCCGCGCTTGTCCAGGCCTGCGGGTGGACCGCCGGGCGCGCCGGGTGCTAGTTTCCGGCCTCCATCGACACACAGGGTCCCGCCATGACTCCCCGCGAACTCGTCCAGGGCAATGTGCAGTTGCTGTCGCTGCCGGAGGTCTGTCTGCGCATCCAGCAGCTGGCCGATGATCCCTATGCGGACATCAGCGAATTCGCCCAGCTGGTCGCCCAGGATCCGGCGCTGACCACGCGCCTGCTGAAGCTGGTCAACAGCGCCTACTTCGGCTTTCCGGGACGCGTCGACACCATCAGCCGCGCGGTCAACCTGGTCGGCATCGCCGAGCTGCGCAACATCACGCTGGCCATGGCGGCGGTGGAGGTGTTCGGCGGCTTCGAGCACGAGCACTTCGATCTGCTGGGATACTGGCGGCACTCCGTCTACACCGCGCTGACGGCGCGCTTCCTCGCCCGCCACGCCCGCGTGCTGCATGCCGAACGCCTGTTCACCGCCGGCCTGCTGCACGACATCGGCCGGCTGCTGATCTTCAACCTGCTGCCGGAATCGGCCGCGCGCATCCGGCGGCGCATGGATCAGGGCATGGACGCCTGCGCAGCCGAACGCGAGGAGCTCGGCTTCGACCATGCCGAGGCCGGCAGCGAGCTGCTCGAACTGTGGCGGCTGCCCAGGGAACTGCGCATCACCGTCGCGCTGCACCACGCACCGGAAACGGCGCCGGCGGCGCGCCTGGAAACGGCCGCGGTGCACATCGCCAACCAGATCGCCCGCCAGGTCGAGGCCACCGCCCCGGACAACCGCACACCGCGCAGCGATCCCTTCAGCACCTGGACCGATCCGCTGGCGCTGGATGCGGCCGAGACGCTGCCGCACATCGACGCCATCGCCGCGGCGACCTGGTCGCAGGCCGGACTCGCGCCGGAGATCGTGCCGGAGGCGGTGGCGGCGGCCGCGCGGGACTTCGACGAGGTTCTGAACATCCTCTACAGCGTGCCGTGAGCGGCCGCGCCGGGGCATCCGGCGAACTGCCGGGCGGTCTGCGCTGTCGAAGTTCTTCCCTGAACGATCGCGAGACCCGACGGCCGCCCCTGCCGCCTCCCGAGGCTTGCTGGTACCATCTCCCCACATGCTCCCCCTTCATTTCCGCAACGCGCGTCCGGCGCGGATCGTCCTCGGCGCCGCGCTGATCGCCCTGCTGGGTGCCTGCGGCGATCGGCAACCCTCCCCGGAGAACGGCACCGGGCGCGCCGCGAAGCCCGTGCTCGTCACCACCGTGACCGTCGCCACCGCGCCGCTCGCCCAGACCGTCGTGCGTACCGGCACCCTGCGCGCCCGCCGCATCGTGCGCCTGCACAGCCAGGAGGAGGGCCGCGTCGAGGCCCTGCCCGTGTACGAGGGCGACCGGGTGGCGGCCGGCACGCTGCTGGTGCAGCTGGACGACCGCCTGCTGCGCGCCGAGCTGAACAAAGCGGAGGCCAACCGCCGCCAGGCCGAACAGGATCTGGCGCGCCTGCGGCGCCTGGCCGGCCGCCAGCTGGTGTCCGAGGACGAGCAGCTGCGCGCCGAGACCGCGCTGCGCATCGCCGAGGCCGAGGAATCGCTGCTCAAGACGCGCCTGGGCTACACCACCATCCGGGCGCCGTTCGACGGCGTCATCACCGAACGCATGGTCGAGCCGGGCGACGCCGCACCGCGCTTCGCCCACCTGCTGACCCTGGCCGATCCGGATTCGCTGGTGACCGAGGTGCCGATCTCCGAGCTGATCCTGCCCACGCTCGCCGTCGACGATGCCGTGGCGGTGCGCATCGACGCGCTCGGCACCGAGACCTATGCCGGCCGGATCGACCGCATCCATCCCACCGTCGATCCGGACACGCGCCAGGGCGTGGTCGAGATCGCCCTCGATCCCGTGCCGCCGGGGGCCCAGGCCGGCCAGCTGTGCCGCGTCTATCTGCCCGGCGAGGCGCGGCCGCGGCGCACCGTGCCGCTCGCCGCTCTGCGTCAGGACGCGCAGGGCGAATACGTCTACACCGTCGACGCCGAGGGCTACGCACGACGCACGCCGGTGCGCAGTGGCATGTCCCTGGGCGAGCGCATCGAGATCGTCGACGGCCTCGTCGACGGCGACCGCGTCATCACCCGCGGCTTCATCAATCTGGCCGCCGGCAAGCCGGTGAAGATCGTCGCCGCGCCGGACGCCCTGGCCCCGCCGACGCCGCAGCCATGAGCGCGACGCCGGTCCCGGCCGCCCCCGGACGCACCGGCGGCATCGCCGCCTGGTCGATCCGCCACCCCATCGGCGTGACCATGATCACCCTCGCCGTGGTGGTGCTGGGCTTCTTCTTCTCGCTGCGCCTGCCCATCGACCTGCTGCCGAACATCGTCTATCCCGAGGTGCGCGTGCGCATCCTCGACCCCGGCGTGTCGGCGGGGATCATGGAGGACCAGATCACCCGCAACCTGGAGGAACAGCTGGCGATCACAGAAAACGTCATCTCGCTGATCTCCACCAGCAAGGAAGGCGAGAGCTCGGTGGACATGTGGTTCCCCTACGGCACCGACATCGACATCGCGCTGCGCGACGCCAGCAACCGGCTCGACCGCGCCATGCGCTTCATGCCGACGACCATCGATCCGCCCATCATCTACAAGAGCGATCCGCAGCAGATACCCGTGGCGGAGTTCGTCGTCAGCTCGGCGCACCTCGATCCGGTGGAGCTGCGCAGCTACGTCGACTACACGCTGTCGAAGTCGTTCATCAATCTGCCGGGCGTGGCCTCCACCGAGGTCGGCGGCGGCCTGGTGCGTGAGATCCAGGTGCTGCCCGATCCGGAACGCCTGGCGGCGGTGGGCCTGACCAGCAACGATCTCGTCGAGCGGCTGCGCGAGGCCAACCGCGACGTGGCGGCCGGCCGCCTGCGCGCCGGGGCGCGCGAATACAGCAGCCGCACCGCCGGCCGCTTCCGCAGCGTCGAGGAGCTCCGCCAGCTGCCCATCGTGGTGCCGGGCGGCACCAGCCTGCCGCTGCGGGAACTCGCCGAGGTCCGCGACACCCATGAGGACGAGCGGCTGCGCGTGCGCTTCGACGGCGTCGCGGGCGTCAAGCTCACCATCCAGAAGCAGCCGACGGCCAACACCGTCGCCGTGGTCGAGGCCGTGATGGAGCGGATGCAGTGGCTGCACGACAGCGGCCAGCTGCCCGCCGACGTGACCATCAGCACCGTCTCCGACCAGTCCATCTACGTGCGCTATGCGCTCAACAACGCGATCGCGGCGGGGCTGAGCGGCGCGGGACTGGCGATGGCGGTGGTGTTCCTGTTCCTCGGCGACCTGCGCCGCACGCTGGTGATCGGCAGCGCCATTCCCATCGCCATCGCGGTCACGCTGTTCGTCATGGAGTTCACCGGCCTGACCCTGAACATCATGAGTCTGGGCGGTCTGGCGGTCGGCATCGGCATGCTGGTGGACAGCGCCATCGTCATGCTGGAGAACATCCACCGCCATCAGGACGCGGGCGAGGATGCGCTGCACGCGGGCATCCACGCCGCCACCGAGGTCAACAGCGCCATCGTCGCCTCCACCAGCACCAACCTGGCCGCGGTCCTGCCGTTCCTGATGATCGCGGGGCTGTCGGGGCTCCTGTTCCGGGAGCTGATCATCACCGTCTCGGCCGCCATTTTCGCCGCCATGCTGGTGGCCCTGACGCTGGTGCCGGCCTGGGGCACGCGGCTGCGCCCCGCGCGTGAACGCGGCGAGCCCGCCTGGCACCGCGCCTTCAATCGCCGGCTCGGAACGCTGCAGCGCGCCTATTCGCGTCTGCTGCGCGGCCTGATGGCGCGCCGCGGCGCGCAGCTGCTCGGCCTGCTCGCCTTCGCGGCGCTGCTCGGCCTCAGCGCGCCGGCCTTTCTCACCGGCAAGGAGATCTTCCTGCCGGACCTGGACGACGGCCGCATCACGGTGCGCGTGACCGGCGATACCGGCACCGCCATGGAGACCATGGACGAGGTCGCCCGGCGCCTGGAGGCGCTGTTCCACAGCCAGCCCGAGGTCGACTCGGTGTTCACCACCACCGGCGGCTTCATCTTCGGGCGCACCGCGCGCGAGCTGTCCAGCCGCGCCACCCTGCAGGTGCAGCTCAAGCCGCTGGACCAACGGGCGGTCTCGTCCAACGAGTGGGTCACGCGCATGAACACCGAGATCGAGAAGCTGCAGCTGGTCGGCTACAAGATCATCATGCGCGTCGCCGGTCTGCGCGGCCTGCGGGTCGGCGCCGGTGAGGACGACGTCGCCTTCCGCATCCAGGGGCCGGATCTCGCCACCCTGCAGGCGCTCGGCCCCCAGGTCGTCGCGGTGCTGAACGAGACGCCCGGTCTGCGCAACGTCTCCTGGACGGGCGAGGAGACCCAGCACGAACTGGCGGTGACCGTCGACCGCGAGCGCGCCACGCAGCTCGGCCTGAGCGTGAACGACATCGGCATGGCGCTGCGCTTCGCGCTGGACGGCGAGATCGCCGGCGATTTCATCGCTGACGACCGCCAGTTCGACATCCGCGTGCGGCTGCCGCAGCCGGATGTGAAAACCATTTCCGACCTGGAAAGCATCCTGCTGTTCGCGTCCGGGGACGATCGTCCCGCGGTGCGCCTGAGCGATGTCGCCCGGGTCGGGCTGACCGCCGCTCCCACGGAGATCCTGCGCTATCAGCAGGAACGCATGGTCGAGGTCTATGCCTCGCTGACCGGCGACAGGGCGCTCAGCGAGGTCATGGAGGATGCGCTGCAGCGGCTGGCGGCGCTCGATCTGCCGGCCGGCTACCGCGTCTACGACATCGGCGCCTTCACCGAGCTGCAGGAAGGCCGGCAGATCGCCGGACTGCTGCTCGGGCTGGCGCTGTTCCTGGTGTTCGTGGTCATGGCCGTGCAGTACGAGTCGCTGCGCAATCCGCTGGTGATCCTGCTGAGCGTGCCCTTCGCGGCCACCGGGCCGGCGCTGGCGCTGCCGCTGCTGGGCGTGCCCCTGTCGATGCCGGTGTGGCTGGGGCTGATCATGCTGGCCGGCATCGTCGTCAACAACGCCATCGTGCTGGTGGAATACATCGAGCTGCTGCGCGCGGAGGGCAGATCCGCACACGAAGCCATCGCCACGGCGGGCGAATTGCGGCTGCGGCCCATCCTGATGACGACGCTCACGACGGTGATGGGCCTGCTGCCGCTGTCGCTGGGCTGGGGCGAAGGTGCGGAGATGCTGCAGCCGCTGGCGCAGACCATGGTCTGGGGACTGAGCTTTTCGCTGCTGGTGTCGCTGCTGCTGGTGCCCGTGATCTATCTCGGCTTCCACCGCATCACCCCGTCCGCCGGCGGCGCGGCCTGAGCGCCCGACGGTGGTCGCCGCTTTCCGCAGACTGCTACACTGCCCTTCAACCGCGAGATCGAGGTAGAGGCCCATGAGCGACCAGACCCCCGTCATCAAGAACGATCCGCTCTATCAGCTGCTGCGCACCGGCAAGGTCGAGGATTTCAACCGGCGGCGACAGGCCGGCGAGCACTGCGATCTGACCCACTGCGATTTTCGCGGTCTCGACCTGCGCGGCCTGCAGGCCGACGGCCTGGATCTGAGCGACAGTTACTTCCGCCAGACGGACCTGCGCGGCGTCGATCTGAGCACGGCGCGGCTGAACGGCGCGAGCATCCACGGGGCCAAGATCTCCGGGACCTATTTCCCCGCCGACCTGCCCGCCGACGAGATCCTGATGTCGCTGGAGCACGGCACCCGGCTGCGCTACGGAACGCCGGTGCGCGCCTGCAAGGAGTGAAACGCGGCGCTCAGTCGCGCCGGTACAGCGCGACGTGGCTCGCGTGTTCGAAGGGGGCGCGACTCACCGCGGGCTGCGCCTGCGCCAATGCCCGGTGGAGCTGCGGCGAGGCGACGCCGAGGTCCCGCGACAGCGCCATCAGCACCGCCGGCGGCGCGGGCAGCGGGCCGTCGGGCACGGAGCTGCCGCCCACACCCCAGCGCAACAAGGCATCCTCGCCCAGGCGCCAGCCGTCCCGCGCGTCATGAAACCGCGCCCAGGCGCGGTCGACCAGATCCCGCTGCCGACGGCGATCGGTCCCGTCCGCGCCGAACACATGCCCGTAGTCCCGCAACCCGGCGGCGACGAAGGCGTAGTCCTCCAGTTCCGCCGGAACCGGCGCATGGCCGTCGGGGCGCACGCGCAGCAAGCGGCCGTCGACGAAGAAATGTGTCGTGACGAGGTCCCGTTGCGCCCGGGCGGCGCGCGCATAGCGACCTCCGGGCCGCGCCGCATCGAGCACGCGCGCGGCCTCGCTCAGCGCGGTCAGCATCAGGCCGTTCCAGCCGGCCAGACGCTTGGTGTCGACGGGCAGCCCGCGCATGGCACGTACCGACAGCAGACGGACGCGCAGCGCCTCCAGGATCCGGCCGGCCTCCGCCGGCGCACGGCCGGTCTCGCGCGCCAGCGTGGCGACGTCCACGCGCGGGATCAGGTGATGGCCGCCGGCGAACACCGGCACGCCATCCAGCCCCCAGAGACGTTCCAGCAACGGGAAGTGCGGGCCTGCCAGCCGTTCGATCTCCGCCGCATCCCATAGATAGTGGGCGCCCTCCTCGCCGGCGGCGTCGACCGCCGACAGCGCGGCGACGTAGCCGCCGCCCGGCGCCGCCATGTCCCGCAGCAGGAACTCCAGCGTATCGCGCGCGACGTCGGCGAAGCGCGCCTCGCCGAACAGCTCCGCGGCACGCAGATACACGACGACGAGCTGGGCGTTGTCGTAGAGCATCTTCTCGAAATGCGGCAGCTGCCAGCCGGGATCGGTCGTGTAGCGGAAGAAGCCGCCGCCGAGATGATCGCGCAGGCCCTGCGCGGCCATCTGCTCCAGCGTCAGCCGCAGAAACTCCGCCAGGCGCGGATCCGGCCTGCGCGCCTGCAGCTCCAGCAGCGCGGTCAGCTGCGGCGCCATGGGAAACTTGCTCTGCGCGCCGAATCCGCCGGCGAGCTCGTCGGCCAGCGCCAGCGCCTCGTCCAGCAGCCGGTCATCCAGCTGCCGTGCCGGAACGGCCGCCTCGGCCTCCTCCTTCGGCGTGCCGCTGCGGTTGCGGGCGGCGGCGCGCGCCAGGTCCGCGAGCGCCTCCGCGTCCCGCGCCCATCGCTGCGCGAGATCCTCCAGGAACGCCCGGAACTCGCGCGGCGGCAGATACAGCGTGCCGGCCAGCGGAAACCCATCGGGGGTGAGGAAGACATTCGCCGGCCAGCCGGCCCGGCCGCGCGTCCGGCGCAGGAAGTCCATCAGTCCGGCATCGACCGTCGGCGACCATTCGCGGTCGAGCTTCACGGGAACGAAGTGGCGGTTGATATAGGCGGCGATGGCGGGATCGCGATAGCTCTCGCGCTGCATGACATGGCACCAGTGGCAGCTGAAGTAGCCGGTCGAGACCAGCAGCAGCCGGTCCTCGCGCGCCGCGCGTTCGAACGCCTCCGCGTCCCACGTCTGCCAGCGCACCGGGTCATCGGCGTGCATGGCGAGATAGGGCGAGGGGTGATCCGCGAGCCGGTTGCGCGACGGCGCGTCGGCGCCGACGGCGGACAACGGCACGAATGCCAGCAGCAGGGCCAGGATCAGAGGGATGGATGGCACGACGCCCCTCCTGCGACGCCGGCGGGCGCGGCGGCGGTCGCTTACGGTTTGGGTTCCGCGGCGTCCTTGCGCTCGTCCGCCTCGATGCGGTCGAGTTCGGCGTCCATCTCGGCCTCGGTCATGGGCTCGAAGGGCGCGGACTCGGCGTCGGCGTCGTCCTTCTTCGGGACGAAGCGCCGGGCCATGAACACGCCCACCTCGAACAGCAGCCACATCGGCACGGCGAGCAGGGTCTGCGAGATGACGTCCGGCGGGGTGAGCAGCATGCCGATCACGAAGGCGCCGACGATGATGTAGGGACGCTTCGCGGCCAGCGCGTCCGGCGTCGTCACGCCCATCCACACCAGCACGAAGGTGGCCACCGGGATCTCGAACGCGGCGCCGAAGGCGAAGAACAGCGTCAGCACGAAGTCCAGATACTTGCCGATGTCGGTCATCACCGCCACGCCCTCGGGCGCGGTGCCGGTGAGAAAGGCGAAGATCAGCGGGAACACCACGTAGTAGGCGAACAGCCCGCCCAGGTAGAACAGCGCCGTACTCGACACCAGCAGCGGCACGACCATGCGGCGCTCGTGCCGGTAGAGGCCGGGCGCGACGAATGCCCAGAGCTGATAGAGCAGGAACGGCACGGCCACGAAGATCGCCAGCACCAGCGTCAGCTTGAACGGAATGAGGAACGGTGACGCCACCTCGATGGCGATCATGGAGCTGTTCTCGGGCATGTGCGCGAGCAGCGGCTTGGCGAGCATGGAGAACAACTGGTTGGCGAAGGGCGCCATCGCCAGGAAGACCACGAGCACGGCCACGACCATGCGCAGGACGCGGTCGCGCAGCTCGATCAGATGGGCGAGGAAGGGCTGCTCCACGTCGCCGGTGGAGTCGTCGCGCTTGGGATCAGGTGTTGCCATGCTGCCTTGACGGGGACTGGTCCGTCACCTTGGCGGCGTCGGTGTCCTCGGCGTCACGCGCCGCCTGCGCTTCCGGACTGAAGAACTCCCGGGCCGCCGCCGTGGCCTGGTCGACCTCTTCGACGATCTCGTGCAGGCCGGCGGAATCGGCCTGCTTCTCGAGGGTGCGCTTGAGTTCTTCGGCTGCCAGCTCGCGCTGCACGTCCGCCTTGACCGTCGCGATCATGCGCCGCGCACGGCCCATGTACAGTCCGGCCGTGCGCGCCACGCGCGGCAGGCGCTCCGGCCCGATCACGACCAGCGCCACGATCGCGATGAGGATGAGTTCCCAGAAACCGATATCGAACATGATGTCAGGGACTAGGGGCTAGGGGCTAGGAGGAGGTGCGGAAAACGGGCGGTTTTCCTAGAACCTAGTCCCTAGTCCCTAGCCCCTGATCTTATGCCTTGTCCTTCTCTTTGGCGGTCACTTCGCCGTCGATGGTGCGGCCGCCCTGCTGCTCGAGCTGATCCTTGTCGGCGCCCTTCTCCTCGCCTTCCTTCACGGCGCTCTTGAAGCCCTTGACGGCGGTGCCCAGATCGGTTCCCAGCGTACGCAGGCGCTTCGCGCCGAACAGAACCAGCACGATCGCCAGAATGATCAGAAGCTGCCAGATACTGATGCCACCCAATCCCATACCAACTCCTCCAGCCGCGACTCGGCGGCATCTGCAAATTCAGGTCTAATCAGGCGTGCGGGCCGCCTTCTCTTCGAGTCCGGAAAGACCGAAGCGGCGATCCAGTTCGCGCAACACGTCCGCGGGACCCAGGTCCTGCTGTGCCAGCATGACCAGGGTATGAAACCACAAATCCGCGGTTTCATAAATCAGGTGCTCCCGTGAACCATCCTTCGCGGCCAGGATGGTCTCGGTGGCCTCTTCGCCCACCTTCTTCAGAATGGCGTCGAGCCCCTTGCTGTACAGCCTGGCGACATAGGAACTGTCGGGATCGGCGCCTTTGCGCGCCTCCAGGACCGCGGCCAGTTTCTCCAGGATATCGCTCATGCCCTCTCCCGCCTATTTCTTGTACAGGGTGCCGGGATCCTTCAGCACCGGCTCCACCGCCCGCCACCGTCCGTCTTCCAGCCGATGGAAGAAACAGCTGCGCCGACCGGTATGGCAGGCGATGCCGCCGACCTGCTCGATCTTCAGCAGGATCACGTCCTTGTCGCAGTCCAGGCGGATGTCGCTGACCTTCTGCACATGTCCCGACTCCTCGCCCTTGCGCCAGAGCCGGTTGCGCGAGCGCGACCAGTACACCGCGCGCCCCTCTTCCACGGTGAGCGCGAGGGATTCGCGGTTCATCCAGGCGAACATGAGCACTTCGCCGGTCGCGGCGTCCTGTGCGATCACCGGCACCAGGCCGTCCGCGGTCCACTTGATCTCATCCAGCCAGTCCGTTTCCATGCTCCGCTGTGCTCCCGCGTCTCCGTAGGACGCCCCAGGTGTCGGATTTATTGCAGACGCCGCCGATTCCGCGTGAAGGCCCGGAAACGGCACCCGCGCCGGGCGTCTACAGGCGGACTTCCACGCCGGCGGCGGCCATGTGCGCCTTGGCCTCGGCGATGGTGTAGGTGCCGAAGTGGAAGATGCTCGCGGCCAGCACCGCGTCCGCGCCGCCCTCGCGCACGCCTTCGACCAGATGATCGAGCGTGCCCACGCCGCCGGAGGCGATCACCGGCACCTGCACCGCGTCGCTCACGGCGCGGGTCAGTGCCAGATCGAAGCCGTCCTTGGTGCCGTCGCGGTCCATGCTGGTGAGCAGGATCTCGCCGGCACCGTATTCGACCATGCGCCGCGCCCACTCGACGGCGTCCAGCCCGGTGGGCTTGCGGCCGCCGTGGGTGAAGATCTCCCAGCGCGCCGGCTCGCCTTCGGCGCTGACGCGCTTGGCGTCGATGGCCACGACGATGCACTGCGAGCCGAAGCGCTCGGCCGCCTCGCGCACGAATTCCGGCCGGTTCACCGCGGCGGTGTTGATCGCGACCTTGTCGGCGCCTGCGTTCAGCATCCTGCGGATGTCGGGCAGCGTGCGGATGCCGCCGCCGACGGTCAGCGGGATGAACACTTCGCCCGCGACCTGCTCGACGACGTGGACCATGGTCTCGCGATCGTCGGAGCTCGCCGTGATGTCCAGGAAGGTGATCTCGTCGGCGCCCTGCTCGTCGTAGCGGCGCGCGATCTCCACGGGATCGCCGGCGTCGCGGATCTCGACGAACTTCACGCCCTTGACGACGCGGCCGGCGTCGACGTCGAGACAGGGAATGATGCGTTTGGCTAGCATAAATTCAGGTTCTAGGTTCTAGGGTCTAGGTTCTAGGGGGTTGCGACCAAGCTTGGGAGAACGGTTTTCCCTCGGCCCTAGCACCTAGCACCTAGAACCTCAATTCCTTGCGACCAGGTTTGGGAGAACGGTTTTCCCTCGGCCCTAGCACCTAGAACCTAGAACCTCATCTTCGTAAATCGTCGACCAGTTTCTGGGCGGCAGCGAGGTCGATACTGCCCTCGTACAGCGCGCGGCCGATGATCGCGCCCATGATGCCCTCGTTCTCCACGGCGCACAGCGCCTCGATGTCAGCCATGCTGCTGACGCCGCCGGAGGCGATCACCGGGATGGTGATGGAGCGCGCCAGCGCCAGCGTGGATTCGACGTTGACGCCGTTCATCATGCCGTCGCGGCCGATGTCGGTGTAGACGATCGCCACGACGCCGTCGCGCTCGAAGCGCTGCGCGAGCTCCTGGACGTTGTGGTGCGACAGTTTGGACCAACCGTCGATCGCCGCCTTGCCGTCCTTGGCATCGAGCCCGACGATGATGTGCCCGGGAAACTCCATGCACAGATCGTTGATGAAATGCGGCGCGCTGACGGCCTTGGTGCCGATGATCACGTAGCTGACGCCGGCATCGAGGTAGGCCTGCACGGTGTCCTCGTCGCGGATGCCGCCACCGACCTGGATGGGCAGATCGGGAAAGGTCTCGGCGATCTCCTTGATCACGGACGCATTGACCGGCTGACCGGCGAACGCGCCGTTCAGATCGACGATGTGCAGCCGGCGCGCGCCGGCCGCCACCCAGCGCCGCGCGACGTCGACGGGGTCGTCGGAGAATACCGTCTCGTCATCCATGCGTCCCTGGCGCAGACGCACGCATTTGCCGTCCTTCAGGTCGATGGCGGGTATCAGCAACATGAGCCTTTCCTCTGTGCTTGATCGGGTTGCGAGAGTTGTTCCGGGGAAGAGTCTAGTCCTGACCGTCCCAGTTGACGAAATTGGCGAGCAGCCGCAATCCGGCGTGCTGGCTCTTCTCCGGGTGGAACTGCACCGCGAAGACGCCCTCGCCGCACAGGGCGCTGGCGAAGCTCAGGCCGTAATCGGTCGTGCCCGCGCAGCTGCCCTCGTCGGCCGGCTGCGCGTAGTAGCTGTGCACGAAATAGAAGCGGCTGTCCTGTTCGATGTCCTTCCACAGCGGATGGGGGCGCTGATGCACCTGGTTCCAGCCCATGTGCGGGATCTTCAGGCGCGCACCGCTCGCGGCATCCACGAGCCCGTCCGGAAAGCGCCGCACCTGGCCGGGGATCAGCCCCAGGGCCGCCGTGCCGCCGTTTTCCTCCGAGAAATCCAGCATGGCCTGCATGCCCAGGCAGACGCCGAGCAGCGGCCGCCTGCCGGCCAGGCTGCGGATCAGGGCGTCGAATTCCAGCCGCCGCAGCTCCTCCATGCAGTCGCGTATGGCACCGACGCCCGGGAAGATGACGCGGTCGGCGCGCTCGATTTCGGCGCGCTCGGCCGTGACCACGACGCGCGCGTCGCCCGCGACGTGCTCCACCGCCTTCGCGATGGAATGCAGGTTGCCCATACCGTAGTCGATGATGGCGACGGATGTCATAGGAGTCGAATCGGGTAGGAGCGGGCATGCCCGCGAACCCTGCGGAGAATCGCCGGTTCGCGGCCGAGGGCCGCTCCTACGGAGCTGTGTGTGAGATTACCCATGGTGACGGGTTTCGGGCAGCCGCTCAGAGGCTCCCTTTGGTGGAGGGAACCCGGCCCTGCATGCGCGGGTCCGGCTCGGCCGCCATGCGCAGGGCGCGTCCGAAGGCCTTGAACAGGGTCTCGGCGATGTGGTGGGCGTTCATGCCGCGCAGCGCGTCGATGTGCAGGGTGGCCGGCACGTGGTTGACGAAGCCCTGGAAGAACTCGCGCAGCAGGTCCACATCGAAGTCGCCGATGCGGGCCCGCGGGAACTGAACGTGATATTCCAGCCCCGGCCGCCCGGAGAAATCGATCACCACCCGCGACAGCGCCTCGTCCAGCGGCACGTAGGCGTGGCCGTAGCGGCGGATCCCCTGCTTGTCGCCCAGCGCCTTGCCGAAGGCCTGGCCCAGGGTGATGCCGACGTCCTCGACGGTGTGGTGGGCGTCGATGTGCAGGTCGCCCTCGGCCTGGATGTCCAGGTCGATCAGCCCATGGCGGGCGATCTGATCCAGCATGTGATCCAGAAATGGCACGCCGGTGCCCAAGCGCGCGGTGCCGGTCCCGTCGAGATCGATTCGGATGGCGATGCGGGTCTCGAGCGTCTCGCGCCGCACCTCGGCCTGTCGTTGCGTCATGGTCGGATCATCCGGGCGGGACACGCGGCACTCTGTGCTGAACCGGTATTCATCAATTGGATCTGGAAAAAGGCGAAAACGTCACGGCCGGCCCGGCGGGCAGATCCGCGATGCGGGCCCGGCCACGGGCCCCAGACGGAATCCTATAGGAAAACCGCTTCGGAGAGAACCACCTGCGGAGTCCCGACGAAGGCCCAAGTGGCATTTTCGCGTTCCGTGGCCTAGCCTGTAGTCGTATATCGCCAATCGCCGCCGAATTGATTTAGCTCAAACAATCTGCTCCAATCTCCCTGACGGTCGCCGGCCGATGAAGGAACTTACCTTGGGCATTATGGATTCTTCCGTCGTCAACCTGAGCCGTATCCAGGCCGCCTGCGAGAACTGCAGCCTGCACCAGTTGTGCCTGCCGCTGGAGCTCAACCACAGCGACATCGAGGAGCTGGAGCGCATCATCAAGCGCCGGCGACCGCTGCAGCGCGGCGAGTGCCTGTTCCAGGCGGGCGACGCCTTCTCGTCCATCTATGCCATCCGCTCGGGCTCGGTGAAGACCTTCACCATCACCGACGACGGCCAGGAGCAGGTGACCGGCTTCCATCTGCCCAGCGAACTCGTCGGCCTGGACGCCATCACCACCGCCTTCCACAACTGCACGGCCGAGGCCCTGGAAACCACCAGCGCCTGCGAAATTCCCTTCGATATGCTGGAGGATCTGGGGACCCGCATCCCGGGCCTGCAGCGCCAGCTGCTGCGCATCATGAGCCGCGAGATCCTGGAGGATCAGGACATGATGATCTGGCTGGGCAAGAAGAGCGCCGAGGAACGCCTCGCCTCGTTGCTCCTGCGCATCTCCAAGCGCTTCAGCGACCGCAATTTTTCCGCCCGCGAATTCAACCTGAGCATGTCCAGGACCGACATCGCGAACTACCTCGGCCTGGCGGTGGAGACCGTCAGCCGGCTGTTTTCGCGCTTCCAGACCGACGGCCTGCTGCGGGTCGACCGCAAGCACGTCGTGATCGAGGACATGAGCGGCCTGCAGCGCATGGCCAGCCACGACCCCCGTTCCCCCCATCGCGACCGGGACAGCGGCAGCAGCATCCACGGCTGATCCGGCCGCATTAGAATATTATTAACCTTGTTTGATGTGCGTCATTGTCGGCGTACAGGCCCTTCTGCAGAGTGGGATCACCCGCGATTTCCGTGCGCAACGCACGGCAACGACGGGGGGTCCACGTTCGGAATCTCGCAGCGCAGAAGGACAAATGTCATGACAGCTCAAGCACAACTCACCCTCGTTTCCGCCGCCCTGGCCGCCACCCTCGGTCTCGCCGCCGGCCCCGCCGCCGCCGTGCAGCAGGGCGATGTTCTGGTCCGTGCCGGCATCGCCCACGTCGCCCCGTCCGGCGAAAGCGACGAGATCACCGGTGTCGCGGCCGGCGCCAAAGTCGAAGCGGACAGCGGCACCAGCTTCGGCATCAATTTCACGTATATGGTCACCGACAACATCGGCGTCCAGGCCCTGGCCGCCTGGCCGTTCAACCACGACATCGAAGCCAAGGGCAGCATCGCCAGCCTCAACGAGGTAGCCGAGACCGACCACCTGCCGCCCACCGTAACCGTGCAGTGGCACTTCGCCCCGCAGAGCAACATCCGGCCCTATGTCGGTGCCGGCATCAATTACACCACCTTCTTCGACGAAGGCACGAAGGGCGCGCTGGCCGGGCACAACCTGAGCCTGGACGACTCCTGGGGCTATGCGCTGGAAGCCGGTCTCGATGTCGACATCAACAACAACTGGTTCGTCAGTGGCCAGGTCTGGTACATGGACATCGACACGGAGGCGTCGTTAACGGGGCCGGTCTACAACACCAAGTTCGATGTCGAGATCGACCCTTGGGTGTTCATGGTCGGGGTCGGTACGAAATTCTGACCTGAGCCCGCGGGCGGGCACCCGCCGGACGCCTGCCCGCGGTTTCCCTCCACCTTAGCCACAGCCTGAGGTATTCCATGGATACAGCATCCACGTACAATTATAAGGTCGTGCGCCAGTTCGCCATCATGACCGTGGTGTGGGGCATCGTCGGCATGCTGGTCGGCGTGCTGATCGCCGCGCAGCTGGTCTGGCCGGCGCTCAACTTCGACATCCCCTGGCTGACCTACAGCCGACTGCGACCACTGCACACCAATGCGGTGATCTTCGCCTTCGGCGGTTCGGCGCTGTTCGCGACCAGCTACTACGTCGTGCAGCGCACCTGCCAGGCACGGCTGTTCTCCGACGGTCTGGCCGCCTTCACCTTCTGGGGCTGGCAGCTGGTCATCGTTCTGGCCGCGGTCACGCTGCCGCTCGGCATCACCACCAGCAAAGAATACGCCGAACTGGAATGGCCGATCGACGTCCTGATCACCCTCGTATGGGTCTCCTATGCGCTGGTGTTCTTCGGCACCATCCTCAAGCGGCGCACCAAGCACATCTATGTCGCCAACTGGTTCTATGGCGCTTTCATCCTGACCATCGCCGTGCTGCATCTGGTCAACAGTGCCGCCCTGCCGGTGACCGCGACCAAATCGTACTCCGTGTATCCCGGCGCCATCGACGCCATGGTGCAATGGTGGTACGGACACAATGCGGTTGGCTTCTTCCTGACCGCCGGCTTCCTCGGGATGATGTACTACTTCATACCGAAGCAGGCCAACCGGCCGGTGTATTCCTACCGGCTGTCGGTGGTGCACTTCTGGGCGCTGATCTCCACCTACATGTGGGCAGGCCCGCACCACCTGCACTACACCGCCCTGCCGGACTGGACCCAGTCGCTGGGCATGGTGTTCTCGCTGATCCTGCTGGCGCCTTCCTGGGGCGGCATGATCAACGGCATCATGACCCTCTCGGGCGCCTGGCATAAGCTGCGCACCGATCCGATCCTGAAGTTCCTGATCGTGTCGCTGTCCTTCTATGGCATGTCGACCTTCGAAGGTCCGATGATGTCCATCAAGACGGTGAACGCGCTGTCGCACTACACCGACTGGACCATCGGCCATGTGCACTCCGGCGCGCTGGGCTGGGTGGCGATGGTATCCATCGGCTCGATGTACTTCCTGATTCCGCGCATGTTCGGCCGCGAGCAGATGTACAGCGTGAAGCTCATCGACCTGCACTTCTGGGTGTCCACCATCGGCGTGGTGCTGTATATCGCCGCCATGTGGATCGCCGGCGTGATGCAGGGTCTGATGTGGCGCGCGGTGAACGACGACGGCACGCTGACCTACAGCTTCGTCGAGTCGCTGGAGCGCATGTATCCGTTCTACTTCGTGCGCTTCCTGGGTGGCGCGGTGTTTCTCGCCGGCATGCTGATCATGGCCTACAACGTGATCAAGACCGTCTCCGGTCAGCGCGCCGTCGAAGCCCCCATCCCGCAGACCGCCTGAGGAGGACACCGCCATGAGCCATGAAGTCGTTGAAAAAAATGTCGGCCTGCTGGCGCTGCTCGTCGTTCTGGTGATCAGCGTAGGCGGTCTGGTGGAGATCGTCCCCCTGTTCTTCCTGAAGAGCACGACCGAGCCGGTGGACGGCCTGCAGCCCTATACGGCACTGCAGCTCGAGGGCCGCGATGTCTATGTGCGGGAGGGCTGCTACGTCTGTCATTCGCAGATGATCCGCCCGTTCCGCGCCGAGACGGAGCGCTACGGCCACTACTCGGTCGCGGGCGAATTCGTCTACGACCACCCCTTCCAGTGGGGCTCGAAACGCACCGGCCCGGATCTGGCGCGCGTCGGCGGCCGCTATTCGGACGACTGGCACCGCGTGCACCTGATGAATCCACGCGACGTGGTGCCGGAGTCCAACATGCCGGGCTTTCCCTGGCTGGCGGAGAACGTGCTGGACGGCGCGGGCACCGCGAAAAAACTGGAAGTGATGCGCACCCTCGGCGTGCCCTACACCGATGCCGACATCGCGGGCGCGCAGGCGGCCGTCGCCGGCAAAACCGAAATGGATGCCTTGATCGCCTACCTGCAGAACCTGGGTACCGCGATCAAGACGCGGAGGTAGCCGCCATGGAACTGATAACCCTGCGTTCCATTTTCACCGTCCTGGTCTTCGCCGCCTTCATCGGCGTGTGGATCTGGGCCTGGAGCGGCAAGCGCAAACAGGCCTTCGACGAAGCGGCCAACCTCCCCTTCGTGGAGGATGGTCCGCCGGTCAAGACGAACAAGCAGAAGGATCCGAGCCATGAGTGATTTCACGTTCTCGAGCGAGTTCTGGAACTGGTGGGTGATCGCGCTCACCATCGGCAACATCCTCGCCTGCTGGTGGCTGATCGCCTGGACCAGCAAGCGGCGGGCGGGTGAAGCCGCACTGGGCGAGCCCACCGGGCACAGCTGGGACGAAACGCTGCAGGAGTTCAACAACCCGCTGCCGCGCTGGTGGCTGTGGATGTTCCACATCACGCTGGTGTTCGGACTGGTCTATCTGGCGCTCTATCCCGGTCTCGGCAAGTTCGCCGGTGCCTGGAGCTGGACGCAGGAGGTCCAGTACGACCGCGAGATGCAGCGTGCGGCCGAGCGCTTCGACCCGATCTTCGCGGCCTATGCCGAGAAGGATCTGGCCACCGTGGCGCAGGATCCGGAGGCCCTCAAGATCGGCCAGCGGCTGTTCCTGAACTATTGCGCGACCTGCCACGGTTCGGATGCCCACGGCAGCACGGGCTTCCCCAACCTTGCCGATGGCGACTGGCTGTACGGCGGCGAGCCCGAGACCATCAAGGCCAGCATCCTCGACGGCCGCCAGGGTGCCATGCCCGGCTGGCAGGAGGCGCTGGGCGATGCCGGCGTGGAGGAGGTCACGGCGTACGTGATCCAGCTCAGCGGCCGCGAGGCCGACGCCGCCAAGGCCGAGGCGGGCAAGGCACGCTTCGAGGCGATGTGTGCCGCCTGCCATGGCGTCGACGGCACCGGCAACAAGGCACTGGGTGCGCCGAACCTGACCGACGGCACCTGGCTGTACGGCGGCTCGCCCGGCGTCATCCGCCAGTCCATCGCCAAGGGCCGCAACGGCGTGATGCCGGCGCACCGCGAGTTCCTCGGCGAGCACAAGGCACACCTGCTCGCGGCCTACGTGTACAGTCTGTCGCAGTAGTAGCGGCGGGACGCATCGAGGCCGCCGGTGGCCCCGATGCGTCCCGCCCATGAAAAGTCCGTAGGGTGCGTCGGCGCAGCGACGCACCGAGGCAGGCCCGGCGCGTCAGGCTGCACCTCGGCGCACCCTACCCGAACCACCCTACGACCATCGGCTTCTTCAGCCAGCAGTGACATCATGACCGATACCCGGAACACCCCCGCCCCGGACGCCTCCGTCGAGGAGGAACTCTACGCCAAGCGCCAGAAGATCTACCCGCGCGAGGTGCACGGCGTCTTCGCCGGCTTGCGCGTGCTCGGCGTGCTGGTGCTGCTGGGCCTGTACTATGTTGTGCCCTGGCTGCGCTGGGACGGCCATCAGGCCGTGCTGTTCGACCTGCCGGCGCGCAAGTTCTACATTTTCGGCCTGACCTTCTGGCCGCAGGATTTCTTCTATCTGGCGTGGCTGCTGGTGATCGCCGCGCTGTCGCTGTTCTTCTTCACCGCGCTGGCCGGGCGTCTGTGGTGCGGCTACGCCTGCCCGCAGACGGTCTGGACCGAGGTCTTCCTGTGGATCGAACAGAAGATCGAGGGCGACCGCAACAAGCAGATGAAGCTCGACCGCGGCCCCATGAATGCGCGCAAATTCCGCATCAAGGCGACCAAGCACACCATCTGGATCCTGTTCTCCGCCTGGACCGGCTTCACCTTCGTCGGCTACTTCACGCCCATCACGGAACTCTGGCAGTCCCTGGTCGCACTCGGGCTCGGCCCCTGGGAGACCTTCTGGATCGTCTTCTACGGCTTCGCGACCTACGGTAACGCCGGCTGGCTGCGCGAGCAGGTGTGCATCTACATGTGTCCCTATGCGCGCTTCCAGAGCGCCATGTTCGACCGCAATACGCTGATCATCTCCTACGACGAGAAGCGCGGCGAACCGCGCGGGGCGCGCAAGCGCGGGATCGACCATCGCGCCCAGGGCCTCGGCGACTGCATCGACTGCACCCTGTGCGTGCAGGTCTGCCCGACCGGCATCGACATCCGCCGCGGCCTGCAGTACCAGTGCATCGGCTGCGCCGCCTGCGTCGACGTCTGCGACCAGGTCATGGAGAAGATGAACTACCCCAAGGGCCTGATCCGCTACACCACCGAGAACGCCATGGAAGGCAAGCCTGCGCATGTGCTGCGGCCGCGCGTCCTCCTCTACGGTGCTCTCCTGCTGGCGCTCGTGGGCGGACTGATATACGCCATCAGCCAGCGCGTGCCGATCGAGCTGGACATCATCCGTGATCGTAATACCCTGTATCGTGAGACCGACATGGGCCTGGTCGAGAACGTGTACACGCTGAAGCTCATCAACATGGACAACGAAGCGCACGACTACCGGCTGACCGTATCCGGCCTGCCGGATCTGCAGCTCGACGGCGCGGCCGACGGCATCCATCTGGAAAGCGGCGAGGTGCGCGACTTCCCGGTCCGCGTGCGCATCGATCCGATCCATCTCCAGCGCGCCAGCAACGAGATCGAGTTCACGCTCGAGGCGACCGACGACCCCGACCTGCGCACCACCCAGATCGGCCGCTTCATCGGCCCGGCCGCGGGAGCCCAGCAATGACGGCGTCACATACGCAACGGCAGGCGCCCCCCTGGTACCGGCAGTTCTGGCCGTGGTTTCTGATCGCCCTGCCGGCCACCGCCGTGGCCGCCGGCATCGCCACCCTGATCATCGCAGCCTCCGACCCCGACGGCCTGGTGGTCGACGACTATTACAAGGAAGGCCTGGCGATCAATCAGGCGCTGGAGCGCGACCGGCAGGCGCAGGCCCTGGGCCTGTCCGGACTGGCGCGGCTCGACCCCGCCGCGGGACGCATCGTGGTGACGCTGAACGGTTCCGGCGCCGTGGCGCGGGACGACGCGCTCGAGCTGCGCCTCGTCCACCCGACCCGGCCGCACCTCGACCGGACGCTGCAGCTCACCCGCGAGGCCGACGATCGCTGGAGCGCCGCGCTCGACGTCATCGCGCCGGGCCGCTGGCACGTGCAGCTGGAATCGCCCGGGGGCAGCTGGCGCATCGCCGGGCGGCTCGCCCTGCCCGACCAGCAACAGGCCCTGCTGCAGCCGAATATGGACTGAAGCGGAAAAGCCCGAACAACTCATTGCAGCCGCGGAAGTGCGCGGAAGACACGGAAATGAAACAGCGTCTCAAAGCGCCGGCCCAGTGCCCGCAGGGTGAACGGGGCCGTCGTGTGGAGCATAGGAACCTGTCCGTGTTTTTCCGTGTGATACCACGGCGAATGCGCTCTGCAGGCTGAACAACGAGCTCACGGGGAGAACCTGCCGTCATGAACGACATTCCGCTGATCCAACGCGTCATCGCCATCCTCTGGCCGTCGTTCCTCACGTCCGGGGTGGCGACGATCCTGTTCTTCACCGCCTTCGACCCGCAGCATCTGCTGCTGGAGACCCACTTCGCCGAAATCAGCCGGCTCGGCGCCTACACCATCGGCTTCTTTCTGTTCTGGCTGCTGACCACGCTCACCAGCGCGCTGACCTGCTACTTCCAGCAGCCCTGCGAAAAGACCAACCGCAACATGTAGGCCGGCCGGGTGCAGGCGGGGATTCGCTGTGCTCGTCCCAACCTACGATGTACGATCCCGCTCCCCGCCAACCTGCAGCCAGAAGGTCACCGGCCCGTCGTTGGTGAGGCTCACCTGCATGTCCGCGCCGAAGCGGCCGGTAGCGACATCGGAATGCCGCGCGCGGGCACGGGCGACGAGATGGTCGAACAATCGTTCCCCGTCCTCCGGCGCGGCGGCGGGTGTGAAGCTCGGGCGCATGCCCTTGCGCGTGTCGGCGGGCAGGGTGAATTGCGGCACCAGCAGCAGGCCGCCGCCGATATCGCTCACACTGAGATTCATCCTGCCGTCGGCGTCGGGAAACACGCGGTAGCCGAGCAGGCGCTCCAGCAGCCGATCGGCCTGGGACTCGCCGTCGCCGCGCTCGACGCCGATCAGCACCAGCAGGCCGCGGCCGATTCGGCCGACGGTCTCGCCCGCGACGACGACGCGCGCCTCGGTCACGCGCTGCAGCAGTCCGATCATCCTGGAAGGCTCATAACCCGGCCGGGGACAGACTTAAGTCTGTCCCCGTCTACGCAGGCGGTTTTTGGAATCATGCCAGCCGGTCGGCGAACTCGTCGGTGGCGCGCACCAGCGCCGCGACGATACCGGGCTCGGTTGCGGAATGCCCCGCATCGGGAATGACCTCCAGTCGCGCCTCGGGCCAGGCCTCGTGCAGCGCGAAGGCCTGCTCGACCGGACAGACGACATCGTAGCGGCCGTGTACGATGACGCCGGGGATGTCCTTGAGGCGGTGCGCGTCGCGCAGTATCTGATCCGGCTGCAGAAAACTGTCGTGCATGAAGTAGTGGCATTCGATGCGCGCCAGGCTCAGCGCCGTGAACGGATTGCCGAAGTGGTCGATCACCGACTGGCGCGGCAGCAGTGTCGCCGTGCGTCCCTCCCACAGCGACCAGGCCTTGGCCGCGGCCATGCGGTTCACCTCGTCACTGCCGGTCAGACGCGCATGATAGGCCTCGACCATCCGCCCGCGCTCGTCGGGCGGAATGGGCGCGAGGTAGTCCTGCCAGTAGTCGGGAAACAGGAACGAGGCGCCTTCCTGGTAGAACCAGCGGATGTCGCGCGGCCGGCAGAGAAAGATGCCGCGCAGCACCAGGCCCAGCACACGCCCCGGGTGCGTCTCGGCATACACCAGGCCCAGCGTCGAACCCCAGGAGCCACCGAACACCAGCCAGCGCTCGATGCCCAGATGCTCGCGGATGCGTTCGATGTCGGCGACCAGGTCCTGGGTGGTGTTGCCCTCCAGTTCGGCGTGCGGGGTGGACTGCCCGCAGCCGCGCTGATCGAACAGCACGATGCGGTAGCGCGCCGGATCGAAGAAGCGCCGCTGGAAGGGCTCGCAGCCGGCGCCCGGACCGCCGTGCAGGAACACGACGGGGATGCCGGCCGGATTGCCGCTCTCTTCGACGTACAGCTGATGCCCTCCGTCGACGGCCAGGGTGTGACGGACATAGGGCTGGATATCGGGATAGAAACCCTGCATGCGGGTGACCTCGTCTGCGTGGCGGCGGATGGCCGTTACGGGGAATTCCTACATGGCCGTTCTCGCCATACCGACAGCGAGCCGCCTTGGACAATGCCATGATCGGCCGTGCTCCCAGCGAGCCTGGCGACCGCCGGGTACCTGGAGTCTAGGGACATTCGGCGTCCGGGAAAAGCGCGCGGTCTTTTCGGGGAGGAGGGACCCGCCGCATTGAACGGATCCGTTCCACGGACGGAGTTGAGATCGCCTTCCAGCCTCGTTCAGGGATCGACCCGGTGGACTGCGCCGGGTTTCTTTTTTTCGGGACGCAAAAAAACAGGGCCCTCGCGGGCCCCGTTTCTTCATCGTCCGGGCTGAGCCGATCCCCTGTTTGCACGCGGCGAAGCCGAGCACGCTGCCGATGGGGGATTGCAAAGGGGGAGCGCGGAATGCTCCCCCTTGCAGTCAGCGCGCGCAGGGCTGTGCCCGAGCGCGCGGAATCAAATAAACAGGCAGACGTCCGCCTCCCGGCCCATGGGCAGGAAGTAGGTCGCACCGACGTAGTCGACACCGCCGATGAACTCGTCATGGCTGAAGCCGAACACGTCCACGGTCATCTGGCAGGCGTACATCTTGACGTCGGCCTCGATGCACAGCTCGCGCAGCTCCTCGACGGTGGCGACGCCTTTGTTCTTGAAGGTCTTCTTCATCAGGCCGGTGGCGACCTTCTCGAAGCCGGGGATGCCGGCCATGATCAGGTTGGGCATCGGCCAGGAGATGTTCTGGAACCACTGCGGGCCGAAGGGCATCTTCATCGGCATCGCCGGATTGCCCAGCGGGCTGACCTCGGAGGGGATCTCCTTCTTCAGCAGCAGCAGGCCGTAGAAGGTGAAGAAGATGCTGGCTTCCCAGCCCAGCGCCGCGGCGGTGGAGGCCAGGATGAAGGGCGGATAGGCCCAGTCCAGCGTGCCCTTGGTGGCGATGATGGCCATCTTCGGGGTCTTGTTGGCCTCGATCTCGGCCAGTTTGCTCGGCAGCAATTCGTCCAGCTTCTGGTTGAGCCATGCGTCCAGCTGGCCGTTCTGCATTGCGTCTGTAGACATTTCTGTCCTCCTCCTAGCCGCGTTGTTTGAATTTGGGCACGTCCAGTCGCTTCCGCCATGCCGGAATAGCGACTGCCGAGTCCTTATGGGTAACGATCAGTCGATCAGCCTTCTGCGATTAATTTTTTGTGTGCCTGCAGCCTCGGCAGACACCCTGCGAATACCGGCGAATCGTCTCGTGAAGGTCATGCCCCGGCGCGACGCGCCGGACCTGCAATATATTCCGCCCAACCCGAAGGAGTCAACGCGGGGCCGCTTCAGCACTGCTCCCAGGGCAGGCCGCGGAAGCGCCAGCCGCCCGTGCTGCTGCGGTGATGGTGGGCGTCGAGGTCACCCTCGAAGCCTTCCGTGACGTTGTATACCTCCTTGAAGCCGCTTTTCACCAGCAGCTTGCCGGCCTCGAGCGAACGCTTGCCGCTGCGGCAGATGAGGATGACGGGGGCGCAGTCGACGGCACCGTCGGCGGCGCACACGCCGCCCAGCAGGAGCTGGCGGACCTGGGTCACGAAGTGCGGGTTGACCTGCCAGTCGGGCTCGTCGATCCAGGGCACATGGATGGCTCCGACCGGATGGCCGACGAACAGATACTCCATGTTCGAGCGCACATCGACCAGCAGCGCGCGCGGATTCCGCTGCAGGTAGTCCCAGGCCTCCTGCGGCGAAATGCCGCGGACTTCGGTACCTTCGGCCATAACCATCCCCTTCACCGTCCCGACTCAGTATAGTGGCGCTTTTGCGGGCCGCAGCCCCGCGGCATCATCCGGCCCGCCCGACGAACCGGTGGAAACCATGAGCGACACCCCCTCCATCAGACCACCCAAATCGCTGCTGCGGCACGTCGGGCGCGCCATCGCCGACTACGCCATGATCCGCCCGGGAGACCGCATCCTGCTCGGCCTGTCGGGGGGCAAGGATTCGCTGTCGCTGCTGCACATCCTGCGCCACCTGCAGCGGCACGCGCCGGTGCGCTTCGAGATCGGCGCCATTACCGTGGACCCGCTGGTGGACGGCTTCGACCCTTCCGTCCTGCAGCCCTGCCTGGCCGCGCTGGGCGTACCCTACCACTATCTGCGCGAGCCCATCATGGAGCGCGCCCAGACGCACATGCAGAAGGATTCCTACTGCAGCTGGTGCGCACGCATGAAGCGCGGCGTCATGTACACCACCGCCCGGACCCACGGCTACAACGTCCTCGCGCTGGGCCAGCACCTGGACGACCTGGCGGAGAGCTTCCTCATGTCCGCCTTCCACGGCGGACGCCTGCAGACCATGAAGGCGCATTATCTGAACGATGCCGGCGACGTGCGCATCATCCGCCCGCTGGTCTATGTCCGCGAGCGCCAGCTACGCGCTTTCGCCGAGTCGGCCGCGCTGCCCGTGATCCGCGACAACTGCCCGGCCTGCTTCCGCATGCCCACGCAGCGCGCCCACATGAAGCAGCTGCTGGCTCAGGAGGAATCCCACAATCCCCGCCTTTTTCCGGCGTTGCTCGCCACAATGCGCCCACTCATGAGCCAGAATACCGCCAATACCATTAAACAACTGATAGTGGACAGCCAATCCGGGTCGGCCATGCCGACCGATACAGAGATTCCCGCAGAAAATGGTAAATTATCGGTTTAGACTCAATGAATCGGGCTAGTTTTATTAAATTGTGGGATTATCTATGAGATCTAATGCAATAATTGAGGTTCTGGTGGTGCTTTACGCCCGATGTGGCACGCGCTGCGACCCATGCGCGCCCGCCTGATCGCCGCCCTGCTCCGCGGCCTCGCGGCCCTGCCGCTCGGCTGGAACCGGCACCTCGCCTCGGCCGTCGGCTGGCTGCTGACCGTTCTGCCCAATGCCTTACGCCGCCACGGCGCGGTCAACATCCGGCTGTGCCTGCCGGAGCTCGATGCCCGGGCGCGGCGGCGGCTGCTGAACCGGTCCATCGTGGAGACCTGCCGGACCGCCTTCGAGGCCGGCCCGCTCTGGCTGTGGCCGGAGGCGCGCATCCGGCCGCTGATGGGAGAGGCTCTCGATGTGGAGGCCGTCGATGCCGCCGTGCGTGCCGGCCGCGGCGTGATCCTGGCAACGCCGCATCTGGGCAGCTGGGAGATGGCCGGGCATTTCTGCGCCCTGCGCTGGGGCATCACGAACCTGTACCGCCCACCGCGCGTGCCGGAACTCGACGCGCTGATCCGCCGCGGGCGGGAGCGCCTGGGTGCCCGCATGGCGGCCACCGACGCCCGTGGGATCCGCCGGCTCTACCAGGCGCTCTCGGCCGGCGAAGTGATCGGCATCCTGCCCGACCAGGATCCCGGCGACGACGGCGGCGTGTTCGCACCCTTCTTCGGCGTGCCGGCGAACAGCATGGTGCTGCTGGGGCGGCTGGCGCGGAAGACCGGCGCGGCGGTGTTCTTCGGCTTCTGCGAACGCCTGCCCGGCACGCAGGGCTACCGCTTCCACTTCCTGCCGGCCCCGGACGGGATCGCGGACCCCGATCCGGCCGTCGCCGCGGCCGCCATGAACCGTGGCGTCGAGGCCTGCGTGCGCCGCTGTCCGGAGCAGTACCAGTGGGGCTACCGCCGCTTCCGCACCCGGCCGCCGGGGGCGGCGAAGATCTATTGAGGGCACGGGGGCAGACTTATGAAAGATGGGGACAGACTTAAGTCTGTCCCCATCTTTCACAAGTCCCCATGCCGAGAGCGGAGAAAAAAGGCTCTGACCCGAATCCCGAATCCCGGCCTATCCCGCCTTCTGCAGTCGCTTGAGGAAGACCCGCATCTCCTTGGCCGCCTGCTTGTCGCCCTTGCGTTCGGCCACCTCGATGCCGGTCGCGTACGCCTCCTGGGCGGCCGCGCCGTCGCCGGCCTCCGTCAGCGCCTTGCCCAGCATCTTCCAGGCCGCCGAATAGTCGTGATCGTGCTGCACGGCGCGCCGCAGGTGCAGCGCCGCGGCCCGCGCGTCGCCGGCCTTCAGGTATTCGGTGCCGAGGCTGTAGCGCAGCAGGGCGTTGTCCTGTCCGCCCGCCAGCATCTTTTCGAAATTGTCGATGAGGCTCATGAGACTGTCCCGATGGTATCGATGCGGCACGCTCAGATGCGCGCGCCGATGAACTGCACCTCGCCGCGCAGGCCGCGCGCGGGGTCGCCCGCCATCCCGTCCTCGCGGTAAAGGTGGACGCGCAGCCGCGCGAACAGGCGCAGGAGTTCGCCCGTCTCCAGCCGGTAGGCCGGATTGCGCGGCCCGCGATCGCCCACGCGCTCCGGGCCGAAGGTCTGATAGAACAGCAGTCCGCCCGGCCGCAGTGCCGCCGCGATCGCCGGGGCGATGCGCCGCTCGAGGAAATAGCCTACCGTGATCGCATCGTAGCACGCCGGCGGCGGCGGCTCGGCCACTACGTCGCGCACCTGTGTCGCGATGGCCAGGCCCTCCCGCGCGGCCGCCGCGTCCAGCTGGCCGATGGCCACGGCCGACAGGTCCCAGGCATCCACCGCCAGCCCGGCGCGCGCCAGCAGCAGTGCGTTACCACCACGGCCGCAGGCCAGATCCAGCGCACGGCCCTGCGACGGCAGCAGATGGGCATAGTCGCGCAGCACCGCGGCCGGCGACGGAGGCGCATCCGGCGCATCGCGATAGCGCCGATCCCAGCTGTCGCGCTCGTCGGACACCGCCGTCAACGCCGCCAGAACGCCGGCGACAACAGCACCAGCACGGTGAAGATCTCGAGTCGCCCGAGCAGCATGGCGATGCACAGCACCCACTTGGCGATGGCGTTGATGTCGCCGTAGTGGGCGGCCACGTTGCCCAGACCCGGCCCCAGATTGTTCATGCAGGCGGCCACGGCGGAGAACGCCGTGACCTGATCCAGCCCCGTGGCCATCAGGATCAGCAGCATGATGCCGAAGGCCGCGATATACGCGGCGAAGAAGCCCCACACCGCATCCACCACCCGGTCCGGCAACGGCTTGCGGTTGATCTTGACCGGAATCTGCGCGTTGGGATGCACCAGGCGCGTGATCTCGCGGCCCACCTGCTTGATGAGCAGCAGGAAGCGGATCACCTTGATGCCGCCGCCGGTGGAGGTGGCGCACGCGCCGATGAAGCTGGTGAACAGCAGCATCACCGGCAGGAAGCCCGGCCATGCATGATACTGGGCCGTGGTGAAGCCGGTGGTCGTGCCTATGGAGACCGCCTGGAACACGCCATGGTGCAGGGCGCTGTCCCAGCTGGAGAAGGTGCCGGTGATGGCCAGGTAGATCACGGTGACGCCGGCGGTCAGTGCGAGGATCGTGAGATAGGCCCGCACCTCCGAATCCTGCGCGTAGGGCCGGAGGCTGGCACTGCGCCAGGCGGTGAAATGCAGCGCGAAGTTGATGCCGGCCAGCAGCATGAACACGACGGCGATCATTTCGATGGCAGCGCTCTGAAAGTACCCCATGCTGAGATCGTGCGTGGAAAAGCCGCCGATGGCCACGGTCGAAAAGCTGTGCGCGACGGCATCGAACGGCTCCATGCCGGCAATCCAGAAGGCGGCCGCGCACACCACCGTCAGCCCGAGATAGATGTACCACAGCGCCTTGGCGGTTTCGGTGATGCGCGGCGTGAGCTTGGTGTCCTTCATCGGGCCCGGCGTCTCCGCGCGGTAGAGCTGCATGCCGCCGATACCCAGCATGGGCAGCACGGCGACCGCCAGCACGATGATGCCCATGCCGCCCAGCCATTGCAGTTCCTGCCGATAGAACAGGATCGATCTGGGCAGATCGTCCAGACCGGTGAGGACCGTCGCACCCGTCGTCGACAGGCCGGAGATGGATTCGAACACTGCGTCGGTGACCGACATGTCCGGCCGTTCGGCCAGCGCCAGCGGTACCGCGCCCGCCAGCCCCAGCACCAGCCAGAACATCACCACCACCACGAACCCGTCGCGCAGCCGCAGTTCGCGGCGCCGGTCGCGCACCGGCCACCAGCACAGGAATCCACCCGCCAGGACCAGCGCGAAACCATCGACGAAGGGCAGCAGCGCACCATCGCCGTACCACAGCGCCACGCCCACGGGCAGGAGCATGGTGGTGCTGAAGAGCATCAGCAACAGACCGAGGATGCGCTGGATGGACGCGAGCTGCATGGCCGTTCAGCGGTCCGGAGAAACGCGGAAAGGAAGCAGGCCGCCCCCCGCGGGTGCCGCCAGTTCCCCGATGCCGGGCCGCCGTCCTCTCGAATCCATCATCAGAGGAAGGTGACGCCGACCTGGAACAGCCGCTCCACGTCGACGACGCGCCGCTTGTCGACCAGAAACAGGATCACATGGTCGCCGCTCTCGATGATGGTGTCGTGATGGACGATGATCACCTCGTCGCCGCGCACGATGGCACCGATGGTGGTCCCCGCCGGCAACTTGATGTCCTGGAGCGCGCGCCCCACGACCTTCGAGGTCTTGGGGTCGCCGTGAGCCACCGCCTCGATGGCCTCGGCCGCGCCGCGCCGCAGGGAATGCACGGCGACCACGTCGCCGCGCCGGACGTAGGTGAGCAGGCTGCCGATGGTGGCCTGCTGGGGCGAGAGCGCGATGTCGATGGCCTCGCTCTGCACCAGATCCACATAGGCGGCGCGATTGATGAGCGACATCACCTTGCGCGCGCCGAGCCGCTTGGCCAGCATGGCCGAGAGGATGTTCGCCTCCTCGTCGTTGGTCAGTGCGCAGAACACGTCGGTGTTCTCGATGTTCTCCTCGAGCAGCAGCTCTTCGTCGGCCGCGTCGCCCAGCAGCACGATGGTGTTTTCCAGGCTCTCGGACAGCATGCGGGTCCGTTCCGGGTTGCGGTCGATCAGCTTGACCTGGTAACGCCCCTCCAGGGCCTGGGCAAGGCGCATGCCGATGTTGCCGCCACCCGCCAGGATCACGCGCTTGATCGGGCGGTCTTCCCGCCGCAGCTCGCCCATCACGGCACGGATGTCGCTGCGTGCCGCCACGAAGAACACCTCGTCATCCACCTCGATGACGGTGTCGCCCTCCGGCATGATCGGCCGGCCGCGCCGGAAGATCGCCGCGACGCGCGCTTTGGCCTTGGGCATGTGATCACGCAGGGCGCGCAGCTCCTGGCCGACCAGCGGGCCGTCGTAATAGGCTCGCACCGCGACCAGCTGCACCTTGCCGTCCGCGAAATCCAGCACCTGCAGGGCGCCGGGATAGTCGATCAGCCGCTGCACGTAGTCCGTCACCAGCTGTTCCGGGCTGATCAGCACGTCGATGGGCAGTGCATCCTGCGAGAACAGACGCGGCTGACTGAGGAATTCCGCGGCGCGCACGCGCGCGATCTTGGTTGGCGTGTGAAACAGCGTGTACGCGACCTGGCAGGCGATCATGTTGGTCTCGTCGCTGTTGGTCACGGCGATGATCATGTCGGCGTCCTCGGCGCCGGCACGCTGCAATACGTCCGGATGGGCGCCGTGGCCGACCACGGTGCGGATATCCAGGCGGTCCTGCAGTTCCAGCAGGATGCGGCTGTTCGCGTCGACGACGGTGATATCGTTGAACTCGCTGGCGAGGTTGTGCGCCACGGAGGAACCTACCTGGCCGGCGCCGAGGATGATGATCTTCATGGGCGCACCCGCACGCGGAAATGCGCCGCGCCGCGCGAAAAGATGGCTTCGTTCGACGAGCCGGCCGGAGAATGCATCATGGCTTGTATCACTTTCCTTTGGTATCGATGCCGAGCGCCTTGAGCTTGCGGTACAGGTGGGTGCGCTCCATGCCGACACGCTTGGCCAGCTTGCCCACGCTGCCGCCGACGTCGGCCAGCTGGTGTTCCAGATAGGCCTTCTCGAACTGTTCGCGTGCCTCGCGCAGCGGCAGATCGAAAGGCAGTGCGGCGCCGCCCGCGGCGGCGGCCACCGCCTGCGCGCCCAGCGCGGAATCCACTTCCTCGACCGTGATCTCCTCGCCGGCACCGAGGATCAGCAGGCGCTGCACGAGATTCTTCAGCTCGCGGATATTGCCCGGCCAGGCGTGATTGCGCAGGCGGTTCTGCGCCGCCACGGAGAAATGCCGGTAGGGCAGCGATTCGCGGGTCACGAAGAAATCGACATAGTAGTTGAGCAGATCGGGAATGTCCTCGCAGTGTTCCGCCAGTGCCGGAATGCGCAGCGGCACCACGTTCAGATGGTAGTAGAGGTCTTCGCGGAAATTGCCGGCGGCGACCTCCTGGGTCAGGTCGCGGTGAGTGGCCGCTATGATGCGCACGTCCACCCGCACCGGCTCGCTGCCGCCCTGGCGCAGGAACGAGCGGGTCTCCAGGACCGACAGCAGCCGCGCCTGCGTCTGCTCGTCCATGTCCGCGATATCGTCCAGATAGAGCGTGCCACCGTGGGCCTGTTCGAAACGACCGTAGCTCAGCCGCCCGCCCTCTTCGCTGCCGAACAGCTCGATCGCCGAGGTGTGCGGCGACATCGAACCCACACCGACCTCGACGAACGGGCCCTGGCGGCGCGCGCTGTGGTTGTGGAGATAATGCGCGAAGGTCTTCTTGCCGGCGCCCGGCTCGCCGGTGATCAGCACCCAGCTGTCGTGCTGGGCGATGCGCCGCGCCTGTTCACGCAGCCGCTGCATGGCCTCGCTGCGGCCGACCGGCTCCGGGACGACGGGCTCGAGGCGCTTGAGGCCGGTATTCTCACGCGCCAGCTGGTCGGCCTCCAGGGCGCGCTCGACGGTGAGCAGGAGTTTGGCCAGCGAGATGGGCTTCTCGATGAAGTCATAGGCGCCCAGGCGCGTCGCCTCGACCGCGGTCTCGACAGTGCCGTGCCCGGACATGACGATCACGGGGCAGGGCAGGGCGCCACCGTCGCTCCACTCGCGCAGCAGGGTGATACCGTCGACATCCTCCATCCAGATATCGAGCAGGATCAGGTCGGGCCGCCGCGCACGCCGCGCGGCACGCGCGGCCTCGCCGTTCTCGGCGACGCCGACCTCGTAGCCCTCTTCCTCGAGGATCTCCTGGACCAGGGAGCGGATGTCCGGCTCGTCATCCACCACCAGTATGTATGCAGCCGCCATAGTTGTCGGGTCTGTTTGGTGGGCTATCGCACCGGCAGAGATTCGGGCGCCGGGCTGAGTATAAACCTTATGCGGACGGATGCACCAAGGTGGCCGGTGCGGAGGCAGCGGGTGCCTCGGCGGCGCGCAGCCGGATGCGCACCAGTGCACCGCCCTCCGGCGCGTTCTCGGCAATCACCATGCCGCCGTGCTCCTCGACGATTTTCTTCACGATGGCGAGGCCGAGGCCGGTACCCTTGGGCTTCGTCGTCACATAGGGCTCGAACAGCTGGCTGAGGACCGTGTCGCTGAAACCCGGCCCGCTGTCGCCCACGGACAGTTCGACGAAACGCCTGTCGTCCTCGATCGCCACGCGGGTACGCACCATGATATGCACTCCGGGCGGATGGCCCGCAACCGCCTCCTGGGCGTTCTTGATCAGGTTGTGCAGCAGCTGGCGCATGCGCCCGACATCCGCTTCGACATAGGGATTGCTCGGGTCCAGCTCGGCGCCGACACGCTGGTTGCCGCCCGCGCCGCGGTACAGGTCGAGCACCTCGCGCACCAGACGATTGAGGTGGACGGGGCGCAGCTGGATCTGCGGGGCGCGCGCATATTCGGAAAAGGCGTTGACCATCTCCTTCATGGTCTCCACCTGCTGCACGATGGTGTGCGTGGACCGATCGAGGATCTCGGCGTCCTCGGGCGACATGCGCTCGAGGAACTTGCGCCGCAGGCGTTCGGCCGACAGCTGGATGGGCGTCAGCGGGTTCTTGATCTCGTGAGCGAGACGCCGCGCTACCTCGCCCCAGGCGGCATCGCGCTGGGCCTGGATCAGCGCGGTGATGTCGTCCAGCACCAAAACCAGACCGCCCGGCCGGGCGGCATCTCCGGGCAGCGTCGCCGCCCGGCAGATCAGCACCTGCCGGCCGCGCGCCCCGAACAGCGTCACCTCCTCGGTCCACTGGCCGCTAGCCTCGCGGCGGCGCGCGAGGATCACATTGATCAGCGGCTGCAGGTACTGGTGCTGCCCGGCCAGCTGCTCGAGCGCGATGCCGGCGCAGTCCTGCGGATTCAGATCGAGGATGCGGCCGGCCGCGTCGTTGACGGTGCGCACCTGCAGATCCGGCGCGAGACTGACGACGCCGGACGACAGATTCGCCAGCAGCGCCTCCAGGTAGGTGCGCTGGCCCTCGATCTGCTGCTGGCTGCGGCTGGCCTCGTCGCGCGCGTAGGCCAGGCGGCGCGTCATCACATTGAAGGACTGCACGAGAAAGCCCAGCTCGTCGTGGCCGCTGACGGGCAGCTGATGACTGTAGTCGCCATCCGCCACCGCGCGCGTGCCTTCGGCCAGATCGCGGATCGGCGCGACCAGCCGTCGCGCGGAATAGAAGGCCGCCCACACCGCCGACAGCAGGCTGAGCAGCAGAACCAGCGACAGAGTCAGCGTATAGCTGTGCTTGAGCGGGACACGCAGATAGGCGAGTTCCTTGTAGCGCGCATAAGCGTCCTGCACGCGGTCCGCCTTGGTGTTCAGGCGCTCGGGCACACTGTAGAGCGCCTGGAGAATGCGTGTCTCGGCGCCCGGGCCGCCGGACGGGACGGGGACCACCGCGCGGATGTGCAGCTCGTCGCCGATGGGATCGAGGCCGACATAGGGCTGGCCCTGGCGCACCTGCTGCAGCACGGCGTCGGTGGGCCGGTCAGGCACGATCTGGGTGGCCTCCAGGCTGCTCGAGGCGATGATGCGGCCGTTGGCGCCGATCAGGGTCAGTTCGCTGGCGCCGGAACGCACGCGCAGATCGAACAGGCTGAGGGGTGCGAGGGGCGAGGGCACCTCGGTGAGCTCGTCGGCGAGCCGCTGGCTGAGGTGGAGCAGATCGCGCAGCCGCACGTCGAAGGCGGACCGGCTCAGCTCCAGTGCGTCTTCCAGTGACGCCTCGATCTGCACGTCGAACCAGCTGTCGATGCCGCGCTGCAGGAATTGCAGCGAGAAGTAGTACACCACCGACACCGGCAGCACGGCCAGCACGACGAACATCAGCACCAGGCGCGAAGTGAGCCGCGCGCCGGCGGCGCGTCGGCGGTACTGCACCAGCAGCCAGTAGAGATTGGCGCCGATGAGCCCGGTCAGGACCACCAGGCCGAGCGCATTGGTCAGCAGCAGCAGGGAGTACATGCGCCCGAACTGCTCGGAGTTGTGGGTGGCGTCGCTCATGAACGACAGCGACACCAGCAGCAGCACGAAGAGCGCGAGCATCGGCACCAGCCCGCGGCCGTAGCGCCTCACCGCAGCAGCTGCCATCGGTACCACTCGCTGTCCAGACGCCACTGGTCCGAGACATAGGCCCACAGGCGCATGGGGGTGGGCAGTTCCTCGACGTCCAGGGTGGCGCGCATCCGTGCGAAGTAGGTCTTGTCGGGATCCAGCAGGCGCTCGTCGAGCATGGGGAAATTGCGCACGATGCCCACCCCGTAGAGGGCGTCGTCGAGCGTGGTATAGCTCTGCCGCGTGTCGGTGTTCAGGTTGTGCACCAGGTACCGGTCCGACAGAGCGTGGAACTGCAGACGGTAGCGCTGATTCAGGACGGCGACCGATTCGTCCCAGAGCCAGCGACGCTCCTCTTCGACGCGGATCTCGATCCGCAGCACCAGCGGGAGACCGCTGTGGAGCGCGCCCAGCGCCTCTTCACTGAAGCGGAAATCGATATTGGCATCCAGCAGAAAGACGCCCTGATCGAGCCGCGACCGGACGTCGCGCACGGCGAAGTAGCCGGGCTCCTGCGCCTGAGCCAGGGGCGCGAAACACAGCCACGCCCACCCGACCAGCCAAAGCCAGGCACAGGGCCGGTGGCATCGCCTCGCCTGACACCCTCCTCGCATGCGCTCAGCAGTCCTCAGATCGTTTGACCAGGCAAGCATAATAGAAGCCGTCCATGCCCACGCCCCCGGCGTCAGCATCGCCCGGCAGTATTTGTCGGCCATGACGGCAGGCCACGCCCCAGGGCACGTCCAGCCGGCGCTCTTCGGCATCGGCGCGACGCTGCAGACATGCGGCGATCTGTGCTTCGTTCTCCCGCCGCAGCACGGAGCAGGTCGCGTACACCAGCATACCGCCGGGGGCGAGCAACGGCCACAAAGCATCGACGAGGCGCGCCTGCGAACGCGCCAGCTCATCGATGTCCGACGCGCGCCGCAGCGATTTGATGTCGGGATGCCGGCGGATCACACCCGTGGCCGAGCAGGGCGCATCCAGCAGAATGCGATCGAATGGCCGGCCATCCCACCAGCCGTCCGGCGCCCCGGCATCGCCCACGATGACGGTCGCATCGAGCCGCAGACGCGTGAGGTTCTCATGGATACGCTGGGCGCGCTGGGCATCACTGTCCAACGCCACCAATTCGGCGAGCCGCGGCTGCAGTTCCAGGATGTGCGCGGTCTTGCCGCCGGGGGCGGCGCATGCGTCCAGCACGCGCATGCCCGGTCCGGCATCGAGCAGCACGGCCGCCAGCTGCGCCGCGCCATCCTGCACCGACACCTGACCGTCCTCGAATCCCGGCAGGCGCTCGACGCCCACCGGCGTCGCGAGGGACAGCCCCTGGGGTGCGAACCGGAGCGGGGTATGCGGCAGATCCGCGGCATCCAGGGCACGCCGATAGACATCCCGGTCGAGACGGCGGGCATTGACGCGCAATACCAGGGGCGGGCGCTCGTTGTTGGCGGCCAGGATGCGCTGCCAGGCGTCCGGCCAGTCGCTGCGGAATCGTTCGATCAGCCAGCCCGGATGCGCCCAGCGACCCTCGTCGCTCGCGTCGGCGAGGGCATCGAGTTCTGTGCGCCGCCGCTGGTAGCCTCTGAGGACGGCATTGGCAAGCGGCACGGCCCAGCGCTTGCCGGTGGCGCGCACCGCCTCGACCGTCGTGTGGACGGCCGCGTGAGGCGCGACCGCCGTATACGCCAGCTGATACAGGCCGACGAGCAGCAGGGCGCCGATGTCCTGGTCCTTCGCCTTCAGCGGCTGCCGGAGCAGCTGCGCGAGCAGGGCGTCCAGGCGATAGCGCCAGCGCAGCGTGCCGTAGGCAAGCTCCTGCAACAGACCGCGATCCGCCGGCTCGCACCGGGCAAGCACCTCCGGCAGCACCAGGCTCAGCGAACGCCGTGCGCCGATCACCTGGCCGATCGCCTCTCCGGCGAGCGTTCGTACCGTGGCGGAAACGGTCATCGTCCGGCGACTCAGGGCAGAACCGCCGGGCCGAGACGTACCCCCACCAGAGGCGCCTGACTGTTGGCGAGATCCGCCGCGGCGATGCGCCGCCCCCCGGGCAGCTGCACTTCCAGCAGGCGCAGGCAATCCTCGCCGCAGGCGACGTCCACTCCGTCACGACCCGCCCGGACGACGGTGCCCGGATCGCCGCTGCCGGCGATGCGCTCGGCCCGCCACACCCTCAGGACCTGGTCGCGCAGGCCGGTCTGCGCCACCGGCCAGGGGTTGAACGCGTTCACTTGGCGCAACAGTTCGGCCGCCGGCCGCCGCCAGTCCAGCTCGGCCTCGGCCTTATCGAGCTTGGCCGCATAGGTCGCCAGCGCCTCGTCCTGCCGTTCCTCGCGGAGCGTGCCTGCAAGCAACGCCTCGAGACTGGCTGCGAGAAGGTCTCCACCCATGGCCGCCAGACGGTCGTGCAGATCGGCAGCGGTATCCGAAGGGCCGATGGGACAGGCGGCCTTGGCCAGCATCGGGCCGGTATCCAGGCCCGCCTCCATGCGCATGAGCGTGACGCCGGTCTCACGGTCGCCCGCGAGGATGGCTCGCTGGATCGGCGCCGCGCCGCGCCAGCGGGGCAGCAGAGAGGCGTGCACGTTGACGCAGCCCCTGGCCGGCAGATCCAGAACCGCCTGCGGGAGGATCAGACCATAGGCAACGACCACCAGGAGATCCGGGCGATAGGCCGCCAGCACTGTCTGTGCCTCGGGCGTCTTCAGGGTAAGCGGTTGCTCGACGGGTATGTCGTGCGCCAGCGCAACCTCTTTGACCGGACTGGCGCGCAGCCTGCGGCCGCGGCCGGCGGGACGATCCGGCTGTGTATACACGGCGACGACGGGATGCGCACCGGCGAGCAGGGCGCGCAGAGTGGGCACCGCGAATTCCGGCGTGCCGGCGAAGACGATCCTCATGGAGACAGCACGACCCTTGCGGCTGATGACGGTAAAGACCGCGGCCATTGTAACCGCTGGCCGGCCCGATCGCAGCGCGGGAATACCTAAATGATGGGCTCGGCGTGATGCTCGACGGCGGCCGGCTGGGCTTCGCCTTGGCGCTGGGCCTTTTCCAGCTTCTTGCGGATGCGTTGACGCTTCAGGCTCGAGATGTAGTCGACGAACAGCTTGCCGTCCAGATGGTCGATCTCGTGCTGGATGCAGACCGCCAGCAGTCCATCGGTCTCGAGCTCGAATGCCTTGCCGTCACGATCCAGGGCACGCACCCGGACGCGTTCGGCGCGCCGGACCTTCTCGTAGAAACCGGGCACCGACAGGCAGCCTTCCTCCATTTCCTCGGTCCCCTGCCGATCTAGGATTTCGGGATTGATGAAGGTCAGCGGCTGGTTCTTCTCCTCGCTGACATCCACGACGAGGACGCGGCGATGCACGTTCACCTGCGTGGCCGCGAGCCCGATGCCGGGAGCGGCATACATGGTCTCGAACATGTCGTCCACCAGACGCCTGACCTCGGCATCGACGGTTTCGACCGGTCGTGCGCGGGTGCGCAGGCGCGTGTCGGGGAAATGCAGGATTTCGAGCTTGGCCATGTGCGGTCGGTCACAACGCTTTCACGCGTTCGGGCATGTTGCTAAAGTAAATTCGGTAACGTAGCGATAATAATGGAATTCGAGCCCTGGTTTCCACACTTTCTGGGGTGGGGTTTTTGGGCTAGACTGCGGTGGCGTCGGATCCGGGCACAGGTCCCCGCCGTCATTCGGCGGTCGGCCGCACAACAACAGCTGCATAGGGATGCATATGGCCAATAAATTCCTGGGACTGGTTTTCGCCGCGCTGCTCACCGCGCCGGCCATCGCCGCCGACGTCGCACTCAACCCCGACCACCCGGACCGTTATGTCGTCGTGAAGGGAGACACCCTCTGGGACATCTCGGAACGCTTCCTGCGCGACCCCTGGCTGTGGCCGGAGGTCTGGTACGTGAATCCCCAGATCGAGAATCCGCACCTCATCTACCCCGGCGACATCATCACCCTCGTCTATGTCGACGGCAAACCGCAGTTGCGCGTCCAGCGCGGGCCGCAGACGGTCAAACTGTCGCCGCAGATCCGCGAGGAGCGCATCGACCGCCCCATCCCGACCATACCGATCGACGCCATCAAACAGTTCCTGACCCAGCCCCTGGTAGTCGACGAGGGTGAGATGGAGCGCGCGCCCTATGTCGTGCAGAGCGCCGACGAGCACCTCGTGACCGGGGCCGGGGACCGCATCTATGTCCGCAGCATCACCGATGCCACGCAGGCCCGCTACACCGTCTATCATCCGGGCGACGCACTGATCGATCCCGATACCCAGGAAGTGCTGGGCTATCAGGCCATCTATCTGGGCGACGCCACCGTGCAGAAGTACGGCGATCCGGCGACGCTCTATCTGGACCGGACCACACGCGAGGTCGCCATCGGGGATCGCCTCAAGCCCGTGTCCCAGGAAGAGATCCATGCCAGCTTCCTGCCGCACCCGCCCGCGGCGGATGTCCAGGGCCGGATCATCGCCGTGCACGACGGTGTGACCCAGGTGGGCCGCTACCAGATCGTCGTCCTCAATCTGGGCACGCGCGAAGGCATGGAGGCCGGCCATGTGCTGCGCGTCAGCAAGGCGGGCGAGGAGATCTTCGACAGCGTCACGCCGGCACCCAGGGATACGGTGAAGCTGCCGAACGAGGACGCTGGCCTGGTCATGGTGTTCCGCACCTTCGACAAGGTGAGCTATGGGTTAGTCATGGAAGCGACCCGGCCCATCCATGTGCTCGATCACGTCGCCACACCCTGACCCGATCGTTGGATCCACATCGCGGCGCGGCACCCGAACGGGTGCCGCGCCGCTGCGCTTATGAGCTCCGCTTCCGAATCCCTGCGCCAGTGGCTGGCGCTGTTGCGGGCCCCGGGTGTCGGGCCGACCACCTTCGTCCGCCTGCTGGATGAATTCGGCGACACCGATACGCTGTTCAACGGGCCGGCGCCGGCCGCCCTGCCCGAAGCGCTCCGCCGCTACCTCAGAGACCCCGACTGGGCTGCGGCCGACCGCGACCTCACCTGGTCCCAGGAGACGGGCAACCGGATTCTCCGCTGGGGCACGCCTGACTATCCGGCGCTGCTGGCGGAAATTTCCGACCCACCGCCGCTGCTGTTCGTCCACGGCGACGCGGCGCTCCTGCAGGGACCGCAACTCGCCGTGGTCGGCAGCCGCAATCCCACGGCTGGCGGCGTAGAGACCGCCCACGCCTTCGCCGCACACCTGGCCGGTGTCGGTCTTACCGTCACCAGCGGCCTGGCGCTCGGCATCGATGCGGCCGGTCATAGGGGCGCGCTGGCGGCCAACGGCACGACCATCGCCGTCATGGGGACCGGGCTGGATCGGGTCTATCCCGCCCGCCACCGCGACCTCGCCCATGAGATCGCGGCCGCCGGCGGCGCACTCGTATCGGAGTTTCCACTGGGCACCCAGCCCCGGCCGGAGAATTTCCCGCGGCGCAACCGCATCATCAGCGGCCTCAGCCTGGGCACGCTGGTCGTCGAGGCGGTGCTGCGTTCGGGCTCGCTGACCACCGCCCGGCACGCGCTGGAGCAGGGGCGTGAGGTCTTCGCCATCCCGGGATCCATCCACAACCCGCTCGCCCGGGGCTGCCACGCGCTGATCCGACAGGGCGCCAAGCTCGTGGAGACCGCCGAGGACATTCTCGAGGAACTGGGCCCCCTGGCCGCGAGCCTGACCCGGACAGCGCGCGCGACCGCTCTGGACGAGGGGCCGTCGGCCCCTGCGGCGTTGTCGCCGGCCCATGCACAACTACTTGATCTGATGGGATTTGATCCGGTCTCGGTAGACCAGTTGACAATCCGCAGCGGATTGACGGCAGCGGAGGTTTCCTCCATGCTCCTGATCCTGGAGCTCGGAGGCCATGTGGCTTCCAGGGCCGGCGGACGCTATGTCCGCAGCGAAACGCGAGGTTGAAATGAAAGAAAGCGTGTTGGACGTGCTTATGTATCTCTTTGAAAATTATTACCTTGATGAAGAGACTGACGCCAACCCCGATCGCGAGTCGCTGCACGTGGAGCTGCTGGAGGCCGGTTTCCCTCCCGGCGAGGTCACCAAGGCCTTCGAATGGCTGGAGGGTCTGGCGGCCCACCGCGAGGCCGGCCTGCCGGTGCCCTCCGCTGCCCACAGCATCCGGCTGTTCACCTCCCGGGAAATGGAGTATCTGGACGTCGAGAGCCGCGGGTTCCTGATGTTTCTGGAGCAGATGGGCATTCTGACGCCGGCCAGCCGCGAGCTGGTCATCGACCGCGTACTCGCCCTCGACTCCGATGATATGGACATCGAGCAGCTGAAGTGGATCGTGCTCATGGTGCTGTTCAATGAGCCCGGCCAGGAGGCCGCTTATGCCTGGATGGAGGATCTGGTGTTCGACAACGTCGCCGGCACCCTGCACTGAACCGCAGCACGGCGCGGTCCGCGCCGCACCAATCCTGAAGTTGCCCCGCCCGGAACCGTGTGTTGCGGCGTGCCCATGACGGTCGCTGCGCAGGTTCCGGCACCGATTAGGAACCGAGAACCCGCCAAACCGCCATGAGCAAGAATCTGGTCATCGTCGAATCCCCCGCCAAGGCCAAGACCATCAAGAAATACCTGGGCAAGGATTTCGAGGTGATGGCCTCCTACGGCCATGTGCGCGACCTGGTCCCGAAAGGCGGCGCGGTCGACCCCGACCACGATTTCGCGATGCGCTACGAACTCATCGACAAGAACGCGAAGCACGTCGACAGCATCGCCAAGGCCATGAAGAAGGCGGACGCCCTCTACCTCGCGACCGACCCGGACCGCGAGGGCGAGGCGATCTCCTGGCACCTCTACGAAATCCTGCAGCAGAAGAAGCTGCTCAAGGACAAGCCCGTGCACCGGGTGGTGTTCCACGAGATCACCAAGCGTGCCATCAACGAGGCGGTCGAACATCCGCGCGATCTGTCCATGGACCTGGTCAACGCCCAGCAGGCGCGCCGTGCACTCGACTATCTGGTGGGCTTCAATCTGTCGCCGCTGCTGTGGAAGAAGGTGCGTCGCGGCCTGTCGGCGGGCCGCGTGCAGAGCCCGGCCCTGCGCATGATCGTCGAGCGCGAGGAGGAGATCGAGGCCTTCAAGCCGCGCGAATACTGGACCATCGAGGCCGATCTGGAGAAGGATGGCCAGGGCTTCGTCGCCAAGCTCACCGAACTGCACGGCAAGAAGGTCACCCAGTTCTCCGTCACGCAGAAGGATCCCGCGCACGCCATCGAACGCGAGCTGACCACGGCGGCGAACGGCAGGCTCACAGTCGGCACGGTCGAGAAGAAACAGCGCAGGCGCAACCCCTCGGCACCGTTCACCACCTCGACCCTGCAGCAGGAGGCCTCGCGCAAGCTCGGCTTCTCCGCCAGTCGCACCATGCGGGTGGCGCAGCAGCTGTACGAAGGCATCGACATCGGCGCCGGCGCCGTCGGTCTCATCACCTACATGCGCACCGATTCCGTGAATCTCGCCAGGGAGGCGGTCGACGAGATCCGCGCCCTGATTGCCGAGCGTTACGGCAAGGAGAACCTGCCGCACGAACCCCGTGCATTCAAGACCAAGGCGAAGAACGCGCAGGAGGCCCACGAGGCCATCCGTCCGACAGCCGCGGCGCAGGTACCCGAGGCACTCAAGGACTTCCTGACGGCCGACCAGTACAAGCTCTATGACCTGATCTGGAAGCGCACGGTCGCCTGCCAGATGATCCACGCGACCATCGACACCGTCGGCGTCGATTTCGAATGCGGCGCCGGCAACCTGCTGCGCGCCACCGGCTCCACCGTGGCCAACCCCGGGTTCATGGCCGTGTATCAGGAGAGCATCGACGACGCCAAGGGCGAGGGCGAGGACCGCCTGCTGCCGCCGATGAAGACCGGCGATGTCGTCACGCTGGTCAAGGTCCGCCCGGAACAGCACTTCACCGAGCCGCCGCCGCGCTATACCGAGGCGAGCCTGGTGAAGACGCTCGAGGAACACGGCATCGGCCGGCCCTCGACCTATGCGAGCATCATCTCGACCCTGATCGCGCGCGACTACGTCACCCTCGAGAAGCGCCGCTTCCAGCCCACCGACGTCGGCCGCGTGGTCAGCAAGTTCCTCACCCAGCACTTCACGCAGTATGTCGATTACGCCTTCACCGCCACGCTGGAGGACGATCTCGACGAGATCGCGCGCGGCGAGCGCGACTGGATACCGCTGATGAAGAGCTTCTGGGAACCGTTCAGCAGGCTGGTCGAGGAGAAGGAGGCCAGCGTATCGCGCCAGGACGTCACCACCGAGGCCCTGGACGAGGCCTGTCCCAAGTGCGGCAAGCCGCTCAACATCCGCCTCGGCCGGCGTGGCCGCTTCATCGGCTGCAGCGGCTATCCGGAGTGCGACTACACACGCAACCTCGAGGATGACCAGGGCGCCGCCGAACCCGAAAAAGTGGAAGGCCGCAAATGCCCCGAATGCGGCTCCGATCTGATCATCCGGCACGGCCGCTACGGCAAGTTCATCGGCTGCAGCGGCTACCCGAACTGCCGCCATATCGAACCGCTGGAGCAGCCCTCCGACACCGGCGTCACCTGTCCGGAGTGCAAGAAGGGCACGATGCTCAAGCGCAAGTCACGTGCCGGCAAGATCTTCTATTCCTGCTCGTCCTACCCGGAATGCAAATATGCGGTGTGGAACGAACCGATCGCCGAACCCTGCCCCGACTGCGGCTGGCCGATCCTCACCCTGAAGACCACCAAGCGCAAGGGCACGGAGAAGGTCTGCCCGCAGAAGGACTGTGGCTTCAGCGAGCCCTACGAGGCCGGCGAGACCGCCGAGGCCGACGACGCCTGACCCCGTGGCCCTGCCCGCGCTGCCGCAACCCTGGAGACTCCGGCTGGCCGTGCGCCGGCTGCGGGCCGGCGGCATCATCGCCTATCCGACCGAGGCGGTCTACGGGCTGGGTTGCGATCCGCTCGACCGCCGCGCCGTCCAGCGCATCCTCGACATCAAGCGCCGGCCGCTCGCCGCCGGCCTCATCCTGATCGCCGCCGACTTCTCCCAGGTTGAGGATTTCCTGCTGCCGCTGCCGCCGGCCCTGCGCAGGCGCGTGTTCGCGACCTGGCCGGGACCGGTCACCTGGCTTCTCCCGTGCCGGCCCGAGGCGCCCGTCTGGCTGCGCGGCCGTCACGACTCGCTGGCGGTGCGCGTGACCGCCCATCCCACCGCGGCCGCCCTGTGCACCCGCTTCGGCGGCGCGCTGGTCTCCACCAGCGCCAATCCGCGCGGACGGAACCCCGCCCGGACGCCGCTGCAGGTACGCCGCTACTTCGGTGATACCGTCGATCATGTACTGACGGCACCGCTGGGCGGGCAGGCCAGGCCGAGCGAGATCCGCGACGGCCGGACGCTCGCCGTCGTCCGCGCCGGATAAGCCGGCTCTCTGGCACAGCTCCTGCATTCCCGCTGCCGCGGGTGCCGATGACGTCAGCGCCCCGACGCTTGGCTTTCGGCCGCATAACAACAGCCGCATGCCGTCAGGGAGGGCTGGACGCTGCGGAAAGGGACGACCATGACAATGCAATACCCGGAATCTCACCATCAGGCGGCGGAATACATCCGGCTGGCCCTGCCCCTGATGGCGCGCAACGGCATCCCGGCGACCCCGCGCCATTATGCCGTCTGGTACGACTACGTCAGCGGGCGCAACCAGGCGCTCAAGGACTCCATCGACCGCGTCCTCGCGGAACAGCGCAGCCTCACGGCCGAGCTCAGCGACGAGCTCTACGACGCGTATTTCCGCAACAGCGAGGAGAAACTCATCGAGCAGATGCGCGCCGAGGTGCGCACGCTGGTATCGGCCGTATTGCAGCGGCTCGCCGATTCCGGCGACCAGGCCAGCCATTACGGCAACATCCTGGAGTCCTACCACGAGCGACTGGGCCGCGATCTCGGCCGCGACGAGTTCCGTCGCCTGCTGAATGATTTCACCGTGGAAACCCGCGCCATGCTCGAGGCAAACCGCCGCCTCGAACAGCAACTGCAGCGGACCAACAACGAGCTGGACGAACTGCGGCAGCAGCTGGAGACGGCCCGCCAGGAGGCCAGCACCGACGCGCTCACGGGCCTCGCCAACCGGAAGGCCTTCGACACCGCACTGGAGGAATGCTGCGCGACCGCCGCCCCGGGGAACGGGCTCTGCCTGATCATGGCGGACATCGACCACTTCAAGCGTTTCAACGACAGCCACGGACATCTGATCGGCGACAAGCTGCTGCGCTTCGTGGCCAACATCCTCAAGGACTCGGTCAAGGGGCAGGACCTGGTAGCCCGCTTCGGCGGAGAGGAATTCGCGATCCTGCTGCCCGACACACCGCTGCGCGGCGCCCTGGCGGTGGCGGAGTCGCTGCGCGCCCGGGTCCAGAATCAGCGTCTGCGCCGCACCGACAACCAGCGCCCGCTCGGCGGCGTGACCCTCTCGCTGGGCATCGCCTGCTTCCGTGACGGCGAAGCGGCCGACACGTTCGTCGCCCGCGCCGACGCGGCGCTCTACCAGTCCAAGCGGCTCGGCCGCAACCGGGTCACCCCCGAGACGCAGCTTCCCGCGGCCTGACCGGCACACCGCCGCCAGCGACGCGCTGGTGTATCATCCGCGGCATTGCCCAACCGCCCGGAACCGCACCGCCAATGCAGGATATCGATACCGCCGCCGTCGAACGCTATCTGCACGATCTGCAGGACCGCATCTGCGCGGCGCTCGCCGGCCTCGATGGCCGGCCTTTCCGCGAAGACGCCTGGAGCCGCGAAGGCGGGGGCGGTGGCCGCTCGCGCGTCCTGGAGGACGGCGAGCTCTTCGAGAAGGCCGGCATCAACTTCTCCAAGGTCTACGGACCCGGGCTCCCGGCCTCGGCGACCGCCCACCGACCGGAACTGGCCGGCCGCGATTTCGAGGCGCTCGGCGTGTCGCTGGTCATCCACCCGCGCAATCCCTACGTCCCCACCTCGCACGCCAATGTGCGGTTCTTCGTGGCCCGCAGGCCCGGGGCCGAACCGGTCTGGTGGTTCGGCGGCGGTTTCGATCTCACGCCGTACTACGGCTTCGAGGACGACGCCATCCACTGGCACCGCACCGCGCAGGCAGCCTGCGCGCCCTTCGGCGACGACGTCTATCCGCGCTACAAGACATGGTGCGACGAGTATTTCTTCCTCAGGCACCGCAATGAGCCGCGCGGCATCGGCGGCCTGTTCTTCGACGACCTGAACGCCTGGGGCTTCGAACGCAGCTTCGCCTTCATGCGCAGTGTCGGCGACCACTATCTGCCGGCCTACCAACCGATCGTGGAGCGCCGCCGCGCGCACCCCTATGCCGAACGCGAGCGCGAGTTCCAGCTCTACCGGCGCGGCCGTTATGTGGAATTCAATCTGGTCTACGATCGCGGCACGCTGTTCGGACTGCAGTCGGGCGGACGCACCGAATCCATCCTCATGTCGCTGCCGCCGATGGTCGCGTGGCGCTATGACTGGCATCCCGCGCCGGGCACGGAGGAGGCGCGGCTGTATAGCGACTTTCTGCGGCCGCGCGACTGGCTGGGCGGGTCCGGCGGGCAGGCATGACGCTCACCGAGCTGCGCTACCTGGTGGCCCTGGCGCAGCAGCGCCACTTCGGCCGCGCGGCCGAGGCCTGTTTCGTCAGCCAGCCCACGTTGAGCGTGGCCATCAAGAAGCTGGAGTCCGAGCTGGGCGTGGAACTGTTCGAGCGGCGCAAACAGGAGGTGACGCTGACCGCCGCCGGAGAGCGCATCGTCAGACAGGCCGAGCGGGTGCTGGAGGAGGCGGCGGCCATCAGGGAGCTGGCCGAGGAAGGACGCGACCAACTGAACGGTCCGCTGCGCGTCGGCGCCATCTATACCGTCGGCCCCTATCTTTTCCCGCACCTGATCCCGGTGCTGCACGAACGGGCGCCGCACATGCCGCTCGTCATCGAGGAGAACTACACCGCACGACTCGCCGAGCGGCTCCGCCAGGGCGAGCTGGACCTCATCGTCATCGCTCTGCCGTTCACCGAACAGGGCATCATCACCCTGCCCATCTACGACGAGCCCTTCGTCGTGGTGATCCCCAGCGGCCACCCCTGGCAGGAGCGCGAGGCCATTCCCGTCGGAGCGCTCGCCGAGGAGAGCCTGCTGCTGCTCGGCCGCGGCCACTGCTTCCGGGATCAGGTGCTGGATGCATGTCCGGCCTGCGCTCATGAGGCCGGCACCGACCGCCTGGCGCAGACCGTGGAAGGCACCTCGCTGGAAACCGTACGCCACATGGTGGCGAGCGGCATGGGCATCACGGTGCTGCCGGCGACGGCGGCGGGCGCCGACCGCTACGCCCAGCGCCTGGTCAAGATTCGGCGCTTCGCGCCGCCGGAGCCGCAGCGGCGCATCGCCCTCGCCTGGCGCAAGAGTTTTCCGCGGCCCAAGGCCATCGAGGCGGTGCGGCAGGCGATCCTCGCCAGCGAACTCGGCGGGATCCATATCCTGGTCTGAGCCCGGCCGCCAAAGATAGTTATTAACTATCGTAAATATCGTTACGTTCAATTAGATTAATCATGCCTACCCCTCTAGTCTGTACCCGTCACAGACACATTGGATATTGGAGGGCAGGGCATGAAGCAGCAAGATTCCATCACCGTGAAGAACATCGAGTCGGCCCTGGCCGGCGAATCGATGGCGAACACCAAGTACCTCTACTTCGCCCGCATCTGCCGCGCGCAGGGCGACGAAGAGACCGCCCGGGTATTCGAGGCCACGGCGGCCCAGGAGGTGCAGCATGCATTCGGCCACATGGACCTGCTGTTCCCGGCCGACCGGCTGACGCCGGCCAAGTGCCTGGAACTGGCCATCGCCGGCGAGACCTACGAGTACACCGAGATGTACCCGAGCTTCCGCCATATGGCGGAGCAGGAGCGCCGCGACGACGCCGTGCGCGAATTCGACGAGCAGATCGCCGAATCGAAGGAACACGCCGACATGTTCCGGCAGGTGCTGGAGAAGGCGGCCAAGCGCTTCGCGGCGCTCGCCAAGGTGGAGGAACGCCACGCAAACCATTACCGTGAGGCGCTGGCACGCCTCGACGACCAGCCCGCCTGAAGGGCCAACCCGAGACCAGACAGAGGTGAACGACATGAAAAAGTGGCAATGCGTGGTGTGCGGATTCATCTACGACGAGGCCGAGGGCCTGCCGAGCGAAGGCATCGCGGCGGGCACCCGCTGGGAGGACATCCCCGAGGACTGGGAATGCCCGGACTGCGGCGTCAGCAAGGCCGACTTCGAAATGGTCGAAATGGCATGACCGGCGGCGCGGACGAGGCGGCCCGGCCGGTGGTCATCGTCGGCTCGGGGCTCGCGGGCTATACCGTCGCCCGCGAGTTCCGCAAGCTCGACACCGCGACACCGCTCGTCATCGTCACCCGCGACGGAGGCGACTTCTATTCCAAGCCGATGCTTTCCAACGCCCTGGCCCAGGGCAAAGGCGCGGTGCAGTTGGTCAACGCCGATCGCGCCGGAATGGCGCGCCAGCTGAATGCCGCCATACACGCCGATTCCGTCGTGACGGCGATCGATCCCGCGGCGCCCAAACTGACAACATCGCAGGGCGACATCGCCTACCGCGATCTGGTGCTGGCGGTCGGAGCGGACCCCATCCGGCTCCCCATCGAGGGCGATGGCGCGGCGGACGTACTCTCGATCAACGATCTCACCGACTACGCCGTGTTCCGGGCACGGCTGGAGGGCAGGCGCTCGGTCCTGATCATCGGGGCCGGCCTCATCGGCTGCGAGTTCGCCAATGACCTGTTCGGCCAGGGCTATGCAGTGACCCTCGTCGATCTGGCCGATCAGCCGCTCGGACGCCTCGTCACGCCGGGGCTCGGCACCGCGCTGCGGACGGCCTTCGCGGCGGCCGGCGTGGACTGGCGGCTGGGCCGCTCGGTGCAGCGCATCGACCGCGCAGGCTCCGGGTTCCGGATCACCCTGTCCGACGGCGAGGGGCTCACCGCGGATCTGGTGCTTTCGGCCATCGGGCTGCGGCCGCGGCTGGAGCTGGCACAGGGGGCGGGACTGGCGACCGGGCGCGGGATCCGCGTCGACCGCCGCCTGCAGACCGGCATGACGCACGTCTATGCGCTCGGTGACTGTGCGGAGGTCGAAGGGCTGGTACTGCCTTTCGTGATGCCGATCATGCACGCCGCACGTGCCCTGGCCAAAACGCTGGCGGGCCAGCCGACCGCTGTCCGCTACCCGGCCATGCCCGTGGTGGTGAAGACACCGGCCTATCCGGTCGTAGTGGCCCCGCCGGCGCCGGGCGCCACGGGAGCCTGGACGGAAACGGTGACGGCCGGCGGCGTCCGGGCCCTGTTCCATGGACCGGGGGGCGAACCGCTCGGCTTCGCCCTGGGGGGCGGCGCCGTGGCGGAGAAGCAGGCGCTGACACCGCAACTGCCGCCGGTGCTGGCCTGAAGGGCAAAAAAAACCCCGCTTGTTCAGCGGGGCTAAAAACGCTTTTCAGCGTCGGAGGAGTCGATCGGAACCACCACATGAATCACCTGTGGCATGAGCCCGCTGGAACGAACCAGCCAACTCACCCGTATGGACTGCGCGACACTTCAGGAGTTCCGGCTAGCGGTACTGCACACCATGTCGTCAGCGGCCCGGTTCAGTCCGATATTTTTGGGTTCGATCCCGCTCGGACTCATGCCACAGGGGACTGCTTCACTATCCCGGTCCCGGTGAGGTCAGCGGCGCGGCCTTTCGTTCCTTGAATGACCCACGCCGCCCTCGGTTTATTCCATAGCATTCCGCGTGCCAACCAGCCCAAAAATAATAACCTACTGAAAATACATCTAAAATATTATCCCATCCGGCCGGGCTCCGAGCTGCCGTTCCCTGCCATGGTGCATCTCTGTCAGTCCGGCGTCAGGAAGTGACGGAATGACGTCACCCCTGGCCGCGCTACCCCAGGGTATCGTCGTGGGAGGGAGGCGCCAGCGACCCGCGGCCGCCGCGCCGCAGACGTCGGATCACCCGGGCCTCGACCAGCAGCTCCGGCAGATCGAAGGGTCCGGCGTCCACGTCCGTCAGGGCCAGCACGCGCAGCAGTTCGTGGCGTTTGAGCAGGGCGAAATAGTCCGCAGGACTCAGGGTCGGGGCCAGCAGGGCGAATCCCCGGTCGAGATGCCGGAGCGCGCCGCGGCGTTTGCGGCTGATCAGCAACTGACCGTAAACCAGCTCCACCAGCGGCCTGGCAACCTGTGGCGCGGTCGCCGTCAGGCTTCGGTAGTCCAGTTCCACCGGCCGCCCCGACCAGTACTGTGCGATCAGCCCGCCCAGACGCGGTCGCCAGGCGTCGCCGCCGGCGGCCAGGGCACGTTGTGCGGCGCGGTGGGCCGCCTGGGCGAGCGCGGCGGCGGCCTCGCCGGACAGGGGAGTTGCGTACCAGCCCGCGGGCGGCAGCGCCGCGTCCGGCTCCAGCCACACCGACTCGGCAACGCGATAGTCGGATGAACCTGAATAACTCATTTCAGCCACGGAAGCACAGGGAAGACATTGAAGTGAGACCGCGTCGCGAAGCTCCGACTCGGCACCTGGCGGGTAAGCTGGACTGTTGTGTGAAGCATGTGATCTCGTCCGTGCTTTTCCGTGGGCTTCCGTGGCGAATACGGTTTTTGGGATAAAGACAGACCCGGCTCGCCCCGGCACATCCGCGGTCATGCTAGCACGCGTCCCGCGGCGTGCGCCGTGACGCCCGCGGCCCCAGCGGGTACACTCGGCTTCCGATTTCCGACAGGCGAGGACGGGGGCAGTGAGCGAGTTCGACACCGGCAGGGGCGGTTTTCCGCGGGTTCGCATGCGGCGCATGCGTCGCGACATATTTTCGCGGCGGCTCATGCGCGAACACCGGCTGACCGCGGACGACCTCATCTACCCCATGTTCGTCGTCGAAGGCAGCGGACAGCGTGAGCCGGTCGCATCCATGCCGGGCGTGGAGCGCGTCAGCATCGACCAACTGCTCGAGGAAGCGGCCGAACTGGTCGCACTGGGCATCCCCGCCGTCGCCCTGTTTCCGGTGACCCCGGCCGAGTGCAAGAGCGAGGATGCGCGCGAGGCCTTCAATCCCGACGGCCTGGCGCAACGTGCGGTGCGCGCGCTCAAGCAGGCCCAGCCGGAGCTGGGGGTGATCACGGACGTGGCGCTCGACCCCTTCACCACCCACGGTCAGGACGGCCTGATCGACGCCTCCGGCTACGTGCTCAACGACGCGACGGTCGAGGTCCTGGTGAAGCAGGCGCTGTCGCACGCGGCCGCCGGCGCCGACGTGGTCGCGCCGTCGGACATGATGGACGGCCGCATCGGCCGCATCCGCGTCGCGCTGGAGGGGGCCGGCCACATCAACACCCGCATCCTCGCCTATTCGGCCAAGTATGCCTCCAGTTTCTACGGGCCGTTCCGGGATGCCGTGGGTTCGGCGGCGAACCTCGGCGCCGGCAACAAGTACAGCTATCAGATGGACCCGGCCAACAGCGACGAGGCGCTGTGGGAGGTCGCCCTGGATCTGGACGAGGGTGCCGACATGATCATGGTCAAGCCCGGCATGCCCTATCTGGATATCGTGCGGCGCGTGAAGGACCGGTTCGGGGCGCCGACCTTCGCCTATCAGGTCAGCGGCGAATACGCCATGCTCAAGGCCGCCAGCCAGAACGGCTGGCTGAACGAGCGCGCGGTGGTGCTCGAGTCGCTGCTGGGGTTCAAGCGCGCGGGCGCCGACGGCATCCTGACCTATTTCGCCAAGCAGGCGGCCGCCTGGCTGCGCGAACCGGACTGAACCCCGGCGCAATTTTCAGGTTACAATCGCGCCGGTCATCCCGAGCCGTCGAGGTACCGGCATGGTACGCACCACCATCTCCAGCCTGTTCGGTGTCTCGCCGATCAGACCCCTGCAGCGCCAGATGGCTGCCGTCATCGACTGCGTACAGGCGCTGAAGCCCTTCATGAAGGCGGTTCTGGCGGGCGATTGGGACGAGGCACGCGCCCAGCAGGCGCGCGTGTCGCAGCTCGAACGCGACGCCGACAAGCTCAAGCGCGAGATGCGCCTGCACCTGCCCAACAGCCTCTTCATGCCGGTGTCGCGGCGCGACCTCCTGGAAGTGCTCACCTCGCAGGACAAGATCGCCAACCGTGCGAAGGACATCGCCGGCCTGATCACCGGCCGCCAGATGGCCATTCCCGCCCCCCTGTCGCAGCTCTTCATGGAATACCTCGAGCGCTGCATCGATGCCGCCGTGCAGGCTCAGGCGGCCATCAACGAACTGGACGAACTGGTCGAGACCGGCTTTCGCGGCGGCGAGGTCGACCTGGTCCATTCCATCATCCGCAAGCTCGACGAGATCGAGAGCGACACCGACAAGATCCAGGTGCGCGTCCGTGCGGAACTGTTCAAGCGCGAAACCGAACTGCCGCCCGTCGAGGTGATGTTCCTGTACCGCGTCATCGACTGGGTCGGCGATCTGGCCGACCTGGCCCAGCGCGTCGGCAGCCGCCTCGAACTCATGCTCGCACGCTGATCACCACCAACTGAACTGACTCACCGGGATCCACATGGACCACGCTACGATCTTCATCGTCCTGGCCTGCACGTTCGGTTTTTTCATGGCCTGGGGCGTCGGCGCCAATGATGTCGCCAACGCCATGGGCACGTCCGTCGGCTCGCGCGCGCTGAACATACGCCAGGCCATCGTCGTCGCCGCAATTTTCGAATTCTCAGGCGCCTACCTCGCGGGCGGCGAAGTCACCGCGACCATCCGCAGCGGCATGCTCGACGCGAATCTGTTCGAAGGCAATCCGGAGCTGCTGGTTTTCGGCATGCTCGCCTCGCTGCTGGCGGCCGGCATCTGGCTGATGCTCGCCTCGCAGCGGGGCTGGCCGGTCTCCACCACGCACTCCATCGTCGGCGCCATCGTCGGCTTCGCGGCGGTCGGTGTCGGCATGGATGCCGTCAAATGGGGCAAGATCGGCTCGATCGTCATGAGCTGGGTCGTATCGCCGGCGCTGGCCGGCATCATCGCTTATTGGCTGTTCGTCAGCGTGCAGACCTTCATCCTCAACGCCCGCCATCCACTGGAAGCCGCCAAGCGCTACGTGCCGGTCTACATCTTCCTGGTGGGCTTCATCATCTCGCTGGTCACCATCCAGAAGGGGCTGTCGCATACGGGCCTGAAGCTCAGCGCCTGGCAAAGCTACGGCGTCGCGTTCGGCATCGGCCTGGTGGTCATGCTGTTCGGCATCTTCGCCATCAGCCGGCTGAAGTTCGATCCGCGCGAGGACAGCGACTTCCACTTCACCAACGTCGAGAAGGTGTTCGGCATCCTGATGATGGTCACCGCCTGCGCGATGGCCTTCGCGCACGGCTCCAACGACGTGGCCAACGCCGTCGGTCCACTGGCCGCGGTGATCGGCATCGTCGAGAGCGGGGGACAGGTCGCGCAGAAGAGCCTCATGCCCGCCTGGATCCTGCTGCTCGGCGGCGCCGGCATCGTGATCGGCCTGGTCACCTACGGCCACAAGGTGATCGCCACGCTCGGCACCGGCATCACCGAGCTGACGCCCAGCCGCGGCTTCGCCGCGACCCTGGCCGGGGCCACCACCGTCGTGCTGGCATCCGGCACCGGCCTGCCGGTCTCGACCACGCATACCCTGGTGGGCGCCGTACTGGGCGTCGGCCTGGCGCGCGGTATCGCCGCCCTCAACATGAATGTCGTGCGCACGATCTTCCTGTCCTGGATCGTCACGCTGCCGGCCGGCGCGATCCTGTCGATCACGTTCTTCTACATACTGATGATCCTCTTCGGGTGAACGCGACCACACAGCCGGACCGCTACGCGGTCATGGGCAATCCCATCGCCCACAGCAAATCGCCGCTGATCCACCGGCAGTTCGCCGGGCAGACCGGCCAGGTGCTGACGTATGACGCCATCCTGGTGGACATCGGACGCTTCACCGAGGCCGTAGACGCATTCCGCCGCGACGGCGGCAAGGGCCTGAACGTGACGGTCCCGTTCAAACAGGATGCCTGGCGGCTCGCGAGCCGGCGCACACCGCGGGCCGAACGCGCCGGTGCCGTGAACACACTGTGGTGGGATGGCGATGAGCGGTTGTGCGGCGACACCACCGATGGGGTCGGCCTGGTGCGCGATCTGCGCGACAACCACGGAATACGGATCGAGGGGCGGCGGGTGCTGCTGGTCGGGGCCGGCGGTGCCGCGCGTGGCGTGATCGAGCCGCTGCTGGCCGAACGGCCAGCGACGCTGGTAATCGCCAACCGCACGCCCGAGCGTGCCCATGAACTCGCCGCAATCTTCGGTGGACTGGGGCCGATCACCGGTTGCGGTTTCGGAGAACTGTCGGGACGGTCCTTCGATCTGGCGATCAATGCCACCGCCGCCGGCCTTACCGGCGAGGTACCGCCTCTACCCGCTACGGTGTTTGCACCCGGCGCCTGCGCCTACGACATGATGTACGGCAGCGAGCCGACGGCATTCGTCCGCTGGTCGCTGGCGCAGGGCTGCGCGAGGGCGCTGGACGGGCTGGGGATGCTGGTCGAACAGGCCGCCGAGGCTTTCTTCATCTGGCGGGGCGTGCGGCCCGATACCGCCCCGGTGATCGCGAGACTGCGCGCCGGCTGACAGCAGGCCGCCGCGGGCGCTGTGGGGGCGTCAGGCAGCAGCCCGAGCCGGGCCCGGCGCTCAGGGGCCGGCCCGCCGCTCCGCGTGCCGCCGCTCGGGATGCGGCCAGGGCCGCTGACGCCAGTCCAGCGCCCGGCGTTCGTTCCCGACCGCGCGCGGGACGAATTCCCGCACGTTCAGCCGCCGGCCGCGGAGCTCGAGTGTGCGCCCCCGATCCAGGAGCTTGCGCAGGTCCGTATCGGATGCGACGTGCAGCAAACCGAAACGGCGTGTATGTCCATCCCGTGCGGCTTTCTTGAAGATGCGCAACCGACGCGCAACGTCACGCTGCCTCAACCGCAGCAGCCGGCACAGATCGCCTTCCGTGGCGTCGATGGGCAGATCTCCTATGAAGAGATTCATGGCCACCTCGCCTGAATGATCGCTGCCGTCCCGACAGCACATGTTGTTTGGATTGTTATTGGCTCCCGCCCCGATGCGTCATCAACGGGGCGCGATGCGCGGAGTATAACCCCGTCTCAAGACCCCGCGCGATACCGGTTTTTCAGCCGGACATAATGCGCGGCCGAATAGGCCAGGTAGCGCCGTTCGTCCGCAGTCAGTGCCCGGACCCGCCGTGCCGGCCGCCCGACCCAGAGATAACCGCCCTCCAGCACCTTGCCGGGGGGCACCAGACTGCCCGCGCCGAGCATCGTCCCGGCCGCGATCACGGCCCCGTCCATGACGATCGATCCCATACCGATCAGACAGTTATCCTCCACCACACAGCCATGCAGGATGACTTGGTGGCCGACGGTGACCCCACGCCCCACGGTCAGGGCGAATCCGCCGGGGGCGAACTCGCTGTCATGGGAGACATGTAAAACAGACCCATCCTGAATATTGGTGTTGTCACCAATTCTGATGGAATGGATATCGCCACGGGCGACCACATTCGGCCACAGCGAGGCGTCGGCACCGATCTCGACATCGCCGATGACGAGGGCCTGGGGGTCGATATAGGCACTGTCGGCGATGCGCGGGGTTTTCGATTCGAAGGGACGGACGGGCATGGGACCAGGGGCTGGGTGTAGGGGACTTACGTCTGTCCCGCGTGTAGGGGACAGACTTAAGTCTGTCCCCGGTCACAGGTCAGGGGAAGTAAACCACAGGTTATTGTTCGTCCCAATCCCCAACCCCTAGCCCCTACCTGGCCCCTGATCCCGGTCACCGCATCGTCACCAGCTCTTCGGCACTGGTCGGGTGAATCGCCACCGTATCGTCCAGATCGCGCTTGGTCGCGCCCATGCGGATGGCGACGGCGAAGCCCTGCAGCATCTCGTCGGCACCCAGGCCGATGATGTGGCAGCCGACCACCTTCTCCTGGGCGCCGACGGTCACCAGCTTCATGGCGGTCTTCTCCTGCCGGCCGCTCAACGCGTGGTACATGGGCGTGAAGCGGGTGCTGTAGATGGTCACGCCATCGCCGTGCCGGGCCCGTGCCTCTTCCTCCGTCAGTCCAACGGTCCCGATGGGCGGATGGCTGAACACCACCGTGGGGATCAGCGCGTAATCCAGATGGCGATCCTTCATGCCACCGAACAGGCGGTCGGCCAGGCGCCTCGCGGCGGCGATGGCCACGGGCGTGAGCTGCACCTTGCCATTGACGTCGCCGACCGCATAGATGCCGGGCACGTTGGTGGCCTCGAAGGCATCGGCCGGGACGTAGCCCTCGCTGTCGCATACGACGCCGGCCGCACCCAGGTCCAGGTCGGCGGTGGCCGGCGTGCGCCCGATCGCCCAGATGAGCTGATCGTAGCCCTCCAGCCGCTGGCCGTTGCTGCAGGCGATGCGCAGCGCCCCGGCCGCATCGCGTTCCAGGGCCTGCACGTGGGTACCGGCGAGGATGTTCACGCCGGCGCCCAGCATCTCCTCCATAAGACTCTCGCGCAGCATGGCATCGAAGCCGCGCAGCAGATGTTCGCCCCGCAGCAGCAGGGTCACGTCCGAGCCCAGCGCGCGCAGCATGCCGGCCAGTTCGACGGCGATGTAGCCCGCGCCGACGATGGCGACCCGGCGCGGCAGCGCTTCCAGCTCGAAGAAGCCGTCCGACGTGATGCCCAGCTCCGCGCCGGGAATGTCCGGGACCGTCGGATAGCCGCCGGTGGCGATGACGATATGATCCGCCGTACAGGTCTCGCCGCCGACCTCCAGCGTGCGGGCATCGACGAAGCGCGCGCGCCCGTTGATCTCGTCGATGTTCGAGTCGGCCAGATAGGTGTGATACCACGCGTTGATGTTGTGCACATAACGGTCGCGTCCGTGCTTGAGGGTCTGCCAGTCGAAGCGCCAGGTACCGAGGGTGAAACCGTAGCCGGCAGCGTCCTCCAGAGCGTGCGCCAGGCCGGCACCGAACCACATCACCTTCTTGGGCACGCAGCCGACGTTGACACAGGTGCCGCCCAGCGGGCCGCTCTCGATGACGGCGCATTTCGCGCCGTAGCGTGCCGCGCGCTCCGCCACCGAGAGACCGCCGCTGCCGGCGCCGATGGCGATCAGATCGTAGTGCCTGGGCATGGAACAGATACCTTGAGACAGTCTCCGGAAGACCGTGCATTATAGCCACGGAAGCACGCGGAAATACACGAAAGGGAATGACGATGGAACAGGTGTCTTTCCGGGTTGCTCCGCGTGCTGCCGTGACCCTGTCCGAACGCTGGTCGCGATGCTTTGGTCCGCCTCGGGGACGCATGCTAGAGTACCGTCCGACACCCTCGGCTACGCATCGAAGACCTCGCGAGGAACCTCATGACCGACAATCCGCTGCTCGGCCTGACCGGCCTGCCGCCGTTCTCCAGGATCGAGCCCGAACACGTCGAACCGGCACTCGACGCGCTGCTCGCCGACTGCCGCGCCACCGTCGCGCGCGTGCTCGCCGAGAACACGGCCTATACCTGGGCGAACCTGGTCCAGCCCATCGAAGACGTCGAGGACAGACTGTCGCGCGCCTGGTCGCCGGTCGGCCACATGAATTCCGTGGTCAATTCCGAGGCGCTGCGCGCGGCCTACAACGCCTGCCTCCCGAAGCTGTCGGAATACGGCACCGAGATGGGCCAGAACGAGGCGCTGTATCAGGCCTACCGGCAGATCGCCGACGGCCCCGAGTACGCGCGCCTGGACACCGCGCAGCGCAAGATCATCGACAATGCCCTGCGCGATTTCCGACTGTCCGGCATTGCCCTGCCGCCGGCGCAGCGCGAGCGCTACAAGGCGCTCATGCAGGAGCTGTCCTCGCTGCATGCCAAATTCGAGGAGAACCTGCTGGACGCCACCAACGCCTGGAAGCTGCAGATCACCGACAAGCTGCGCCTCAGCGGCCTGCCTGAGAGTGCCCTCGCGCTCGCCCGGCAGACCGCCGAACGCGAAGGACTGGAAGGCTGGGTGTTCAATCTGGAATATCCATCCTATTACCCGGTGCTCACCTATGCCGACGACCGCGCGCTGCGCCGCGAACTGTACACCGCCTATGTGACGCGCGCCTCCGATGAGGGACCGCACGCCGGCAAGTGGGACAACGGCCCGATCATGGAGCGGATCCTCGCGCTTCGACACGAGGCGGCACAGCTGCTCGGCTTCGCCAATTACGCCGAACGCTCCATCGCGACGAAGATGGCACAGAGTACCGACCAGGTGATGCGCTTCCTGACCGATCTGGCCGACCGCTCCAAGCCGCGCGCCATCGCCGATCTCGAGGAGCTGCGCCGCTTCGCCCGCGAGCAGCACGGTGCGCTGGAACTGGAATCCTGGGACATTCCGTACTACTCGGAAAAACTGCGCCAGCACAAGTACGCCATCTCGCAGGAGGAGCTGAAGCCGTATTTCCCGGAGACGCGCGTGCTGCCGGGCATGTTCGCCGTGGTCAACCGGCTGTATGGACTGGACATCGCCGAAGTGAAAGGCGTCGACACCTGGCATCCCGACGTGCGCTTCTACGAGATCAAGGACGGAGCGGGGCGGCTGCGTGGACAGTTCTATCTCGATCTCTACGCACGCCCGCACAAGCGCGGCGGCGCCTGGATGGACGACTGCATCGCCCGGCGCGTGACGGCCGACGGCCTGCAGACGCCGGTCGCCTATCTCACCTGCAACTTCTCACCGCCCATCGGCGAGGATCCGGCGCTGTTCACCCACGACGAGGTGATCACGCTGTTCCACGAATTCGGCCACGGCCTGCACCACATGCTCACCCAGGTCGACTACGCCGGCGTGTCCGGCATCAACGGTGTCGCCTGGGACGCCGTCGAGCTGCCCAGCCAGTTCATGGAGAACTGGTGCTGGGAGCGCGAAGCGCTGGATCTCATCGCAGGGCACTATCGCACCGGCGAACCGCTGCCGCAGCCGCTCTTCGAGCGCATGACGGCGGCGAAGAACTTCCAGTCGGCCATGCAGATGGTGCGCCAGTTGGAGTTCTCTATCTTCGATTTCCGCCTGCACCGCGATTACGATCCGGCCAGAGGCGGGCGCGTCTACGAGATTCTCGACGAGGTGCGCAAGCAGGTCGCCGTGGTGCGGCCGCCGTCGTTCAACCGCTTCCCGCACAGCTTCTCGCACATCTTCGCCGGCGGCTATGCGGCGGGCTACTACAGCTACAAGTGGGCCGAGGTGCTGTCGGCGGACGCCTTCGGGGCCTTCGAGGAGGCCGGCATCTTCGACCGCGAGACCGGCATGCGCTTCCTGACCAGCATCCTGGAACGCGGCGGCTCGCGCGAACCCATGGAACTGTTCATCGACTTCCGTGGCCGCGAACCGACCATCGACGCGCTGCTGCGCCATTCCGGCCTCGCGGCCTAAAAGACCTTCATAGCCACGAAATCCACGAAACCCACAAAAATGATTCATGGCATTATCAACGTTCGTGGGTTTTGTGGATTTCGTGGCTAACGATCATTTCACCTGACACCCATGAAAATCGCCACCTGGAATGTGAACTCCCTGCGCGTGCGGCTGCCGCAGGTGCTGCAATGGCTGGAAAGCGAGCGGCCGGACCTGCTCGCGCTGCAGGAGACCAAGCTCACCGACGACCAGTTTCCGGAAACGGACTGTGTCGCGGCCGGCTATCACGCCGTGTTCTCCGGGCAGAAGACCTACAACGGTGTGGCGGTGTTGAGCCGCACTCCGGTCACCGACATCGTCACCGATATTCCCGGCCTGGACGACCCGCAACGCCGCGTACTCGCTGCGACCTGCGGCGAGCTACGCCTGATCAACCTCTACGTGCCCAACGGCGAGTCGGTGGACTCCGACAAATATCAGTACAAGCTCGACTGGCTGTACAAGCTCGGTGCCTGGCTGAAGACAGAACTGGCGCGACATGCCAGACTGGTCGTGGTCGGCGATTTCAATATCGCGCCGGACGACGCCGACGTCCACGATCCGGAGGCCTGGCGCGGCAGCGTGCTGTTCTCCGACCCCGAACGCGCCGCCTTCCGGCGCCTGCTGGATCTCGGCCTGTGCGACAGCTTCCGCCGCTTCGACCAGCCGGACAAGAGCTTCACCTGGTGGGATTACCGCATGAACGCCTTCCGCCGCAACATGGGTCTGCGTATCGACCACATTCTCGCGAGCGACGCCCTGTGTGAAGCCTGCACCGCCTGCCGCATCGACAAGGCGCCGCGGGGCTGGGAGCGGCCTTCCGACCATGCGCCGGTGGTGGCGGAGTTCGCTGTATGAACTACCGCGATCTGCGCGACTTCATCCGTCAGCTCGAACAGCAGGGCGAGCTGAAGCGCGTCCGCGCCGAGATCGATCCGTATCTGGAAATGACCGAGGTCTGCGACCGCACGCTGCGTGCGGGCGGGCCGGCGCTGCTGTTCGAGAACCCGAAGGGTCACAGGATTCCGGTGCTCGGCAATCTGTTCGGCACGCCGAGGCGTGTCGCGCTGGGCATGGGCGAGGACTCCGTCGACGCGCTGCGCGAGGTCGGCAGGCTGCTCGCGTTCCTGAAGGAACCCGAGCCGCCCAGGGGCATGAAGGACGCGTGGGAGAAGCTGCCCGTATACCGGAAGGTGCTGGATATGGCGCCGAAGGTCATCAAGGGCGCACCCTGTCAGGAGGTCGTTCTCGAGGGCGACGCCGTCGATCTGTCGAAATTCCCGATCCAGACCTGCTGGCCCGAGGATGCCGGCCCGCTGATCACCTGGGCGCTGGTGTGCACGCGCGGGCCGCACAAGGAACGGCAGAACCTCGGCATCTACCGCCAGCAGGTGATCGGCCGCAACAAGGTGATCATGCGCTGGCTTAGCACAAGGGGCGGCGCGCTGGATTTCCGCGACTGGCAACAGAAACATCCCGGCGAACCGTTCCCGGTCGCCGTCGCGCTCGGCGCCGATCCGGCGACGATCCTCGGTGCGGTCACGCCGGTGCCGGATTCGCTGTCCGAATACGCCTTCGCAGGATTGTTGCGCGGCTCGAAGACCGAACTCACGAAGTGCATCACCCACGACCTGCAGGTGCCCGCGAGCGCCGAGATCGTGCTGGAAGGCTTCATCCATCCGGGCGAGGAGGCCGACGAAGGCCCGTTCGGCGACCACACCGGCTACTACAACGAGGTCGACCGCTTCCCGGTGTTCACGATCGAGCGTATCACCCACCGCCGCGATCCGATCTATCACAGCACCTACACCGGACGGCCACCGGACGAACCGGCGATCCTCGGCGTCGCCTTGAACGAAGTGTTCGTGCCGATCCTGCAGAAGCAGTTCCCGGAGATCGTCGATTTCTACCTGCCGCCGGAAGGCTGTTCCTATCGCATGGCGGTGGTGACGATGAAGAAGCAGTATCCCGGCCACGCCAAGCGGGTGATGCTCGGCGTGTGGAGCTTCCTGCGCCAGTTCATGTACACCAAGTTCGTCATCGTCACCGACGACGATGTGAACGTGCGCGACTGGAAAGATGTCGTCTGGGCCATGACCACGCGCATGGACCCGGCGCGCGACACGACCATCGTCGAGAACACGCCCATCGACTATCTTGATTTCGCCTCGCCGGTGTCGGGCCTCGGCGGCAAGATCGGTTTCGATGCAACCAACAAATGGAAGGGCGAAACGACCCGGGAGTGGGGCAGACCGATCCGCATGTGCGATGACGTCAGGCAGCGCATCGATGCCATCTGGGGCGAACTGGGCATCGAACCGAAGGCGGGCGACTAGGAGCCTGTCGGACTTGAGCGATCGTAGCGAGCAAGGTGGGAGAGCGAGACCATTTTTCCGATCGTTTGAGGAGAATAGCCGTCGCTATTCGACGAAAAGGATCGGGAAAATGGGCCGCTCTCCCACCGGCGCAGTAGATCAGCCTCAAGTCCGACAGGCTCCTAGCGCGCGTCATCACCCTCCCGGTCCGTGCCGGACCGCTAACACCAGCTCGCCTGCCCCGTCGGCCGGCGCAGCAACTCCTCGATGTTCGCTTCGATGATCTTGTAGCCGACGTTGCCGTAGAGCTTCTGGCGGCCTTCGTTCAGAACGTACGTGGGGCTGCCCTCGATGCGGTAGCGGTCACGCAGTTCCAGGTCGGCGCAGAGTTCCGCCATGGCCGCCCCGCTGTCCAGTGCCTCGAGCAGCGGCGCCGCCGGCAGACCGAAACGGGCGGCGATCTCCAGCTGGACGTCGCGGCGCGCGATGTCGCGCAGATCGCGGAAGAAGGCCAGGCGCAAGGCCCAGGCAACGGCCTCGACCAGCGTGTTGCCCTGCAGACCCGGCTGCAACCCGGGCGATGGAGCCGTCGTCTGCAGCTGTTCGACGGCCTTCAGGAACAGGTGCGCGCTCGCCGAACTCGCCGGAACGTCGCGCATCCAGATGTCCGGATGCACCTCGACATGCGGGAACTCGGCGCACACGCTCCGCACATGCGCGCCGAAGGCGGCGGCGCCGCCGCGCTCGCCCCAGGCCTCGGCGATCTTGCGCCGCGTGTCGCCGAACACCGGGATGAAGTGCTGTACCAGCTCGATCCGGGCACCGAAGCGCGTCTTGAGTTCGTCCACGCGGATCTGGGCGGCATAGGCCCAGACGCACAGCACGTCCGAAAAATAGTCGATGCGGATCGGCTGTTCAGACATCGGCGTCCTCCTCCAGGCAGGCCACCAGGCCTGCCTCCAGCGTCGGATAGCGCAGCTCCACGCCCAGCTCCTCGCGCATGCGGCGGTTGTCCAGCCGCTTGGATTCCTCCATGAAGGCACGCATGCCGGGGCTGAGCCGGTCGATGTCCTCGCGGCCGACCAGCGGCGGGCGCGGCAGACCGGTGAAATCGGCGATGCGGTTGAAGTAGTCGGTCATGTTGGAAGGCCGGCCGTCGCTGACGTTGTAGGCGTCACCGGGCGTCCCGCGTGTCATGGCGGCGCGGCAGGCGGCGATGAGGTCGTCGACATGGATGCGGTTGGTGTAGGGCGAGTCTTCCTCCCGCAGCAGCGGCAGGCCCTTGCGCAGACGCTCCAGCGGCAGCTTGCCCGGGCCGTAGATGCCGGGCACCCGCAGGATCACCACCGGCACGCCGGTGGCGGCGCTCCAGGTCCGCAGCGCGGACTCGGCGTCGGCGCGCCGGCGGGCGCGCGGCGTGGCCGGCCGCAGCGCATGGCTTTCGTCAACCCAGGCGCCGGCGCAATCGCCGTACACGCCGCTGGTGCTGAGGTAGACGATGCGCCGCGGCCGGGCCTCGGCGAGCGCGGTCAACACCCGCCGCAGGCGCGGATCCGTATCGCCCTCGGCGGGCGGCGGCGCGAAATAATAGACCTCGGCGCCGTCCGGCAGAGCGGGCAGCGGTGCGGGCACGTCCAGGTCGGCGACCAGCGGTGTCGCGTGCAGCGTGCGCAGCCGCACGGCCGAGTCCGCGGTGCGCACCAGGCCGGTCACCGCGCGGCCTTCGGTCCGCAGCTGCCGCGCGAGACGCCGGCCGACATAGCCGCACCCCACGATTAACACAGGCGCCATCGGTTTATCTCCCCGCGCAAATAAGTGACAATTGTCCGCCCTCTCAACCAGCGTCGTTCCCAGCAAGATGTCCTTCAAGGTACAGATCCGGCCCAGCGGCCATAGTTTCCAGGCCGAGGCCGGCGAGTCCGTGCTGGCCGCCGGCCTGCGCCAGGGCGTGGTGCTGCCCTACGGCTGCCGCGCCGGTGCCTGCGGCACCTGCATGGCGAATCTGCGGAGCGGTCGCGTCCGCTATCCCGACGGCCCGCCGAAGGGGCTCGGCGATGCCGACGCCGCGGCCGGCCGGGTCCTGGTCTGCCAGGCGGTGCCCGAGACCGATCTGGTGCTGGAGGCCCGCGAGATCCGGCTGCCCGGCGACATCGAGATCAAGAACCTGCCGGCCAAGGTCGCGGAACTGAGCCCGCTCACACACGACATCATGCGCCTGCGCCTGAAGCTGCCGCCGAACGAGCGGCTGCAGTTCCTGGCCGGGCAGTATCTGGAGATCCTGCTCAAGGACGGCCGCCGGCGCGGCTTCTCCATCGCCAACGCCCCGCACGACGACGCGTTCATCGAGCTGCACGTCCGGCTGGTGCCGGGCGGGCAGTTCACCCACTACGTCTTCACGGAGATGAAGCCCAAGGCCGTGCTGCGCATCGAGGGTCCGCTGGGATCGTACTACCTGCGCGAGGACTCTCCGCGGCCGGTGATCCTGGTCGGCGGCGGCACGGGCTTCGCGCCGCTCAAGGGCATGCTCGAACACGCCTTCCACATAGGGTTCGAGCGGCCGCTGCATCTGTTCTGGGGCGTGCGCGGACGGCGCGACCTGTACATGCAGGACCGCATCGCCGAGTGGTGCGCGCGGCATCCGAACTTCCGCTATACGCCGGTGCTGTCGGAACCCGGGCCGGAGGATCGCTGGACCGGCGAGACCGGCATGGTCAGCGATGCGGTGGCACGCCGCTATCCCGATCTGAGCGGCCATGATCTCTACATGAGCGGCCCGCCGGCGATGATCGAGGCGGCACGGGCGCGCTTCCTCGCTCTGGGACTGCCCGCCGCGCAGATGTTCTCCGACGCCTTCGAGTTCGCCGCCGACACCCGCGCCACCGCGACCGGCTCAGCCTGAGGCCGGCAACTCCGCCTTGGCCGGCAGGCGCCCGTCGTCGTCGCCCGCTTCCGTACCGTCCGCCCCCGAGACCGGCGCGGGCAGCTGCGCACTCGCGCCGGTCGCCAGCGCCATGCCCTTGCGATAGCAGTCGGTGGCAAGCGCGCCGTCCTCCAGGCGTTCGGCCAGATTGCCGAGCAGATGATAGCCCTCGACCGTCGGCGCCACGCCCACGGTCGCCTCGAGGTAGCCGCGCGCCTTGCCCCACAGGCCGGCACGCAGCGCCAGCCGTCCCAGCGCCAGCAGCAGCACCGGGTTGCGGTCGTGAGTACGCAGCCAGTCCTCGGCATGGCTCAGCTGGAGGGCCGCGTCCGTGCCGCTCAGCCGCCCGTAGAGATCCACCAGCCGTTCGTCCCAGTCCCGCTTCAGGGCGGCGCGCAGCTGGATCTCGGCATCGGCGTCCTCCCCGAGGGCGTGCAGATGGGTGGCGTAGGCCAGCACCAGGCCGGCATCGTGCATCAGCCGGCGCGGCACGCGGTTCCAGGCATCGCGCAGATGCTCGAGGTCGCGGCCGCGCGCCGCCCGCGCCAGCAGCTCGCCGTGCAGACGGATCTCCAGGCGGTCGGCCTCGTCCACGCTCAGCACGGAGCGTCGACGCAGCTCCGGCAGGAGATCGCGCAGATGCTCCCAGTCCTGCAGGCGTTCATAGAGCCGCATCAGCATCTTGAGCACGTAGCCGTGGCGCGGCGCAATGGTGCGCAGATGGGTCAGCGTCGCCAGCGCCTGCTCCATCTGGCGATGGGCGATCTGCAGCTCCGCCTGGGTCAGGCCGACAGCGATGTCGGCTGCGGGCACGCCGCGGTGGGCCAGGCGCAGGTAATGGTCGCGCCGCTCGTGCGCGCCCTGCTGCTGGGCGGCACGGGCCGCGGCCAGATAATTCATCAGCGGATTGTCGCTGTCTCCGACGTGTTTGAGCAGGCGTTTCTCGGCACCGCTCCAGTTGCCCTCGGACAGCTCGATCAGACCGCGGTTGAGGGCATTGCGCGCGCGCAGGGCCTTGCGCCGCCGGTCCCAGTGCTGCAGCCGCTGCGGCGCGCGCCGCAGCCCGGCGAAGAAGCGCAGCGCCAGGTACAGCGCCGCGAAGCCGAGCAGCAGCGCGAAGACCAGCAGCGACAGCGTGGTCTCCAGCGACCACTCGCCCAGCGCGATGAGCACGTAGCCCGGTTCCCGGACCAGCACCAGCCCGAGCACCACCGCGGCCAGCAGGGCGACGATGATGGCGATCAGGAACCTCATGGCGCCGCCCCGGCGTCGGGCCGGGCTTCGGCCGGCCCGCGCTCGCGGCCGCCGGCCAGCTCGGCCAGCCGCATCTGCTGGCGCAGCAGCCGCAGTGAGGCGCTGATATCCGGCAGGGCGGGACGTACGTCGACTTCGGCCAGCTGCGCGAGCCGGCCCTGCACCGCCGCGACCTGCGGGTCGTCGCCGGCGAAATACTCGTCCAGCCAGGCGCGGGCCGTGCGCAGGCTGGCCTGATAGGGTTCGGGCGTCGCCTGCAGCGCCGCCAGGCGCGCGCTCTCCAGCTGCAGCCGCAGGTTCTGACGCAGGAAATACTGCTGCTCGGGCGCCAGCATCGCCTCGACGGGCTCGGCATTGCGGCGCACCACCACCAGGCGCTTGAGCTCCTGCCAAACCAGTGCCGGCAGTTGCCGCCAGTCGCCCGCGGCCGGGGCCGCGTCGCCGTCTTCCGCTTCCGCGCCGACGGCGCGGCGCGGCTGAGTGCCCTTGAGCGGCAGCGCGGCGACGCGGGCCGCCAGGCTGTCCAGGGCCAGGGCGATGCCGGCGATGTCGGGCTGGGCGACCCCGTTGAGTGCCGCCATCTCACGGGCGAGCTGTTCGCGCACCGGATTCAGGCCGGGATCGGCGAGCTCCTGCAGACGCTGATCGGCGCTGCCCAGCGCCGCCACGGCGGTGACCACGTCGCGCTGCAGTTGAAGGCGCTGGTTGGCCACCTGCATCAGATACTGGACCTCGGCCAGCATCCACCCGGACTGGCTGCGGCCGAGTTGCGCGCGCAGCACGCCCAGCGACCCCTCCAGCGCCTCCTGCGCCGCGGTCAGTTTGCGCTGCTCTTCCTCGAGTGCGCGGCGGGCGCGCTCGGTTGCGGCGAGGTCGTCATCGAGGCGGGCGGCGAACGTCGTCAGGCGCTGCTCGAAGGTCTGCGTACGGTCGTCGATCCGTGCGAGGACCTCGTGCTGCGTGTCACCGAGCCGCTGCACCTCGTGCCATATGAAATAGCCACCCGTGCCGACGCCGACCGAGGTCAGCAGGGCGAGAACGGCGAGCGGCAACGCCGGGCCGCGGCGCTGCGCACGGGCGCCCGCAGGCGTCTCGGCCCGTTCCGGCGGCGCCGGCGGCGGTGTGGGTGTCTCGCGGGTGGCCGGCGCAGCCGCCGCCTGATCCTGTTTTTCTTCGCTCATGATTCGATCCGGCTCATGATTCAATTCGTGTCGGCTGCGGGCACGCCTGAAAAGTGCCGCTTGAGGGCCTCGAGCATCGCACCGTCGGTGGCGTCCGCGGCGACGACGATGGTGCCGTCCAGGCCCAGCCCGCGGGCCAGCTCCGCGGTGCGCGCGTTGGCGACGACCAGCGTGGCGGTGCGCAGCAGCGGTGCTCCGAGTGTACCAACGATCGCGAACAGCTTGTGCAAACTTTCGCCGCTGGCGAGCAGGACGGCATCGATCCCGCCGCCGCGCCATTCCGCCAGCAGCGCGGCGGGATCGGCCTCGGATCGCGCGCGCCGGTACACTTCGAGATAGTCGACTTGCGCGCCGCGCGCCAGCAGCGTCTCGCGCAGGTGCTCGCGACCGCCGTCACCGCGCAGGATCAGCACGCGCCTTCCCGTCATCCGCTGGAAGGCCGGCATCGCCAGCAGCGCCTCGCTGGTGAACTCGCGGGGCGGATGGACGACCTCCAGGCCCTGCGCCGCCAGCGCCCGCGCCGTGGCGCTCCCGACGGCGGCGACCGCCACCCGCGTCGGCCAGGGCCGCGGCGCCAGCGCGGCAAGCGTATGACTGACGGCATTGGTGCTGACGAAGATCGCCAGGTCGTAGTCCCCCAGCCGCGCCAGCCCGGCCTGCACGGTGGCGGGATCGCGCGCCGGCAGGATGTCCAGCACCGGAAAGCGCAGCGCGTGTCCGCCGGCGGCTTCGATCATGCGGCACAGCGCATCGGCCTGATGGGCGGGGCGCGTCACCAGTATGCGGCGCCCCGCGAGCGGGCCGCGCTCAGTGTTCGCCGTAGAGTTCACGCAGGATGACGTCCGCGCCGCGGCCGAGCAGATCGTCGGCGAGCACTTCGCCGAGCTCTTCGGCATCTTCGGGCCGGCCGCTGATGACGCCGCGGACCATCTCGCTCCCGTCCGGCCGGCCGACCAGGCCGCGCAGCACGATCACGCCCTGGTCCAGTTCGGCGTAACCGGCGATCGGCACCTGGCAGCCGCCGCTCAGCCGCGCATTGAGCGCGCGTTCGGCGCGCAGGCGGTCGCGGGTGCGGGCATGCCCCAGCGGCCGGATGTACTCGTGGATGGCGCTGTCGCCGACGCGGCATTCGATGCCGATGGCGCCCTGACCGATGGCGGGCAGGATCACCTCGGGCCCGATCTCCTCGCGGATGCGCCCTTGGAAGCCCAACCGCTTCAGGCCCGCGCAAGCCAGGATGATGGCATCGAAGTCGCCCCGGTCGAGCTTCTCCAGGCGGGTATTGACGTTGCCACGCAGGTCGCCGATGACCAGGTCCGGACGGATAGCCCGCAGCTGGCACTGGCGCCGCAGGCTGGAGGTTCCGACCCGCGCCCCCTGCGGCAGTGCCGCCAGCGCGGCGTACTCATTGGATACGAAAGCGTCGCGCGGGTCCTCGCGCTCCAGAACCACGGCGAGTTCCAGACCCTCCGGCAGGTCCACGGGAACGTCCTTCATGGAATGTACGGCGATGTCCGCCCGTCCATCCAGCAATGCCTGTTCCAGCTCCTTGACGAACAGTCCCTTGCCGCCGACCTTGGCCAGGGGGCTGTCGAGGATCTGGTCGCCGCGCGTGGTCATGGTGACCAGTTCCACCTCCAGGCCGGGGTGATGGAGCTGCAGCCCCTGACGGACGTGTTCGGCCTGCCACAGGGCCAGGGCGCTCTTTCGGGTGGCGATACGCAAAACGGGCTGGGACATGATGGGCTGCGCTGTGATTTGACAGTGGGAGCGGTCCGGCCACACAGTGGCAACAGATGAACCGCTGGACGGCATCGCCCGATGTGGACCGCGGGGTCCGCGGCGATGCCCAGACGGGGAGGATAGCGAGTGCGTGAAGTCCGTTGCAAGCTCAAGTATCTCAAGGTCTTGGCATTTGCGCTGGCGTGGCTGGTGCAACCCGCTCTGAGCCCGGCGGCCCCGCCCGAGGTGGTCGAGAGCCATGACCTGAAGGCCGACGCGCGGGCCGCGGAGGCCCGCTCGCTCCCGATCCTGCTGTCGTTCACCTCATCGACCTGCGGCTACTGCGAGCAGCTCGAGGAGTGGTTCCTCAAGCCCATGCTCATCAGCGGGGATTACGACGACAAGATTCTGATCCGCAAGGTGATGATCGACAATCACGACACCCTGGTGGACTTCGACGGCAGCCGCGTCGACGCCGACCGGCTGGCCAGCCGCTACCGGGTCATGGTGGTGCCGACGGTGCTGTTCCTCGACGCCCGGGGCCGCGAACTCACCGACCGCATGGTCGGCATCAACACACTCGAGTTCTACGGCGGCTATCTCGACAACAACATCCACGCCGCGCTGAGCCAGGTGCGCGGCGAGGCGCACTGAGGGATACCGCCCGCCGTCACGCCGTGAGCCGCGCGCGCACGTCCGCCTGGTGACGGCGACTGACCTCGAGGCGCTCGTCGATGCCGGCCAGGACCACCGCGCACTGGCCCTCGGCGGTCTTCTCCAGGCCCGTGATGAAATCCACCGCGACCAGGGCGTTGCGGTGGATGCGCAGGAAACGCGGGCCGAATTCGTCCTCCAGGGTCTTCAGGGCCTCCTCGATCAGATACTCGCCCTCGCCGGTGCGCACCGCCACGTACTTGTTGTCGGCGCGGAAATAGCGGATGTCGGCGACCGGGATCAGCTGCAGGTTGCCGCGCACGCGCACGCAGATGTGATTGCGCGCCCCGCCGGCGTCGGCATCCAGCTGGGCGGCCTGCGCGCGCGTCAGGCGGCGCGCGTTGCCCAGCGCGGCCGCCAGGCGCTCGCCGCGGATGGGCTTGAGCAGATAGTCCGCCGCGCAGGCCTCGAAGGCCTCGAGGGCGTGATCGCCGAAGGCCGTGGTGAAGATCACCGCCGGCGGGTCGGGCAGACCCGCGAGGTGGCGCGCCGCCTCCAACCCGTCCATGCCGGGCATGCGGATGTCCATGAGCACCACGTCCGGCGCCAGGCGGTCGCACAGCTCCAGGGCGGCGCGGCCGTCGCCGGCTTCCCCGCAGAGCTCGCACTGCGGCAGGTCCGCAAGCAGGCGCCGCAGGCGCTCGCGGGCCAGGGGTTCGTCGTCGACCAGCAGCACCCTCATGCCGCCGCCCCGCCCGCATCGGGCAGCGGAAACAGGACCCGCACGCGATACAGCCCCTCGCGCTGATCCATTTCCAGGCGCGCCTCGGGACCGAAGGCGAGCTGCAGCCGCTCGCGGATGTTGTCGAGCGCCATGCGGTTGCCGGTGCCGCTGCGCCGGCGGGCCGGCTGCGCGGGCAGGGGGTTGCGCACCTCCAGGCGCAGCACGCCCCGGTTGTAGGTGCCGAGGATGTGCACCCGCCCGCCCCCGGCGGACGGCTCGATGCCGTGATAGACCGCGTTTTCCACCAGCGGCTGGAGGATCAGCGCGGGGACGTGCGCCTGCAGAGGCAGGTTCTTGAGCGTCCAGTCCACGAGCAGGCGCCCGCCCAGGCGCTGCGACTCGATGCGCAGATAGCTGCGCGTGAAGTCCAGCTCCTGCTGCAGGGTCACGCGTTCGCGCATATCGCGCATGGTGACCCGGAACAGCTCCGCCAGATCCTGCACGACCTCTTCTGCGAGCGCCGGATTGCTCACCGTGAGCGCGGCGATGGTGTTCAGGCTGTTGAACAGGAAGTGCGGGTGGATGCGCGCCTGCAGCGCCTGCACACGTGCCTGCGCCTCCGCCTCGACCTGCTGCGCCCACTGGTGGCGGACATAGAAATAGCGCAGCACCATGCCGCTCAGCACCGCGCTGATGGCGAGGTTGCGCAGCACGAAATCGGCGTTGTCCACGCCGCCAGCGCCACCATCCGCCGGGCCGGTGAGCTGTACCGCCGCCCCGCTGAGCAGCACGGTCACCAGCAGCAGCGACAGGTAGCTGATCAGCGCGGCGGCCGGGGCGCTGAGACCCGCCAGCCAGGGGCGCAGCACGCACAGCACCGCGGCGCTCGCCAGGGCGACCCACTGCACGAACAGCGACACCAGGCCGAGCTCGCTCCACTTGTCCCCCTGCCAGGGCGAGGCCAGCACCAGGATGAAGGCCAGCAGCTGCGCCACCACGACCACGGCGAACACCATGCGGATGCCGCAGAAACTGGGCAGAAAGAAGGTCTCGCCCAGGGTCGGCGCCAGCGGCGAGCGGGCGCCCTGTCCGGTCATGCGGTTCGGTTTCGACACTGCCTGATGCGTCCTCGCGCCACTGCCGGATCCGGCCGTGATTTGGTTATACTCGGCTGCCTTGCACCGTTGTCCATACGGAATCGACCATGTCCAGCGACAAATCCGCCACCCCCACGGGCAGCACGCTCTGGGGCGGCCGCTTCAGCGAATCCACGGACGCCTTCGTCCAGGCCTTCACCGCCTCGGTGGGCTTCGACCGGCGCCTCTACGCCTACGACATCGCCGGCTCCATCGCCCACGCGCGCATGCTGTCCAAGGTGGGCGTGCTGAGCGCGGACGAGTGCAGCGCCATCGTCGACGGCCTGACGGCGATCCGCGGCGAGATCGAGCGCGGCGAATTCGAGTGGTCGGTCGCCCTGGAGGACGTGCACATGAACATCGAGGCGCGCCTGACCGAGCGTATCGGCCTCGCCGGCAAGAAACTGCACACGGGCCGCTCGCGCAACGACCAGATCGCCACCGACATCCGCCTCTACCTGCGTGACGAGATCGACCTGATCGCCGCCGAGCTGCACCGCCTGCAGACGGGCCTGCTGGACCTGGCCGAACGCGAGGCCGACAGCATCATGCCCGGCTTCACCCACCTGCAGGTCGCCATGCCGGTGACCTTCGGCCACCACATGCTGGCCTGGTTCGAGAACCTGGACCGCGACCGCGGCCGGCTGCGCGATCTGCGCAGGCGCATGAACGTCATGCCGCTGGGCGCCGCGGCGCTGGCCGGCACCACCTATCCCATCGACCGCGCCTACACCGCCGAGCTGCTGGGCTTCGACGCACCCGCCGAAAACTCGCTGGACGCGGTCAGCGACCGCGACTTCGCCATCGAGTTCTGCAGCTTCGCCGCGATTCTGATGACGCACCTGTCGCGCTTCTCCGAAGAGCTGATCCTGTGGACCTCGGCGCAGTTCGGCTTCGTCGACCTGCCCGACCGCTTCTGCACCGGCTCGTCGATCATGCCGCAGAAGAAGAACCCCGACGTGCCCGAGCTGGTGCGCGGCAAGACCGGCCGCGTCAACGGCCACCTGGTCGCCCTGCTGACGCTGATGAAGGGCCAGCCGCTCGCCTACAACAAGGACAACCAGGAGGACAAGGAGCCGCTGTTCGACGCCATCGACACCGTCAAGGGCAGTCTGCGCGTGTTCGCCGACATGATGCCCGCCGTCCAGCCGCGGCACGAACGCATGCGCGAGGCCGCGCTGGCCGGTTTTTCCACCGCCACCGACCTCGCCGACTATCTCGTGCGCAAGGGCGTGGCCTTCCGGGATGCCCACGAGATCGTCGGCAAGGCGGTCAGGCGCGGCATCGAGCTGGGCCGCGATCTGTCCGAACTCCCCCTCGAGGAGCTGCAGCGGTTCTCGCCCGCCATCGGCGAAGACGTGTTCGCGGTGCTGACGCCGGAAGGCTCCGTGGCCGCCCGCAACCACCTCGGCGGCACCGCGCCGGCGCAGGTGCGCGCGGCGGTCGCGCGGGCCCGGGCGCGGCTGGCGGGCTAGGGTCCGCGCGCTAGTTCGCTGCAGCACGGTCCTCTCCGCCCGACCCCGGCGGCGCCAGTCTGAGGCGCGTGATGGCGCTGGCCGGCCGGCCCACGAAATAGCCCTGCACGTAATCCACGCCCAGGCGCCGCAGCAGCTCCATGCATTCGGAGGTCTCGACGAATTCGGCAATGGTGCGTATCCCCATGCCGCGGGCGACGTCCACCAGCGCCTTCACGAACAGCTGATCGTCACGGCTGCGGGTGATGTCGCGGATGAAACTGCCGTCGATCTTCAGTGTGTCGACGTGCAGGTTCTTCAGATAGGAGAACGACGAGAATCCCACGCCGAAATCGTCCAGGGAGATGCGGCAGCCGAGCTGGCGGATGCGCGCGATGAATTCCGCGGCCTTGGCCATGTGCGCGCAGGCGGCCGTCTCGGTCACCTCGAAGGTCACGCGCCGCGGGTCGATGCCGGTCTCCCGCAGCTCGCTTTCTATCAGGATCAGCACCTCGTCATCGCCGACGGACATGCCGGACAGATTGATGGAGATGCCGACGGCGGCGAATTCCGGCGGCAGTCCGGCCAGGTAGCGCAAGGCCTTGGCCACGATCACGCGATCGACCTGTCCGATGAGCCCGAACTGCTCGGCGGTCGGGATGAAATTGCCGGGCATGAGGCTGCCGCCGTCGCGGTCGCGCATGCGCACCAGCGTCTCGAAATGATGCACCGCGCCGTCGACCAGCGCGGCGATCGGCTGGAAGGCGAGTTCGAACAGATCGTTCTCCAGCGCCTCGACGATGCGCGTCTTCCACGCCAGCTGCGTGCCCATGCGCTCGCGCGCCATGTCGCCCTCGGCATAGAACTTCGCGCGGTTGCGGCCCGCGTCCTTGGCCGCGTACATGGCCGTGTCGGCCTTGGCCAGCAGCTCGACGGCATCGCCGCCCGACGCCGGGAAGGGGACCACTCCGATGCTCGCCGACACCCGGAGCGCGCGGCCCTTGTGCAGCGGCCGGTGTTCGGCGATCGCCTCCAGCACCGCGCGCGCCTTGGCCTGCGCCTGCTGCGCATCCATGTCGGGAAAGGCCATGGCGAACTCGTCGCCGCTCAGGCGCGCCAGCAGATCCTCGTTACGGCACAGCCGGCCGAGGACGCCCGCGATCTGCACGATCAGCTCGTCGCCGACGGAATGGCCGGCGGTGTCGTTGACCAATTTGAGATGGTCCAGATCGATCAGCATCAGAATACCCGACCGGTTGCGCGACTGCGCGTGGCGGATCTCATGGGCGAGGTCGATCAGGAAGCGGCGGCGGTTGGCCAGGCCGGTCAGCTGATCCTGATTGGACAGCACCGTGAGGCGCTCTTCGTCCTGCTTGGTCTTGGACACGTCGCGGGTGGTGCCGCGATAACCGTGGATGACACCGTCGCTCAACACCGGCATGCCGTTGAGGCGCAGGTACCGGCGCGCACCGTCGGGCAGGGTGACACTGCACTCGATTTCCTTGAAGGGATAGCAGCGGCGATCCTCGGCAGGCACCAGGCGCACCATGATCTCGGCGAGATCGTCGCGCGGAAACACCTCGGCGAGGGTGCGGCCCATGAAGCTTTCCGGCGTCATGCCCAGCGTCTCGGTGACGCCCGACGAGACGTAGACGAGGCGTCCGCCATGGTCGGTTTCCCACAGCCAGTCGGAGGAGCTCTCGGCGAAATCGTGGAAGCGCTGGCGATTGCGCTCCAGCTCCGCCTGCGAGGCGCTCAGATCGGCAAGCATGTGATTGAAGGAGTTGGCCAGCTGCCCGAGTTCGTCGCGGCGCCGTACCCGCACCTGATGGGTGAGGTCGCCGGCGGCGATGTGGCGGGTCGCCTCGGCCAGCGCCATGATCGGACGGGTGAGCGTGGCGCGGCTGACGCTGATGCCGACCAGGGCCGCGATCAGGAGAATGAGCACGGCGATGAGAACGCCGCTCTTGCCCAGTTCCCGGTAGGGCGCCCAGTAGCTGTCGGCGGAATGCGCCAGCAGCGCGCGGGCGACCGTGGTCCGGCCGTCCGCCGCGAGCACCGGATAGACATGCCCGATGTAGCTGGCACCCCCGGCGTCGAAGCGCAACGGCGCGCGGCGCTCGTCGACATAGCTCAGCTGCGCCAGATCCTCCGCGTCGACCGGCAGCGTCGCGCCCAGCAGCAGATTGCCGGAGTACAGTGCGATATCCGCGCGCAACAGCAGCTTCAGCTCGTCGACCGCGGCCTGCCGGATCTCCTCGCCCGTGACCAGCACGCCGATGGCGCCGCCGAGCGGGCTCTCGATGGGGATCGCGGTCAGCCGCAGGAAGGTGTCGAACACCATGGCGTTCCCGTAGGCGACGCCCGCGCCGTCACCCACCTGACGGACCAGCTGCTGCAGCGGCTCCGAAGCCAGCACCTGCGGCGAGGTGAAATGCGGCTTGCGGCCCTCGGCCGCCGCCGAACCGGGGCCGTGGCCCAGGAAAACCGCGAGCAGGTCGATGCCCGGGCGCGGATAGATGTCCTCCAGCATGCCGCGCAGCGTCGCCGCGTCGCCGGTCAGCGCGGCCGCCAGCAGCGCCGGTTCCCGGCTGACCCCGCGGGTGGTCGTCACCAATCGGTCGAAGGCGTGCTTCTGGGCCTCGACGAACACCCGCTGCGCGCGCGCCAGGTCACGGTCGATCTCGGCCTCGACATGGTTGCGGATCAGCAGATAGCCGGACAGACTGACACCGGCCAGCACCAGGACCACCAGCATGACGACGAACAGCGTGTTCTTCTGGCTGATGTTCATGGCGTCAGGTCCCGGGGCGGCCCGGATACAGCTGTTCGACGCCGGGCGGGGGCTGCGGCGCGCCGGTGCTGGGCGTGAAGCCTTTGACGGACACGCGGACATCCAGCGGCGGCGGAGCGGTCATCGCCCGGACCTCGAGGTGGCGGGTCTCGGCGCCGGGGGCCGCGACGCGAAGCCGCCATTTTCCCGGCGGCAAGCCGCCGAATTCGAACGGTTCGCCGGAGCCCACCATCCGCACCAGCGGCGTGTCCACCACGTCCACCCGTGCATAGCTGCGGGCGTGGATGCGGCAGAACCAATGCCAGTCCGCGGCCTCATCCATGATCAGGCTCGCCTCCCGGCCCGTCGCGGCCGGGCCCAGGCGCAGTTCCAGGGACTCGCCCCGGCGGGAATGGGGCGCACGCGAAAAGAGTTCGTGGTAGAGACCGTCCTCGCTGCGGAACCGCAGCCGGTCGCCGCGCTGGAGTACGAGATAGAGAGGCCGGAGCGCATTCCCGTGCAGCATGATGTCGTGGCGTGCCGGCGGCCGCGCCGGCAGGCGCTGCCCTTCCAGCGGAAAGAGCGCGACACTGACGGGGAGCCGCAACGGCTCGACCTGGGTGCCGAACGCCGCGGCCTGCTGCAGGGTCACCACGCCGCGGACCTCCGCCGACCCGGACGCACCCGCCGACAGGCACAGGCCGATGCCGAAAAGGGCGGTTGTGATATGTTTGCCTGCGCGCATCGGTCGATGTGCTACTGCCGGATCCATCCCCCGTCGAGCCGGCGCCCGTCGAGACGGGGCGGTAGGCGTCGCGGCATGTCGGCTCGCAACCTCTCAGAGAAAGTGGAGCAAATAAAAGCAATGATCGTGCCCAGTGACGACAGCCTCGAGCGACTCCGCCGGCGCCTGGCGGATTTCGCGGCACACCGCGACTGGGACCAGTTCCATTCGCCCAAGAACCTGTCGATGGCCCTGATCGCGGAGGCCGCCGAACTGGTCGAGCACTTCCAGTGGCTGACCGAGGCGGCGAGCCGCGAACTCCCTGACCCCAAGCTGCAGGAGGTGCGGCTGGAACTCGCCGACATCCTGATCTATCTGGTGCGCATCGCCGACAAGCTCGGGGTCGACCTGATCGCCGCCGCCAATGACAAGATCGAGCTGAACGAGCGACGCTACCCCGCCGACCGCGTACGCGGCGACGCCAGGCGGGCCCGCGAATACGCCCTGGGCGACCCCGAGGAGACGTCGGAATCCTGACGTTCCGCCAGGCAAAAATCTCGCCAAATCAACTATTCCCAGCCTTTCCAGGGCCTAAAGCCGCGCTCTCCGCAGTCGCTATAGGGCGTGACGCAGGTCGCACCCCGCGCCGGCAGGCCGCCCGGGGTGCAGGACACCCCGCAATTCACGCCTGGAGCGCCCATGAAGGAATACCTCGCCCTGGAGCAGGCCGTCGCCCTGATCGACGGCTGCCCCGACCCCATCCTGTTGTTCGACGCCGCCGACCGCATCGTGGCGCTCAACCCTGCCGCGCACACCCTGCTCTCAGGCGCAGCGGAACAACTGCCCGCCCATGCGGCCGGCGAGATCCACGCAGGCCCTTTGCGTGACCTGGTGACCGGTACCGGCACGCTGCGGTTCAGGGACGGCAACCAGGAGACGCGCCATTTCGTGCCCATCGACCTGCCGCTGCCGCCCGGTGCCGTGGCGGTCCGTGCCCGGCTGCTGCGCGACGTGTCCGACCGCGAGCGGCTGCAGGCCGCCCTGGACTCCCAGGCACTGCACGACCGCACGACCGGTGTTCTCAACCCGCGCGGTCTCATGGTCGCGCTGGAACCCCAGGTCTCGCGCTGCCGCCGCTACGACAGCCCGCTGGCCCTGGTCATGATGGATGCCTATGTAGAGCACGCCGAGCCCGCCTTCCTGGTGCAGCTGAGCAAGGTGCTCCGGGACGAGCTGCGCTGGGCGGACATCGTCGGCATCAGCGACGGCCGCGAATTCATCATCGTCCTGCCGGAGACCCGCCAGGCCGATGCGGTCCGGCTCACCGAAAAGCTCAGCGCGCGCCTGAGCCGCGAGTTCGAGGGCAAGGGCTCGCCCTGGGCAGCGTACGGCGTGGTCGAATGGCAGAAGACCGACAACGCCACCACGCTCCTGCGGCGGGCGCACGCAGCGCTCGACCAGGCCCGCAACGCGCGCGGCGGCGCGGCCGTGGCGCTGTAGGCGGGACATGCCCACACCCTCGGAAACGGGGCCGGCGGACGCCCGCGGCACGATGCCGGCCGACGACCGGTCCCTGAACATCGACGGCATGGAGCTGCGCACCATCAAGCGCCGCTTCATGGCGATCAACAACGACCGCCTCAAGCGCGTCTACCAGGGACTGCGCGATCGCCAGAAGATCTTCTTCGAACTCCTGCCGCTGCTGTTCCACATCAATCACCCCATGCTGCCGGGCTATCTGTCCAGCAAGACGCCGGCCGGGATCGCGGAATACACGCCGGGCAACCGCTGCGTCGAGGCGGCACGGCGCCTCTCCAAGAGCTTCACCTACCAGCGACGGGCTCAGCGGCGCTTCGACATTCACGCGCTGTACCTCATGGGGTCGAGCGGCACCATCGCCTACTCCGACACGAGTGACTTCGACATCTGGGTCTGTATCCGCCCGGACATGTCCGACGAGGAGCGGCAGGCGCTGGCCCACAAGGCCGAATGCATAGAGTCCTGGGCGGGGTCGCTGGGCCTGGAGGCGCACTTTTTCATCATGAACGACGAGGCCTTCCGTCGCGGCGAGATGCAGACGCTGTCGCGCGAGAGCAGCGGCAGCGCGCAGCACCACCTGCTGCTCGACGAATTCTATCGCACCGGCCTGCTGGTCGCCGGGCGTTATCCGGTGTGGTGGCTGGTGCCGCCGCAGTACGAGCCGGTGTACGCCCAGTACGTACACGACCTGAAGCACAAGCGCTTCATCGGCCCGCAGGACACGGTCGATTTCGGCTGCATCGCACGCATGCCGGCAGGCGAGTTCTTCGGGGCCACGCTGTGGCAGCTGTACAAGGCGGTGTCATCCCCCTACAAGTCGGTGCTGAAGATCCTCCTCATGGAGGCCTATGCCGCCGAGTATCCGGCCACCGAGCTCCTGAGCCTGCGCTACAAGTCCGCCGTGTGGCGCGGCGATACCAATCTGGACGAACTCGACCCGTACGTGCAGATGGGTGCCCGCGTCGAGGAATATCTGCTGCGGCATCACGAGACCGAACGCCTCGAGCTGGCACGCCGCTGTTTCTATTTCAAGGTCAACGAGCCGATGAGCCGCCCGGACAGGCTCGGCAACATCACCTGGCGCCGGGAGGCCATGCGCGAGCTGGTCACGGCCTGGGGCTGGTCGGATGCGCACCTGCTCATGCTCGATTCGCGCCGCACCTGGAAGATCCACCGCGTCCTGGAGGAGCGCCAGGCGCTGGTCGAGGTGCTCACCCAGAGTTATCGTGCCCTGTCGGACTTCGCCCGCCGCCACAGCGACGGCATGGCCATCGACCCGGCCGATCTGCATCTGCTCGGCCGGCGCCTGTATGCCGCCTTCGAGCGCAAGGCCGGCAAGGTCGAGATCATCAACCCCGGCATCTCCGACGATCTGATGGAGGAGCGGCTGTCGCTGCATCAGGTGCGCGGCAGCGAGTCGGGCTGGGCGCTGTTCCGCGGCGACGTGCGCAGCGGCGACACCCAGGGCCAACGTCCGCTGAAGCGCGCGCACAGCCTCATCGAGGTGCTGGCCTGGTGCCATTTCAACCGACTGCTGCACCCGTTCGCCAGCATGATCAGCCTGCACCCCGACGACTGCGACATCAGCAGCTGGGAATTGCGTTCGGTGACCGACTGCCTGCAGCAACTGTACCCCAACGGCCTGCTCGCCGAGGCGGAAATGGCCGATCTGGCGCGCCCTGCGCAGGTCCGCCAGGCGGCGCTGTTCATCAATCTCGGCATCGATCCCATGGCGACGCTGACGCGCGAAGGCATGCAGCTGGTCAGCAACCGCACCGACGCGCTGAGCTACGGCGGCCGCTGGGAAAACCTGGCGCTGACCTTCGAACAGATCGCCGTGACGTCCTGGCAGGAAGTGCTCACCGTCCGTTATGCCGGCGAGACGGCGCTGCTCGACTGCCTGTGCGACTACCTTGCCTGGGCGCCGCTGTCGGCCGGTCACAAGCCCGCGCCCATGGCCTGCTTCAGCTTCTCATCGACGCGCGGCGCGCCCATCGCCCACCGCGTGGAGGAGGTGTTCCGCAGTGTCATCGACTGGTTTCACGACGGCACCGAAGGCCGCAACGGCCGCTACATCCTGCAGGTCGGCCACGACTATTTCGTGCTGCAGCCGGAGAACGACGTGCCCCGCTACCAGCGCTTCGCCAATCTGACGGCACTGCTCAACCATCTGAGCGCGCCGCAGGAGGCCTTCAGTGCGATCCGCGCGGACTGTCATACGCTGACCGAGACGCCGCTGCGGCAGATATTCGCTGCGAACCGCCCCGGCAGCGTCCAGCTGTTCTATCAGGTGCAGGGCGACCACGCGACAGTCTACGTGATCGACGAAAGGGGATCGCTGTTCCATCAGCAGGTCGCCTTCCACGACAACCTTACGCTGCTGACGCAGTTCCAGCGCTTCCTCGAGAAAGTGCGGCATCGCCGCGACTTCCTCGATCAGAACACGGGCTGCGGCGGCGATGGCGAGGATATCGAGTACTACCAGATCGTACAGCGTGCCGGCGATGCACCGCGGCTCGAGCGCCAGAACATCAGCCCCTTCCGCCAGTCGCGCAGCTATTTCGGCGTGCAGGTCATCGGCGATCTGCTCGAAGAGAACCGCACGGTCTTCACCATGTACTGCAACGATCAGGAATTCTCCACCCTGGAGCACGGCGACCGGCTGTTCGAAGTGGTGGCGGGCTACGTGCTCAGCCAGCGCGCGAGCGGCCAGCCGTATCCGATCTACATCACCGACATCGACCTGGCCCGCGGCCTGCTCGGTGCCGACAGCGGCCAGGGGCTGCAGACGGTGCACTTCCTGAACTACAAGAAACGCATCGAAGCGCGCCTGAACCAGGCGTTGGCGGGGCTTTGAGTGTAGAGGGGGACAGACTCAAGTCTGTCCCCCGGGCCCCTAGTCCTTGCGGCGCACCCGTTCGAGGATGGCGCGCAGGTCCTGCTCCCAGCGCGTGAACAGCGCGGTCAGTTCGGGGTCGCCGTAGGCCTCGCTCAGGTAGGTCGGATTGGCCGCGGCGAGCAGCGTCTCTTCCGCCTCCGCGAAGATCGCGATCTGCAGCGGCAGGTGGGGGATCAGCTCCGGGTAGCGCGCGCTGAGGGCGCGGATCTCGTCCGGCTTACCGAAGAACACCACGCGGTACTTGTCGGTCTTGTAACCGAACTCCGTCAGACCGATGTCCACGCGCTGGACCCGCGACAGGGTGTATCCCTGCGTGCCGATCGCCTGCTGCAGCAGCAGCATGGTCTCCTCGAACGGCTCGGAGGAGCGCACCATCAGCATGTCGTCGGCGACCGCGGCCGCCGCGACGACCCACAGCAGCAGTCCCGCCAGCAGGCGCCGCGCACGCATCATAGGGTCGCCTCCTCCAGGATCTCCGTATACAGCCTGTACATCTCGTCGCAGGCCCGGTCGAGCTCGGCGTTGTTGAACAGATGGCTGAGCCGCTTCGGGTTGATGCTCATGACGAGAACCTTGTCGTCCCGTTCCACCACGGTGACGCGGCAGGGCAGAAACAGGCCGACGCGCGGATCCAGCGCCAGGGCGTCGTAGAGAAACTGGAAGTTGCAGAAATACACCATCACCTGGCGGGTGTTGAGCTCGTCTTCCGGAAAGAGCCCATCCTCCAGATACTGGTCGCGGATCAGCCGGAAATTCTTGCCGACCGCGGCGCGCTTCACCGCCTCGACCGTCTCCTCCAGTCCATAGGGGGACTCCATCACCAGCATGGCCGGCTCCGGTTCGGCCGGCGTTTCCACGGGCGGCGCCGCCGTTTCGAAGCTGCGCACATAGCTGACCAGATCGTCGATGTCCCGCTCCGTGAGGCCCTGCTCGAGGAAGGACACCATGGGCGTTCCCGCGCGGCCGTTCATGAGCGTCGCCTTGATCATGGCGTCGGTGGCGGCCTGCAGGAAACCGGGATTGTTGAGCGCGGGCGCGATGATCGGCAGGTCGCGCGGCCGCGAGAAGGTCACGCCGGTGCCGTGCCCGCCCTGTCCCTGCTCGCCATGACAGGCGGCGCAGTGCTGTGCGAACAGCGTGGCGCCGCGCGCCGGATCGCCGGCGACGGGCGCATCGGGGAAGCGCGCGGGCGCGGCGTCGCGCTGCCAGCCGCGCACATGACGTACGATGGCGGCGATGTCGGCGTCGCTCAGGCGGGTGAATGCCGGCATGACGCGGCCTGGCCGCCCCAGACGTATGGTGCGTTCGAGGTAGGCATCATCGACGCTGGCCAGAAAGGCGGGCAGGGCCAGCGGTACGCCCACGCCGCCGTTGCCGGATTCGCCGTGGCAGACCGCGCAGTTGCGCGCGTACAGGAGCGCGCCGTCGGGTTCGGCGTACACGGTGCCGACGGCGCCCGCGAGCAGGCACGGCACGATCATCAGCAGACGTCGAAAGAGGCTTTTCACCGCGGGATTTTCATGACTGTCGGAACCGCGCCCAGTATGGAAACCCGCATCCGCTGTGTCGTTGATGTATATCAAAACCCGGGCAATGGATCAGTTCGCCGGGAACCTTCCATCGAGCCATGCGCGAATATCGGCGATCTCCTCCGCGCACAGCGTGTGCGGCATGCGATAGGCGTGGAACTCCACATTGCAGCCCAGCGCGAGGAGCTGGTCGCGGCTGGCCGCGCCCAGCGCGAAAGGCACCACGGGATCGTCGCTGCCGTGCGCCATGAAGATGGGCGTGCCGCGATTCGCCTCGGTCATTTCCGTGGCGAGCGCGCCCGGCAAGGGTACATAGCCCGACAGCGCCATGACGCCGGCCAGCGGCAGCGTGCAGGTCAGACCGGCCTGCAGGACGACGGCACCGCCCTGCGAGAAGCCGGCCAGGACGATGCGCCCGGGAGGCACGCCGCGCGCGACCTCGGCATCGATCAGGCCGCCGACGGCCGCGACCGAGGCACGGATGCCGTCCTCGTCGGTGTCGCCGGCGATATCCGTGCGGCGGATGTCGTACCAGGCGCGCATCACATAGCCGGCATTGATCGTGACCGGCCTGCGCGGCGCGTGCGGCAGCACGAAGCGCACACCGCGCCCGAGCTGGCCCAGTTCGGGTACCAGGGGTTCGAAATCGTGGCCGTCCGCGCCCAGGCCGTGCAGCCAGATGACGCTGGCCGTGGCCGCGACCGGCGGCTCGATGATCAGGGATTCCAGAGGTTCCTGCGGCATGCCGGGCATCCTACCGGAGCGGGGCGGCCACCGGCCAGCGCCGCTTTGCCATGGGCCGTGCTTTGCGTTAATGTCGCGCGCAATCCGCACTCATACGATTCGCACCCATGTCCCGACTCCGCCCGACCCTGCTGATCCTGCTCGGCCTGCTCGCGGCGGCCGCGCTCTCGACCGCCGGCTGCGGCCAGAAGGGTGATCTGTACCTGCCCGACCGGAGCGAGCAGGAAGGCTGAACCGCCGCGGCCGGAAGAACTCCCGAAACGCGCCCACCGCCCAGGCAGCACCGATGGACCATTTCAACTACCGTGACGGCCGGCTGTTCGCCGAAGACGTTCCGCTCGAGGATATCGCGGCGCGCTTCGGCACGCCGACCTATGTCTATTCGCGCGCCACGCTGGAGCGCCACTGGCGCGCCTTCGACACAGCGCTGGCCGGACGGCCGCACCTGATCTGCTACGCCGTCAAGGCCAACTCCAATCTGGCCATCCTCAACCTGTTCGCGCGGCTGGGCTCCGGCTTCGACATCGTCTCGGGCGGGGAGCTGGAGCGCGTGCTCAAGGCCGGCGGCGATCCGGGGAAGGTCGTGTTCTCCGGGGTCGGCAAGAGTGCCGCGGAGATGCGGCGCGCGCTCGAGGCCGGTATCCGCTGCTTCAACGTCGAATCCGAGCCCGAACTGGAGCGGCTGAACGAGGTGGCCGGCGGGCTCGGCGTGCGCGCGCCGGTGTCGCTGCGTGTCAACCCCGATGTCGACGCCGGCACGCACCCCTACATCTCCACGGGCCTGAAGGAAAACAAGTTCGGTATCGACATCGCCATCGCCGACGAGGTGTATGCACGCGCGGCCGGGCTGCCGCACCTGGAGGTGGTCGGCGTCGACTGCCACATCGGCTCCCAGCTCACCCAGGTCACGCCCTTCGTCGACGCGCTCGCGCGCGTGCTGGCACTGGTCGACCGCCTTGCGGCGCGCGGCATCGCCGTCCGGCACCTCGATCTCGGCGGCGGACTCGGCATCCGTTACCGCGACGAACAGCCGCCCGAGCCGCGCGACTATCTGGCGCCGATCCTGGCGGCCATCGGCGAGCGCGATGTGGAGATCATGCTCGAGCCGGGCCGCGCCATCGTCGGCAACGCCGGCATACTGCTCACCCGCGTCGAGTACCTGAAGCACACGGGACACAAGGACTTCGCCATCATCGATGCGGCCATGAACGACCTGCTGCGGCCGGCGCTGTACGGCGCCTGGCAGGCCATCGTCCCCGTGCGGCCGCGCACGGACCGGGCGCCGCGCGCCTACGATCTGGTCGGTCCCGTCTGCGAGACGGGCGACTTCCTCGGCAAGGACCGCGAGCTGGCGCTGGCCCCCGGCGATCTGCTGGCGGTGCGCTCGGCCGGCGCCTACGGCTTCTCCATGAGTTCGAACTACAATTCACGTCCCCGCGCCGCCGAAGTGATGGTCGACGGCGACCAGGCCCACACCGTGCGCCAGCGTGAGACCCTGGACGACCTGTGGCGCGGCGAACAGGCGCTGCCGTAGGGGCGCGCACCGTGCAAGCGCGGACACAACCCTGATGGCCACGAAATCCACGAAACCCACAAAAAATACTCATAGAAAACCCTCGGCAGTGTTCGTGGGTTTCGTGGATTTCGTGGCCAATACGCTGTTCTCATCGCCGTCGTGATGAGGGTGGGATTCACATAATGGACCGCATTCCCGAATCGGAGCTGATGGACGACCCCGCACAGGCGCTGGCCTATGCGCGCGCGGATTTCGAGCAGCCGCACAATCAGTTCGTCGCGCAGTTCCGCCTGTGCTTTCCGGACTGGAACGGCGCAGGGCATGTCCTCGACCTCGGCTGCGGGCCCGGTGACATCTGCCGGCGCTTCGCGCAGGCGTTTCCCGATGTTCACGTCCATGGCGTCGACGGCGCCGCGGCCATGCTCGCCATCGGCCGTGACGATCTGCGCGCAGCCGGGCTCGAACGGCGCGTGCAGCTGCACGCGGGCTATCTTCCCGGCGCGGCGCTGCCGCGTGAGCGCTACGACGTGGTCATCTCCAACAGCCTGCTGCATCACCTGACCGATCCGCAGGCCCTGTGGCAGACCGTGCTGCACCATGCGGCGCCCGGCGCGCCGGTGTTCGTGATGGATCTGCGCCGGCCGCAGAGCCGCGAGCAGGCCGCGGAACTGGTGGCGCTCTACGCCGCCGGCGAACCCGAGGTGCTGCGCACGGATTTCCACAACTCCCTGCTGGCCGCCTATCGCGTCGATGAAATCGAAGCGCAGCTGCGTACTGCCGGAATCGACTGGCTGCGCGTGGAAGCGGTCGGCGACCGGCATCTGATCGCTCACGGCCGGAGGCCGCAGCCGTGAGCGGGTTTCGGAATCCCTCCACCGAACGCATCCGCGTCCTGCTGGCCGAGATCCGGACCATCGCCGTCGTCGGGCTGTCGCCGCGCCCGAATCGGCCGAGCCATCAGGTCGCGCAGGCCATGCAGCGCTTCGGCTACCGAATCATCCCGGTGCGGCCGGCGGTGGACGACGTGCTCGGCGAGCGCGCATATCCGGATCTGCATGCGCTGCCGGGACCGGTCGATCTGGTCAACGTGTTCCGCAACCCGAAGGACATAGGCCCGATCGTCGATGCCTGCATCGCGCTGAAGCTGCCGCGGCTGTGGCTGCAGGACGGGGTCGTCAACGAGGCCGAAGCGCTGCGTGCACAGGCGGCGGGCATCGAGGTGATCATGGACCGCTGCATATACCGCGATTATCTGGCGTTGAGAAAAACCTGAAACACGAAGGCGCCGAAAGCCTCAACGCGTAGGGTGCGTCGAGGCGCAGCCTGACGCACCGGGCCCCGCGCCACGGTGCGTCGCTGCGCCGACGCACCCTACAGGCGACGGTCTTCATCGCGCGCCTTCGGCGCCTTCGTGTTGACATTTTTTATTGCAGCCGCTTTGCGGCGCTTCGTCTTTCGGGCAGACTGTCGGCATGCTCCTCAGATTCACCAAGATGCACGGCCTGGGCAACGACTTCGTCGTCATCGACGGCGTGCGCCAGCGGGTGTCGCTCACGCCGGATCAGGTGCGCTTCCTGGCCGACCGCCGCCGCGGCGTCGGCTGCGATCAGGTGCTGATCGTCGAACCGCCGCAGAGCGCCGGCGTGGATTTCCGCTACCGCATCTTCAACGCCGACGGCGGCGAGGTGGGACAGTGCGGCAACGGTGCGCGCTGCTTCGCGCGCTTCGTGTTCGAGGAGGGATTGACGGACAAGACGCGCATCCCGGTCGAGACCGCCGGCGGCCGCATGGAGCTGGAACTGCTGGACGACGGCCAGGTGCGGGTCGACATGGGTGTGCCACGGCTGGCGCCGGCCGAGATCCCTTTCCTGGCGCCGGCGCAGGCGGCACGCTACGCGCTGGAGGTCGACGGCCGGGAGTTCGAGGTCGGCGCCGTGTCCCTGGGCAACCCGCATGCGGTGCTGGTCGTGCCGGACGTCGCCGCGGCGCCTGTCGGGACGCTCGGCCCGCGCATCGAGCGCCATGCCCGCTTTCCAGAGCGCGTCAACGTCGGCTTCATGCAGGTGCTCGCGCCCGACCGCGTGCGCCTGCGCGTGTTCGAGCGCGGCGCCGGCGAGACCGAAGCCTGCGGCAGCGGCGCCTGTGCGGCGGCGGTGATCGGGCAGGTGCAGGGCGTTCTCGGACCCAAGGTCCGCGTCAGCCTGCCGGGCGGCGATCTTGTGATAAGCTGGGCCGGCGTCGGCGAACCGGTGTACATGACCGGTCCGGCGACCCGCGTCTTCGAGGGCCAGATCGAACTATGAACACACAGCGACCCCTGGGCTCCGACCCGGCCGCGAGCGAGGTCTCGGCCGAGCAGGTGGAGCAGTATCTGCGCACGCACCTGGAATTCTTCAACGAGCATCCCGCGCTGCTCGCCGGCCTGCGCATCCCGCACGCGTCCGGACCGGCGGTCTCCCTGATCGAACGTCAGGTGAGCGTGCTGCGCGACCAGAACCAGCAGTACAAGCGCAAGCTCATGGAACTGGTGCAGGTGGGCCGCGACAACGACAACCTGCACCGCAATCTGCACCAGCTGACGCTGGCGCTGATGCGCGCCGACAGCCTCGAAGACGTGATCGAGCGCGTGCACGGCCATCTGCGCGACGACTTCAAGGCAGACGCGGTGGCCCTGCGTCTCGCGCGCCTGCCGGCGGACTTCCAGAGCGACACCTGCACGCTGCCGCTGGACGCGGGCGATCCGGCGCTCGCGGCCTTCGCGCCGTTCTTCCGGGCCGTGCGGCCGCTGTGCGGTCAGCTCAAACCCGAGCAGCTCGCCTTCCTGTTCGATGAACAGGCCGATGCCGTCGCCTCGGTCGCGCTGCTGCCGCTGGGCGTCGAGTCCGAGCTCGGCATGCTGGCCATCGGCAGCCACGACGAACACCGCTTCCACCCGGCCATGGATACCCTGTTCCTGCGTTGCCTGGGCGAACTGGTCGCCTGCGCGCTGACGCCGTATCTGGAACCCGCGCCGGCGGCGTGAATTGGCAGACGTTAAATGCCTTCAATACGAAGGCGCCCCGTCTTCATCCTGGGACGCCTTCGTGTTGAAGGTTTTCAGATTATGCATCCCGCCGCCCTCGAAGACCTCGACCGCTACCTGAGTCATCTGAGTCAGGAGCGGCGGCTGTCGGCGCACACGTGCGCGGGCTATGCGCGCGATCTGCGGCACTTGGCCGCCTTCTGCGACCGGCAGGGACATGCCGAGTGGACCACGCTGGGCACCCACGACCTGCGGGCCTACGCCGCCGCCTGCCACCGCGAGGGCCTGTCGGGCAAGAGCATCCAGCGGCGGCTGTCGGCCGCGCGCGGGCTGTTCGACTACCTGTTGCGCGAGGGCCGCGCCACTCACAATCCGGCGCAGGATATCCGCGCCCCGAAAAGCGAGCGCAAGCTTCCGGCGGTGCTGGACGCGGACCAGATGGCGCGGCTGCTGGACCTGCCCGCACAGGATACGCTGGCGGTGCGCGATCTGGCCTTCATGGAGCTGCTGTACTCCTCCGGCCTGCGCCTGGCCGAACTCACCGGCCTGGATCTCCCGGCCCTGGACCTCGACGGCGGCCTGGTCACGGTCACCGGCAAGGGCCGCAAGACCCGGGTGGTGCCGGTGGGGCGTCGCGCGCGGGAGGCGCTGACGCGCTGGCTTGGGGTGCGGGCCGGGCTCCTGCCGCCGGGCCGGGACGAGGCGGCGCTGTTCATCGGCCGCAACGGCCGCCGGCTGTCGGGTCGGGCGGTACAGCAGCGCCTGGACCTCTGGGCGCGCCGCCAGGGCCTCGATGGCCGCGTCCACCCGCACCGCCTGCGGCATTCCTTCGCCAGCCATCTGCTGGAATCCAGCGGCGACCTGCGGGCCGTGCAGGAGCTGCTCGGTCACGCCGACATCAGCACCACCCAGGTGTATACCCATTTGGATTTTCAACACCTTGCCGAGGTCTACGACCGCGCGCACCCGCGCGCCAGGCGGCGGCCGAAGTAGATCCGCCGCATCCGGCGCAAAGACGCGCCAGAAAAACCCGTTTCGCGGGTTTCGTGGCCACAGCGGGTTTTGCTTCGCGTTGAAGTTTGCCTTTCCTCATGCCTACCTCTGGAAATCCCTGGAATTTCCAACTGCTGCACCGCGCAGCGATGGTGTAGAATCGGGCGCCTGTCTGCAGCACGGGGGACTCCAGTGGAACAGTTCGACGGCACGACGATCCTCTCGGTACGGCGCGGCGGCAGCGTGGTCATCGGCGGCGACGGCCAGGTCACGCTGGGCAACACCGTGCTCAAGGGCAACGCGCGCAAGGTCCGGCGGCTGTTCCAGGATCAGATCCTGGCGGGCTTCGCCGGCGGCACGGCGGATGCCTTCACGCTGTTCGAGCGCTTCGAAGCGAAGCTGGAGAAGCACCGCGGCAATCTGACGCGCGCCGCCGTGGAACTGGCCAAGGACTGGCGCACCGACCGCATGCTGCGCCGGCTGGAGGCACTGCTGGCGGTGGCCGACCGCGACACCTCGCTGATCCTCACCGGCAATGGCGACGTGGTGGAGCCCGAGCAGGGCATCATCGCCATCGGCTCCGGCGGGCCCTTCGCCCAGTCGGCGGCGCGCGCTCTGCTGGAGAACACCGAGCTGCCGGCGCGCGACATCGTCGAGCGGAGCCTGAACATCGCGGCCGACATCTGCATCTACACCAACCGGAATCTGACCATCGAGGAATTGAGCTGAAGGTATTGAGGGGCTGGGGTCTGGGGGCTAGGGACTAGCGAATCCAGAACCCCATGCCCAGCCCCTAGTCCCTAGCCCCCAGACCCTAGCCCCTATGTCCGAAATGACCCCCCGCGAGATCGTCCAGGAACTCGACAAGCACATCGTCGGGCAGGCGGCCGCCAAGCGTGCCGTGGCCATCGCGCTGCGCAACCGTTGGCGCCGCATGCAGGTGGGCGAAGAGCTGCGCAACGAGATCACGCCCAAGAACATCCTGATGATCGGACCCACCGGCGTGGGCAAGACCGAGATCGCCCGACGTCTGGCGAAACTCGCCAACGCGCCCTTCATCAAGGTGGAGGCGACCAAGTTCACCGAGGTCGGCTACGTCGGCCGCGACGTCGAATCCATCGTCCGCGACCTGGTCGACAGCGCCATCAAGATGACCCGCGAGCAGGAGATGGACAAGGTGCGCTACCGCGCCGAGGACGCCGCCGAGGAGCGCGTCCTGGATGCGCTGCTGCCGCGGCCGCGCCCCATCGGCTTCACCGACGAGGAGGCCGCCGAACCCGACAGCTCCGAGACCCGGCAGAAGCTGCGCAAGCTGCTGCGCGAGGGCCGCCTCGACGAACGCGAGATCGAGGTCGAGGTCTCGGCCGCACCCATCGGCGTGGAGATCATGGCGCCGCCCGGCATGGAGGAGATGACCAGCCAGCTGCAGGGCCTGTTCCAGAACCTCGGCGGCGGCCGCACCAAGCGCCGCAAGCTGCGCGTGCGCGAGGCCATGAAGCTGCTCACCGACGAGGAAGCCGCCAAGCTGGTGAACGAGGAAGACCTCAAGCTGCGCGCCCTGCAGGCGGTCGAGCAGAACGGCATCGTCTTCATCGACGAGATCGACAAGGTCACCCAGCGTTCCGAGGCCCGCGGCGCCGACGTCTCGCGCGAGGGCGTGCAGCGCGACCTGCTGCCGCTGGTCGAGGGCAGCACGGTGTCGACCAAGCACGGCATGGTGAAGACCGACCACATCCTGTTCATCGCCTCGGGCGCCTTCCACCTGTCCAAGCCCTCGGACCTGATCCCCGAACTGCAGGGCCGGCTGCCGATCCGCGTGGAACTGGATGCGCTCGGCGTCGACGATTTCGTGCGCATCCTCACCGAGCCGGACGCCAGCCTCACCGAGCAGTACGCCGCGTTGCTGGCGACCGAGGGCGTGCGGCTGGAGTTCGCCGCCGACGGTGTCGCGCGCATCGCCGAGGTGGCCTTCGACGTGAACGAACGCACCGAGAACATCGGCGCGCGCCGGCTGCACACCGTGCTGGAGCGCCTGCTGGAGACCATCTCCTACGAGGCCTCCGACCAGGGCGGCGCGACCGTGGTGATCGACGCGGCCTATGTGGACGAACACCTCGCCGGCATCGCCCGCGACGAGGATCTGAGCCGGTATATTCTTTAACACCAGGCACTAGGGGCTAGGTGCTAGGGCCGAGAAAACCCCCTTCTTCCTTCACCTCGGCCCTAGCACCTAGTACCTAGCACCTGCATTGACAGAGGACTTACGTCATGGGTATCCACCCCACCGAGATCAACCTGCATAAACAGTCCCGCATCCTCGAGATCGCCTTCGAGGACGGGTCGCGCTTCAACCTGCCGGCCGAATATCTGCGCGTGTATTCCCCCTCCGCCGAGGTGCAGGGCCACGGCCCCGGCCAGGGCGTGCTGCAGATCGGCAAGGAGGACGTGAGCATCGAGAACATCGTCCAGGTCGGCAACTACGCCGTGCAGCTGTTCTTCGACGACAACCACAACACCGGCATCTACGCCTGGGAAACCCTGTATGATCTGGGCAAGAACCAGGAGCGCTACTGGCAGGAATACCTGGACAAACTCGCCAAGGCCGGCCACAAGCGCCGCGGCGAGACGGCGAATTGATCGCTGAATAGGCCACTTTAACCGCAAAGGACACCAAGGCGCGCGAAGAACATCGAAAACATGCTGGCCACGAAATCCACGAAACCCACGAAAAGGATTTATGTTTACACCCATTAGCTTTCGTGGGTTTCGTGGATTTCGTGGCCATACAGG
>JAJJPM010000078.1:0-17292 GCA_032907525.1 Gammaproteobacteria bacterium
AGGCCCCGCAACGCCGCATGGGCGGTCGAGATGCATTTTGAGATAGGTTCTAGTAAGGATACACGCATGGATCCGACGGTCGCGGTGACGTTCATTCTCGGTCTGGTGCTGCTCGTCGGCGGCGCCGAGTTCCTGGTGCGCGGCGCGGCGCAGCTCGCCGCCGCGGTCGGCATCTCGCCGCTGATCATCGGTCTGACCGTGGTCGCCTTCGGCACCAGCGCGCCGGAGCTGGCGGTGAGCGTCCGTTCGGCCATGAGCGGCCAGGCCGGTGCGGACATCGCCGTCGGCAACGTGGTCGGCAGCAACATCTTCAACGTGCTGTTCATACTCGGTCTGTCGGCGGCGATCACGCCGCTGGCGGTGTCGCAGCGGCTGGTGCGCGTCGATGTGCCGCTGATGATCGGCGCGTCGGTGCTCCTGCTGCTGCTGGCGCTGGACGGGAGGATCGGCCGCCTCGATGGCGCACTGCTGTTCGCCGGCATCCTGGCCTATACGCTGTTCGCCATCCTGCAGGGTCGCCGTGAGTCACAGGCGGTCGCAGCCGAATATGCCGGTGAATTCTCGGCCCGTCCGCGCACGCCGGCCGGCTATCTGATCGATGCGGGTTACATCGTCGGGGGGCTGGCCCTGCTGGTGCTGGGCGCGCACTGGCTGGTCGACGCCGCGGTCGACATCGCGCGCGCCTTCGGGGTGGGCGAACTGGTGATCGGTCTGACCATCGTGGCTGCCGGGACCTCGCTGCCCGAGGTGGCGACCTCGGTCATGGCGAGCATCAAGGGCGAGCGCGACATCGCCGTCGGCAACGTGGTCGGCAGCAACCTGTTCAACATCCTCTCGGTACTGGGACTGGCCGCGCTGGTCGCGCCCGACGGTGTGAACGTCGCGCCTTCCGCCCTGCATTTCGACATTCCGATCATGATCGCCGTCGCGTTCGCCTGTCTGCCGATCTTCTTCACCGGCTATGCCATCGCGCGCTGGGAGGGCCTGCTGTTCCTCGGCTACTATGCGCTCTACACCGCGTTCCTGGTGGCCGCGGCGGCGAAGTACCCGCAGCTGGAGAGCTTCACGACCGGGATGCTGCTCTTCGTCGCGCCGTTGACGGCGCTGACGCTGGGCGTGACGGTGTGGCGGGAATGGCGCAGGCCATAGCCGTTTCCGGCGTTACTGCGGCGCTGCTTAGGACATGACAGGTATCAGATTCAGAAAGGGGACAGACTTAAGTCTGTCCCCTTTCCTTTCCCTTTCCTATCCCGAGTCTGTCCCCTGACGGCCACGCGATGGCGTGGGGCACACTCGCGAAGCGCATTGCGGCGCCTGATGCGCTCTACATCTTTATGGGCAGGCGGTGGCGCTCAGCGTGGCGAACAGCTGCTCGGCGAGCTCGAAGTTCGCGTCGGCGTCTTCGCCGAGCACGTTGATGTGCCCCATCTTGCGCCCCGGGCGCGCCTCGCGCTTGCCGTAGAGGTGCAGCTTCGCCTCCGGATGGGCGAACACCTCCTGCCATCCGGGCTGCGTTTCGCCCCACAGGTCGCCCAGCAGATTGAGCATGGTCACGGGCGTCAGCAGCCGCGCGGACCCCAGCGGCAGACCGCACAGCGCGCGCACCTGCTGTTCGAACTGCGAGGTGACGCAGGCGTCCAGGCTGAAGTGGCCGCTGTTGTGCGGGCGCGGCGCCATTTCGTTGATCAGCAGCTCGCCGTCGGTGGTGAAGAAGAATTCCACGGCGAGTACGCCGACGTAGTCCAGCGCCTCGGCGACGCGCCGCGCCATGCCGGTGGCGAGTTCGGCCACGGCCGGGGCGACGCGGCCGGGCACGCGCGTGGTGTGGAGGATGCCGTTGCGGTGGACGTTCTCGCCGATGGGGTAGAAGGCGGTCTCGCCGTTGGCGCCGCGCGCGAGCACCACCGACAGCTCCTGGGCGAGGTCGACCTTCTCCTCCAGCACGCAGGGACGTTCGCCGAGCTGGGCGAAGGCGGCGTGCGCCTGATCGGGGCCGTTCACCGCGATCTGGCCCTTGCCGTCGTAGCCCAGGGTGGCGGTCTTCAGCAGCGCGGGCAGGCGCAGGCCGGCCACGGCGGCGGCGAGCTCGGCCTCGCGGTGGATGGGGAAGAACGGCGCGGTGGCCAGTCCCAGGTCGCGCACGAAGGTCTTCTCGCGGATGCGGTCGCGGGCCACGGCCACGGCGGCCGCACTCGGCCGTACCGGGCAGTGCGCGGCCAGAGTCTCCAGGGTGGCGGCCGGCACGTTCTCCCACTCCGTGGTCACGGCGGCGCATTCCGCGCCCATGCGGGCCAGTGCGGCGGCATCCTGGTAGTCGGCCTGCAGGTGGATATCGGCGACGGCGCCGGCCGGGCTGGCGGGGTCCGGATCCAGGACCATGACCCGATAGCCCATGACCCGCGCCGCCAGCGCGAACATGCGGCCGAGCTGCCCTCCACCGAGGACACCCAGTGTCGCCCCCGGCAGGATCACGGTTGCGCGGGCTCCGGCGGCAGCTTCATGTCCAGCACGGCCTGTTCCTGATCCTTGCGCAGGTGCTCCAGCCGGGCGGCGACGCTACCGTCCCCGACCGCCAGGATCTGGCCCGCGTAGAGCGCGGCATTGGCGGCGCCCGCTTCGCCGATGGCGAAGGTCGCGACCGGCACGCCCTTGGGCATCTGCACGATCGACAGCAGGGAGTCCATGCCCTTGAGATAGCGCGAGGGCACCGGCACGCCCAGCACCGGCACGGTGGTCTTGGCCGCCAGCATGCCCGGCAGATGGGCCGCGCCGCCGGCCCCGGCGATGATGCAGGCCAGTCCGCGGCTGCGCGCCGTGGCGGCGTAGTCGAACAGCAGGTCGGGGGTGCGGTGGGCCGAGACCACGCGGGTCTCGTAAGCGATGCCGAGCTGCTCCAGCATGGCGGCGGCGTGCTGCATGACCTCCCAGTCGCTGCTGCTGCCCATGACCAGCCCGATACGGGGTGTTTTGCTCATGTTTCTGGTGCCCTCTGCCGGGTCCGCCAGGCCGCGGAAACGGCGGATTCTAGCAGATATGGAGTGAGGAGTGAGGGGTGAGGGGTGAGGGGTGAGGTGAGGGAGAAGGGGGACAGACTTAAGTCTGTCCCCCTGAAATACCCCGTCCCCTGAAATAGTCTGCCTCCGGAAATCGTGTCCCCGGGAATCGAACCCGTTTTCAGCCACGGAAGCACACGGAAAGACATGGGGCAGTTCCACCGGCAGTCCCCCCGCTCGTGACCGCAGCTTGGGTGAATGGCATTTATATTTTTGATTTCAAATGCTTTTCGGTGCGATTCCGTGGCCAGGGGACAGACTTAAGTCTGTCCCCTTCTCCTCACTCCTCACTCCTCACTCCTCACTCCTCACTCCTCACGCCTGCGCTACAATGCCCTGCTTCCAAACCCAGCCCCCGGAGCCGCGGCATGCAAGCCTCCCTGTACGAGTCCGATCTGAAGAGCCTTCCCCTGATCTATCGCGGCAAGGTGCGCGACGTGTACGGGGTGGGCGGGGACAGGCTGCTGATCGTCACCACCGACCGGCTGTCGGCCTTCGACGTGATCCTGCCCGAGCCCATCCCCGGCAAGGGGGCGGTGCTGACGGCGGTGTCCAATTTCTGGTTCGCCCGCATGCGCCCCATCGTGCCCAACCACCTGGTCGATGTGCCGCTGGAGCAGGTGCTGCCCGATGCGGCCGAGCGCGCCCAGGTCGAGGGCCGCGCCATTGTCGTGCGCAAGCTGAAGGCGCTGCCGGTCGAGGCCATCGTGCGCGGCTATCTGATCGGCTCGGGGTGGAAGGACTACCAGAAGACCGGCGCGGTGTGCGGTATCCCGCTGCCGGCCGGCCTGGCGCTGGCCGACCGCCTGCCCGAGCCGATCTTCACGCCGTCGACCAAGGCCGAGCTCGGCACCCATGACGAGAACATCGATTTCGCCCAGGCCGAGAAGCTGCTCGGCGCCGACATCGCCGCGCAGGTGCGCGACATCAGTCTGCGCATCTACGAAGACGCCGCGGCCTATGCGCTGGAGCGCGGCATCATCATCGCCGACACCAAGTTCGAGTTCGGCCTGGACGAGAACGGCCGGGTGGTGCTGATCGACGAGGCGCTGACGCCGGATTCCTCGCGCTTCTGGCCGGTGGACCAGTACCGGCCGGGCGTCAGCCCACCGAGTTTCGACAAGCAGTTCGTGCGCGACTATCTGGAAACGCTGGACTGGGACAAGACCCCGCCCGGACCGAGACTGCCCGCCGAGATCATCGCGAAGACCGCCGAGAAGTACCGCGAGGCGCAGCGCCGCCTGACCGGCGTCTCCTGAGCCGGGCTCCCCGGAGGGCCGCCGCCGGCATTTTTCCGCCGGCCGCATCGGTCATACCCGGCCGGCCACCCGGCGGCCTTTGTCTATAGTTACCCCTGACAGATGGAACGGCGCGGCCTGGCCGCGCCGGGACGATGGAGGGGTAGCTATGCCGTCACACAAGCTCCTGCACAAATCCCTGGATGAATTCACGACCGCCCCCGTCGCGGCGCCGGCCGAAGCGGGGCGCAGGCTGCTGGATGTCCTGTTGCGCGGCTACGACGGCCCGGTCGCCGTCCGGCTGTGGGACGGCAGTTATGCGCGCGGGGGTGCCGACGCACCGGCCACGCTGAGCTTCCGCCGGCCGGACCCGCTGCGCGACCTGATCCTGCACGGCGATCTCGTGCGCCTGGGCGAGGCCTACGTGCTGGGCGCGGTCGAGGTCGACGGCCGCATGGACATCGCCTTCGACATCGCCGATTTCCTCGAGCGGCGCCGGCTCCCCTGGCCGGAACGGCTGCGGCTGATGTCCATCGCCCTGCGGTTGCCGCGCACGGCGTCCCGCGCGCCGCTGAAGGAGACCCGGGCCGACGGGGCGGCGCGCGCCAACAGCCGGGCGAGCATCGCCCATCACTACGACGTCTCCAACGACTTCTACCGCCTGTGGCTCGATCCCGAGATGGTGTATTCCTGCGCGTATTTCCGCGACGCCGCGCAACCGCTGGCTGAGGCGCAGCGGGACAAGCTCGATTACATCTGCCGCAAGCTGCGCCTCGAGCCGGGACAGCGCCTGCTGGACATCGGCTGCGGCTGGGGTGCGCTGGCGCTGTGGGCGGCGCGGAATTACGGCGTCGATGTGCACGGCATCACGCTGAGCGAGCAGCAGTGCGCCCATGCGCGCGATCGCGTCGCGCGCGAGGGCTTCGCCGGGCGCGTGCGCATCGAACTGCGGGATTATCGCGACCTTCCGCACGATGCCCGCTACGACCGCGTCGTCAGCGTGGGCATGTTCGAGCACATCGGCGTGAAGAATTTCCCCGTGTACTTCGGTGCCGTGAAGCGCAGGCTGGCGCCCGGCGGGCTGTTCCTCAATCACGGCATCACCAACGACAGCGGCTGGGTGAACTGCGCCAGCCAGCGCTTCATCAACCGCTATGTCTTCCCGGATGGCGAACTCACCCGCGTGAGCACGGTCCAAGCGGCCATGGAGCAGGCGGGCTTCGAGATCCTCGACGTCGAGGGTCTGCGTCCGCACTACGCCATGACGCTCCGGCACTGGCTGCAGGCGCTCGAGGCCAACCGCGAGCATGCCGACGCCGTCGCCGGCGCCATCGTGCGGCGCATCTGGCGCCTGTACATGGCCGGTTCGGCGCATTACTTCGATCAGGGCGGCCTGGGCGTGTATCAGATCCTGGCGGGGCACCAGCACGCGCGGCAGCCGCTGCCGCTGCGGCGCGACGATCTGTATCATGCCTGAGGATGGCGTTCACATACCGCCGCGACAGGCCGTCCTCACATGGCGGCAGGGCGCCGTGAATACGTCCCTGTAGGCTTGACGGCGGCGTCCATGCCGCCGACACCTGCCGCCATATGAGGACGGCCTGTCGTACGTCATTGGACGAATTTGTCACAGGAGCATGCGATGTACGGTTTCAACGTGAAGGTGAAGGAAGGTTTCGATCAGGCGGTGCAGCGCGTCACCGAGGAACTGCAGAAGGAGGGCTTCGGCGTGCTGACCGAGATCGACGTCAAGGCGACGCTGAAGAAGAAGCTCGACATCGACCAGCGCCCCTACAAGATCCTCGGCGCCTGCAATCCGAAGCTCGCCCACCAGGCGCTCAGCGCCGACCCCGATATCGGGCTGCTGCTGCCCTGCAACGTGGTGGTCCGCGAGGAGGCGGACGGCTCGGTCACGGTCGCCTTCATGGACCCCGCCGCCGTGCTGAAGCTGGTGGAAAAAGAAGGTGTTGCGGAACTCGCCCAGGAGGTGCGCGGACGCCTGCAGCGGGTCGGTGCGGCACTCGCCGCGTGAGGGGCGGCACCCCCGCGCGGCGCGCGGTTTCACGGCGCGGCGGTCTGGCGTAGTATCCGGGAGGTCATTCGTCGCTTGATCAGGCGCGGCTTCGGGAGAACGCCCATGAACCTGCCCAAGTTGTCACTCTTTCCCTTCATGGACGCGGCGGAGCCGCTCGGCAAGCGCGCGCCCGCCGTGGACGAGAACGGCAAGGCGCTGTCCGATTTCATGATGATCATCCCGGGTCTGCGCGACAAGCCGCAGATGCTCATCCAGCAGACTCTGTACGACATCCATTCCGCGCTCGCCTGTTTTCAGCACGCGGTGGTGTTCGCCGAACTGAATCTCAGGCTGAACCTGCTGTGGGTCTCCATCCGGCCCATCATGGGCATCCGCTTCGAGATCGCCAGCGCCGTGCAGCTGCGCGTGCCGGATGCGCGGCTGGTGTCGCACATCTAGGAAGTCCCCGATGGCCCATCATGCCGGGGCCATGCGCGATAGGGACAGACTTAAGTCTGTCCCTATAACGGTCCACAGCGTGTAGCCTGGATTGCGCCGCGCTCCATCCGGGCTACGCGACCCGGGGTGCCGCGGTGCGTCGCTGGCGCCGACGCACCCTACGACTCTCAGTCCATCGCGCGACGGGGACAGACTTAAGTCTGTCCCCATAACGGTCCAAAATGACCGCCCCCTGTAGGGTGCGTCGAGGCGCAGCCTGACGCACCATGGCCATGCCTTGCTTCAGAGCTCCACCAGCTCCCGCAGCCGCGGCAGGTCCTCGAGGACGATGCTGTTGCCGCGCACCACGATCAGGCCGTCGCGCGACAGCTTGGTGAGGATGCGCGAGAAGGTCTCGGGTTTGATGGACAGGCGCGAGGCGATGATGTGCTTCGGCGTCGTCAGCACGATCTCCTGTGATTCCATCACGCCTTCGGGCAGTTCGGACAGCAGGAAGCTCACCAGGCGGTAGGTCGCGTTGTGCAGCGTGAGGCTGTCGATCTCGTTGAGGCGGCGGTGCAGGCGCTGACTCATGTCCGCCATCAGCCGGAAGCAGGTGTCGACCGAATTGCGCAGCAGCTCGCGGAACGTGGCGTTGGGGAAGGCCAGCAGCCGGCTCTTGACCAGTGCGTCCGCATTCACGGGATAGAACTTGCCGGACATGAACGTCACGGCCTCGGCGAAGGTCTCGCCGGGGCGGACGATCTCGATGACCTTCTCGTCGCCCTCCTCGGACAGCCGGTAGAGTTTGATCTGGCCCTCCAGCAGCAGATAGAAGCGATCCGCGGGCTGGCCGTGCTCGAACAGGATGCGCCCCTCCTCGACATTGATCTCCTGCATGGTCTCCATGACCGTCTTGAGCTGCTGTTCGTCCAGGGCGGAGAACAGATAGGTGCGGCGCAGCCAGGGGATGAATTCGCCGGGATCAGTCATCGAGGTCGTATCCTTTGGTCGCGGCGCCGGCACGCGCTGCGTGCCGGAGGACGTTTCCGTGGTTGATCAAGGTCAAGGCAGTGGTGCCCGCCGGTTTTTAATGTGCCCCATGACCTGCCTGAGATACGGCGGACGGGCGCCATTATAACCATGGCCGGCGCGTGGCCCCAACTGCGCGCCGGCATAAGCCACTAAGAAAAAAGCGAGATTGGAGCGGATACCATGACGACGGGGCGCGGTTGCGGGGTGTGCTGGGTGCTGCTGGCGCTGCTGTGCGCGCTCGTCGCCGGTATCGGCTATCGCCTGATCGGCGGTGCTCCGACCGTGACCGCGAGCGACGGACGTGCCGAGATCGCCCTGGCCGCCGCCGACCGGGACCTGGTGCTGGCCGAGATGCGCGCCTTTCTCGGCGCCGTGCAGGGCATCACCGAGGCGCTCACCCGCGAGGATCTGACCGCGGTGGCCGCGCAGGCGCGGCCGATGGGACTGGCCGCCATGGGCCAGGTGCCGCCCACGCTGATGCAGGCGCTGCCGCTCGAATTCAAGACGCTGGGACGCAGCGTGCATGCCGATTTCGATCAGCTCGCACTGGATGCCGAGGAGGTGGGCGATGCCGCCCACGGTCTGCATCAGCTGAGCGCGATCCTGAGCAAGTGCGTGGCATGTCATGCGACCTACCGTTTGACGGTGGCCAAGGAGGCGAGGTGACTTATGCACGTACAGCTGCTGGTGGCGCCCTGGTGCACGTCCTGTCATCGGGCGGAGGAGATCTGGCGCCGCGTCTGCGAGCGCCATGCGGTGCCGCTGGAGGTGCTGGACCTGGAAACGCCGGTGGGTGAAGAGACGGCCGGACGCCTGCACCTGAAGATCATGCCGGCCGTGCTGATCGACGGCCAGCCGCGCGCGATCGGCGTGCAGTCGGAGGACGAGGCCGAGGCGCTGCTCGGCTCGGCTATCGCGCAGTCCTGCTGAGAGCCCGTGAGGAAAGGGGGACAGACCCTGGAATGGGGACAGACTTAAGTCTGTCCCCATTCCAGGTAAGTCTGTCCCCATTCCAGGTTCTAAGTCTGTCCCCTTTCCAGGCTCTTTCTCCCTCCTCCTGCGGGTGCAGGGGAGGGCGGCTCGTGGCCCGCAGGACGCAGGTTCCAAGGGCCGGTCAGGGATTGGTGCCGGCGAGCCCGTCCAGCAGCGTGGACATCAGCGTATTGAGCGCCGCGAAGCGCTCCGCCGGGGCCAGCATCTGCGCAGGCGTCTGGATGCACGGGCCGTCGACGAGTTCGTCCGCGCCGTGTTCGATCAGCGCCGCCGCGCTCTCGGGCGTCGTCTCCAGATGGAACTGCAGGCCGAGGATGCGTCCGTCGACGGCATAGGCCTGGTGCCGGCAGGCCGCGCTCTGCGCCAGGTGCACCGCGCCGGGCGGCAGATCGAAGGTGTCGCCGTGCCAGTGGAAGGCGTCGAAGCGTTCGGGCAGCAGGGCGCCCAGCGGCGAACGCTCCGCGCCCGTGGCGCGCGTCACCGGGAACCAGCCGATCTCCTTCTGTCCGTTGCGATACACGCGCGCGCCCAGCACGTCCGCGATCAGCTGCGCCCCCAGGCAGATCCCCAGCACCCGCCCGCCGGCATCGATGACCTGGCGCAGGAACGCCTTCTCCGCCGTCAGCCAGGGGTGGGCGTCGATGTCGTGCACGCCCATCGGGCCGCCCATGACGATCAGCAGATCGACCCGGTCCGGGCGCGGCAGGCCGTCGCCTGCGTAGAGATGCGTGCCGCTCACCTCGTGAGCGCCGCGTCCGATCCAGTCGCGGATGCTCGCCAGGCCCTCGAAGGGCACGTGCTGGAGGAAATGGATGCGCATGCCGGCCGTTCTCCTGCCTGTGTCTGCCGTTCGCGGGGAGGCGCTGCTGTGCCAGACCGGTACCGCGATCTTCCATCGGGTCCGGCAGTTTATCCGAACCGCCATTACCTGTAACCCGTCATCGCCTGTAACCCGGCTCCGCGCGCGATGCCGGGCCGTCCGGGGCGCTCTCAGATCGTCTCCGTCTCGAGCTTCTTCCGCAGCGCCTCGAAACGCGCGCGGGTGGCGGCGTCCGGTTCCGGGTAGTCGATGTTCAACTGGCGGAAGGTGTCGACGATGATGCCGGCGACGCAGGCGCGCATGTAGGGCTTGTCGTCGGCGGGAATGGCGTACCAGGGCGCCCACGGCCGGGAGGTGGCGTTCAGCGCCGCCTCGTAGGCCGCCATGTAGTCGTCCCAGCGCCGGCTCTTCTCGATGTCGTCCTCCGAGAACTTCCAGTGCTTGTCGGGCTCGCGCAGCCGGTCGAGGAAGCGCTCGCGCTGCTCCCGGCGCGACACGTTCAGCCAGAACTTCAGGATGACCGTGCCGTTGCGGGCCAGATGGCGCTCGTGGTCGCGGATGGATTCCAGCCGCTGCTCCCAGAACGCCGCCGAGGGCTGTGCCTGCGGCAGCCGCTGGGCCTTCAGGTATTCGGGGTGCACGCGCACGGCCAGCACCTCTTCGTAATAGCTGCGGTTGAAAATGCCGATCATGCCCTTGGACGGCAGGCGCAGGGTCGTGCGCCACAGGAAGTCGTGCTCCAGCTCCTCCGCGCTCGGCTGCTTGAAGGCGTGGACGTGGCAGCCGGCGGGGTCGACGCCGTTCATGACGGCGCGGATGGTGCTGTCCTTTCCCGCCGCGTCCATGGCCTGGAAGATGAGCAGCAGCGCGCGGCTGTCATGGGCGTAGAAGCGCCGCTGCAGGTCGTCGAGTTCGTCGCTCAGATCCTTCAGGCGATCCTTGAGATCGTCCTTGTCCGGTGCCTTCTTCGGTGGTCGCGTCGCTGCCTCGGCGACGCGGAAGCCGCCCTCGAACGGCACCAGCAACGGATGTTCGCGTGCCTCGAAGCTCATGTGGAATCGCCCTGCAGGCGTGCGCGCGGGTCGTCCTGCGCCCCCGTCAGCCGGCGCCGCGCCTTGGCGCGCCAGTTGGCGCTGAGTCCCTCCAGTGCGGCGATGCGGGCCAGCAGGTCGGGGTCGGGCGGGTCACAGTAGGCGGCCCGCATCACGCGCGCCACGCTGAAACCGGGATGCGGACGGTCCTCCAGCCGGACGGTGTCGCCGGTCGCCGCCTCGCCGGGATCGAGCACGCGGTACAGCCAGCCGCAGCGCTGCGTGTCCTGGACGCGCCTGGCGAGATCGTCCACGCCGAAGCGCACGTTCAGTTTCCAGCAGGGCGAGCGCGGCTGCGAGACCTGCACCCGCGCCGTGCCCAGACGATAGACGTCGCCGATGCAGACCTGTGTCTCGTCGAGCAGCGGCGAGCTGATGTTCTCGCCGAAACCGGGCGGCTGCAGCAGATACCCGGGCGCATCCGGCAGCTCCGCGCGCCAGACGGCGTAATGCCTGGCACTGTAGTGCAGCAGGGCGCGCTCCGGGCCGCCGTGGTTGATGCGGTCGGCCTGATGGTCGCCGGCCAGGCCGAGCGGCGTGATCGACACCGGACCCGTCACGGGGTGCTTGTCGATGGCGCTGTCGCGGCCGGGCCGCAGCTCCCGTGGTTCCCCCACGAAGATGCCGGTGATGTGGTCGCTGTCCGTCATGTCAGCTCCTAGCCCAGTCCCGGAAACAGCTGCCGCAGGCCGTTGGCGATGAATTCCACGCCGATGGCGGCCAGCAGCAGTCCCATGATGCGCGACACGATGTTCAGTCCGGTGCGGCCGAGCCGGTCGGCGATCAGCGGACCGGCGCGCAGCGCCATCCAGGTCAGCAGGGCGAGCGCGAGCGCGATGCCGAGCAGCACGGCGTAATGGCCTGCGCCCTGGCCGCGGTGCGAGTAGATGATGATGGTGCTGATGGCGCCGGGGCCGGCGAGCAGCGGCATGCCCAGGGGCACGACGGCGATGTTCTCCTTCTCCTCGGCGTCCTGCGCCTCGTCGGGCGTCTGCTTGGCGGGGCTCATGCCGCCGTGCAGCATGCTGATGGCCATGAGCAGGATGAGGATGCCGCCGGCGACCCGGAACGAGTCCACGCTGATGCCGAAGAAGCCGAGCAGGGCCTCGCCCATCAACAGGGCGACCACCAGCACCGTGCCGACGGTGACGGCCGCGCGCAGCCCGGCGGTGTTGCGCTGGCGGTCGGTCTGGTTACGGGTGAGGCTGATGAACACCGGCACGATGCCGATGGGATTGACGATGGCCAGGAGTCCGATGAAGAACTTGGCGTAGTCGGTCCAGTCGATCATGCGCTGGAGTCTATACAAGAAGAACCTGGACCACAAAGGACACGCAGGACGCAAAGGGATATCATTCGGTTTTCCGCGCGCAGCCGCGTAGGGTGCGTCGGCGTAAGCGACGCACCGTGTCCGGCACGGAACCCGGTGCGTCAGGCTGCGCCTCGACGCACCCTACGCGGCTGCGCGGCGGGTGCGTGCATTCCATGTGTTTTGGCGGTCAATTAGGTTTTTTGCGACCTGCGCGTTTACAGTTGGTATTCGATATGCAGACATCCCAGCCAGAACCCATCCGCCTCTCCGTCTCCGGCATGAGCTGCGCCGGCTGCGTCGCGACCGTCGAGGACGCGCTGCGCGCGGTGCCTGGCGTCGCGGAGGCGAGCGTGAACTTCGCCGAGCACACCGCCCAGGTGCGCGGCGAGGTGGCCGCCGACACGCTGGTCGCCGCGGTGCGCAAGGCCGGCTACGACGCCGCCGAGCTGCGCGGCCTGGCGGACCAGGAGGAGAAGGAGGCGGCCGAGTTCGCGCACTACCGCCGGCTGCTGCGCAAGGCGGCGGTCGCCGCGCTGGTCGCGCTGCCGCTGCTGGTCGGCGACATGCTGCTCGGCGCGCTGCCGATGCTGCACGATCCGGGCGGCCGCGAGCTGTGGGCCGCGGTCGGCGTGGCGACGCTCGGCGCGCTGCTGTATTCCGGCGGGCATTTCTTCACCGGCGCCTGGAAGGCGTTCCGCAACCACAACGCCAACATGGACACGCTGATCGCCCTCGGCACCGGCAGCGCCTGGCTGTATTCCATGGTGGTGGTCGCCTTCCCCGACAGCGTGCCGGTGCTGGCGCGGCACGCCTACTTCGAGGCCGCGGCGATGATCCTGGCATTGATCAATCTCGGCGGCGCGCTGGAGATGCGCGCCCGCGGCAAGACCTCCGAGGCCATCAAGCGTCTCATCGGCCTGCAGCCCAAGACCGCGCGCGTGGTGCGTGACGGCGAGGAGCGCGACGTGCCCATCGCCGAGGTCGGCCTGGACGAGACGGTGCGCGTGCGCCCCGGCGAGAAGATCCCGGTCGACGGCGTGGTGATCGAAGGACATTCGACGGTGGACGAATCCATGCTCACCGGCGAGCCGGTGCCGGTGGAGAAGGCGCCGGGCGCCGAGGTGGTCGGCGGCACGCTCAACAGGAGCGGCAGCTTCCTGTTCCAGGCCAGGCGCATCGGCAAGGACATGGCGCTGGCGCGCATCATCGAGCTGGTGCGCCAGGCGCAGAACTCCAAGCCCGCCATCGGCCGGCTCGCGGACCGCATCTCCGCGGTGTTCGTGCCGACGGTGCTGATCGTCGCCGTGCTGACCTTCCTCGCCTGGTTCAACTTCGGGCCCGACCCGCGCCTGAGCTACGCCCTGGTCACGGCCATCACCGTGCTGGTCATCGCCTGTCCCTGCGCGCTGGGCCTGGCCACGCCGATCTCCATCATGGTCGGCGTCGGCAAGGCGGCCGAGCACGGCATCCTGATCCGCAGCGGCGAGGCCCTGCAGCGCGCCGGGCAGCTGTCGACGGTGGTGCTGGACAAGACCGGCACCGTCACGCTGGGACAGCCGCGCGTCACCGCCGTGGAGGCGGGCGGGGGAATCGCCGAGGACGAGCTGCTGCGTCTGGCCGCGAGCCTGGAGGCGGGCTCCGAACATCCGCTCGCCGAGGCGGTGGTGGAATCGGCGCGCGCCCGCGGGCTGGCGCCGGCGGCGGCGGAGGGCTTCACCGCGACGGCGGGCGGCGGCGTCGCCGGCACGGTCGAGGGACGCTGGGTCGTGCTGGGCAACCCGCGCTTTCTGACGGCGCAGGGCATCGAACTCCGCGACTGGCGCGCGCGCGGCGAGGCGCTGGCCGCACAGGCGCAGACGCCGCTGTACGTCGCCGTCGACGGCCGCGTCGCCGGCGTGCTCGGCGTGTCCGACCCCGTCAAGCCGGATGCGCGGGCCGCCATCGATGCGCTGCACGCCGCGGGGCTGAAGGTCGTCATGATCACCGGCGATCACCGCGTCACCGCCGCCGCGGTCGCGCGCGAACTGGGCATCGACGCCGTGCGCGCCGAGGTCCTGCCGGCCGACAAGGCGGCGGAGGTCGCCGCCCTGCAGGCCCGGGGCGAGATCGTCGGCATGGTCGGCGACGGCATCAACGATGCGCCGGCCCTGGCGCGTGCCGACGTCGGCTTCGCCATCGGCACCGGCACCGACGTCGCCATCGAAAGCGCGGATGTCACGCTCATCGGCGGTTCGCTGCTGGGCGTGCTGGATGCCATCCGCATCTCGCGCGCGACGGTGCGCAACATCCGCCAGAACCTGTTCGGCGCCTTCGTCTACAACACCCTCGGCATCCCGATCGCCGCCGGCGCGCTCTATCCGCTGATCGGCATGCTGCTCAATCCCATGATCGCCGGCGCGGCCATGGCCCTGTCGTCGGTGACGGTGGTGAGCAACGCCAACCGCCTGCGCGGCTGGCGCAGTGCGAGGGCCGCCGCATGAGTCCCGCGCTGTGGGTCAATCTCGGCGGCGTGGCGCTGGTGGCGCTGATCGTCTGGTGGTTCTGGCTGGCGAAGAAGCGGTAGCGCACCGCGCCGGTGCGGCCCAAAGCGGGAAATGAACTACATATTTGCTGCGCTTGGAGCCGGTCGCGACTGCCGGTAGCATGTGCGCCTCTGTACTTCCCTGCGTTGGAGAATCCCATGAGTGACGCGCTGAATTACCTGGTCGCCGCCCGGCCCGATGCCATCCTGCCCTACTTCAAGTTCCTCAAGGAGGCCGGCAAGCACCTCGACACCCGCACGCGCGATCTGATCTCGGTGATCACCAAGGTCGACGCCCAGACCGAGGCCGGCTTCCGCCAGTACCTCACCCGTGCCCTGCGCAACGGGGCCAGCGCCAACGAAGTGCTCGATGCCCTGCTCATGGCCTTCCCGACCCTGGGGCTGGCCAAGATCGTCTGGGCGGTGGACATCCTGCTGGACATGGACATCCCCGAGTTCCGGCCGGAGAACCTGTTCGCCGAACCCAAGTGGCACGGCGTCGGGCCGCTCGCCGACCTGCCGTCGGGCGAGATCACCTATCGCGACTGCGACGGCCGTCATCTGTACATCTACCGCGACGGCGACGAACTGCGCGTCTACGACAGCCGCTGCCCGCATCAGGTGACCGATATCCCGCACCTGGCGCTGGAGGGCACGCGCCTGACCTGTCCCAAGCATCATTGGAGCTTCGACGTCACCACCGGTGACTGCGTCGCGGTCGGCAACCGGCCGCTGAACCGGTTCGAGCACAAGGTCGAGGACGGCGTTCTGTACGCGTTCTGGTGAGCCGCGCCGGCGTGCGCCTCAGGCGGCGCTGGCGTGAGGCAGGATGACCCGGCGCGCCTTGGCGAACTGGGCGTCGGCCTCGGCGATGACGCCTTCCAGGCTCTGCGCCGGAAGGCCGAGCAGATCCCAGGCGGTGGTCTCCATCGGCGGCACCCGGCCGGTCTCCACGATCGGGTCGTGCACGGCGCAGGCGATGGCATCGGCGAGGTGGACGATGGCGGTCTCCAGCGGATAAGGGCCGGACCGGTGCGGCGCGTGATGCGATCGCGCGGCCTCGATCAGCGCGTCGGGCAATTGCCAGGCGCGCAGCAGGGCGGCGCCGACCTCGCCGTGGTCGAAGCCGAGCGTCTCGCGCTCCAGGACGTGCAGCGGTATCAGCTCCGCGCGTGCGCGCCGCAGGGTATCCGCGGCGATGTCCGGGATCTGCTGGTAAATGACCAGCGCACCGATGTCGTGGAGCAGGCCCGCGACCAGATAGCGCTCGGCGTTGGGCGCCCGCTGCCGGCCCGCCAGCACGCGCGCCAGCACGCCGGCATAGAGACTGTGTTCCCAGAAGTCGTTCATGGCCACGAGCTCGGGCGGGATCCCCTTGAATGCCCGGACCACGCTGGTGGCGAGGATCAGATCCAGCAGCTCCAGCGTGCCGACGACGGCGATGGCGCGCGACACGGTGTCGATGCGCGAGGGAAAGCCGTAGAAGGGGCTGTTGACGATCTTCAGCAGCCGTGCGGTCAGGGCCGGATCCTTGCCGATGACCTGGCCGATGGCGGCCGCCGAACTGTCGGGATCGTTGATGAGGTCGACGGCGCGCATGACGACCTCGGGCAGCGAGGTCAGCGCGAGCGAGTCCTGCACCAGGCGTTCGATGCTGTGGGTCATCGGCGGTCTCCCCGGGCACTAGCGGGCGCGCGGCGCGCGGACGCAATGCCGGCGTGTATGTTCTGCTGAACGCACTGCAACATCGAAATGAATATCCCCTTCCCTGAGGTCCGGCCGTGAGGCTCTCGTTTTTTTCGCGCTGCGGCCATCGCCTTTCCCCCGGGCACAGACGCAGCGGATCGGGTTCGATTCTACACAACCCGCCCGAATATAAAAAAATTTTGGCGTCTGAAAATCAACTTAATGAAACCATACGGATTTTCTCCGGTCACACCGGACGCTGGCCGTGATCCGCTTGGCAGTTGATTAACCACAGGAAATGCAGGTGCACGGTGCGATTGAGGAAGATCAAGGCGGCACGGTGGAGGGAACAGGTATTCATTTACCCGACGCCTGCGCTTTGCCAGAATAGCGCCAGCTTTCAAGCGCCCCGGAGCGCACGTGCCCCGCGGGCAAACAGGTACCTTATGACAGTGGAGATCTTGGCATGAAGAAATTGCTTTCTGCGGTGGTGATGGGTGTTGCGGTTGCGGCCAGCGGTGCGGCCCTGGCGGCGGGTGATGCCGCTGCGGGCAAGGCCAAGGCGGGCACCTGCGCTGGCTGCCACGGCGCCAATGGCGTCAGCAACAACCCCCTGTGGCCGAACCTGGCGGGCCAGAAGGATGCCTATCTGGTCAAGCAGCTGAAGGCCTTCCGGGACGGTACCCGCAGCGACCCGATGATGTCGCCGATGGCCAAGCCGCTGTCCGATGACGACATCAACAACCTGGCGGCGTACTTCAGCAGCCTGAAGCCGTAATCCGGCACCGCAGTCCCCGAGAAACCCGGGCCGTGCGAACGGCCCGGGTTTTTTCGTTCGGACAAGGGGACAGACTCAAGTCTGTCCCCTCTTCGCGTATGTCGGGGGTAAGGCGTTGGAGTGAGGAGTGCGATAAGGGGGACAGACTTAAGTCTGTCCCCCTTGTCCGAGGTTCGCGAAAACCATTGAGCGGCCATTGGCCAGGTGCCACGGAGCGGCCGCTGCTGTTTGAGGTCCGGGCCTTTACATGAGTATTTTTTCCGTGTCGTTCCGTGGATTCCGTGGCCAAAGATTTTTACTCCTCACTCCTCAC
>JAJJPM010000079.1:0-16996 GCA_032907525.1 Gammaproteobacteria bacterium
GCAAAGAGGGGGGACAGACTTAAGTCTGTCCCCCATCACACTCCATCACACTCCATCACACTGACCAAAGTCCGTCCCCGGTCACATCGGCTGGCGGACCGTGAACGCGCCGCGGATGTCGCCGGTGCTGTAGCCGGTCGCCTGGTCGTCCGGGTACAACGCCTCGATCTTCGCCGACACCTCGGGGGCGATCTTGGTGCCGTGACAGGCCAGGCAGGGCGCGTCCGCCGGAATGCCGATGGCCTTCATGTAACGGAATTCCCGCGTGCCATTGCTCTCGATGATCTCGAAGTGCTCCATCCTGGCGACGTCCTCGCCGGCGGCCCGGCGCTCTTCGAAGGATTCCAGCACGCCGCGTTCCCAGTCGTCGGGGGCGTTGTCGGGATTGCGCGGCTTGAGGCTGGTGCGCGCCACCTCCCAGCCCTGGACGTCGGAGATGGAGGCGGCGATGGCCGGCGCCTTCTCCTGGCACACGCCGATGGCATTGACCGGACCGCCCGCCTTCATCGCCGCCTGCAGTTCACCCTGCAGGCTCTGGGCGAAGTTCTTGATCGCCGCGCGGCTGGCCTGGGCCCGCGCCTGGGTATCGTCCGCCGGCGCATCGCCCGCCGGCATCTCGTCGGCCTGAACATTGATAACCGCCAGGCAGGCGGCGAGCGTCACAATCTTGATTGGCTTCATACCGGACCTCGTCTCATCTTGAGTTGGAAGGAATGGTTCAAGTGTAGGCCAGGATACGCGCCCGCAACATTGGCTCAGATCAATCCGACTCGATTCCGATCGATCCGCATCGCCCGCCCCGCCGGCAGCGGACGGTACACAAGCGGTGCCGGGCTGGGCTACCCTACCCTGGCCCGGCCCATCCAGGACGCGCACCTGTCGCCGCCACGCCATCGAGGATGCCCGTTTGAGCGCCATCACGCTGTTGTTCGATCCCGCGCAGGAATCGCCCGTGCACGAGAAGATCCTGCCGCTGCTCGCGGATCACGCCGTCACCCCCATGCCCTTCGACGGCAGGACCTGGCCGGAGCCCGGCGACGAGGTCCTGGTGCTGACCTTCGTCAGCGACGACCAGTTCGCGCGGATGCTGCACGAAGCGCAGGCCCGCGGCTGGCGGCTCGCCCTGCTGCCGCATCCGGACATGCGCAATGCGCGTATCGGCTTCGGCATCGCTTCGCGCCTGGAGGACGCGGTCGAGGACGCGCTGACGGCGGAGACCGCGGCCGAAGTGGACGTGATGCTGTGCAACGACCAGCCGGTGTTCAACTCGGTGGTGATCGGTGATCCCTGCACGCTGACGCCGGGCAGCCTGGCCGCCGAGGGCGTGGGGGCGCGGCTGGCGCGGTTCGCCAGCCTGCTGCGCGGGCTGGGCAGCGCCATGCTGCAGCCGTTCAGGCTCGGCACCCTCAAGGAGAAAACGCTGGAAACCGCCGCGCTGGGCATCGTCGCGCTCGAACACGGCCGCAGTTCCATCCTGGCGCGGCCCATCCTCGGCGATTCCGCCATCAACGATGGCATGCTGCACGCGCTGGTGCTGGCGCCGCGCAGCGTGCTGGAGATGGTCGGCTTCCTGCTGCGCTCGCTGTTCCTGCGCGGCTTCGGCGGCGGCCGGCTGCCGGCCTTCGTCGGCCACATCAAGACCGGAGCGCTGACCATCGGCAGTTCCAAGCCCATCACTTACACCCTGGACGGCGTCTCTGCGTGCGCGCAGACGCTGGAGCTGCGCGTCGCCCCGCGCGCCATCACGCTGATACCCGGCCGCAACCTGAGCGTCGATCCGAGCGTGCCCGAAGGCAAGGAGGGTTTCCGTGTGCAGGGCCTCCCCACCGGCGAGGCGGTGAAGGCGCTGGTGAGCCGTCCGCTGCCGTGGATCCATCACGCGGCCACGGAGGAGTTCAAGGAACTCTTCATGACGCTGCGCGAGAACGCCCGCGCCTCCGAATCCTATCTGATCCTGATAGTGCTCTCGACGCTGCTCGCCACCATCGGGCTGTTCGCGAACTCCACCCCCGTCATCATCGGCGCGATGATCCTGGCGCCGCTGATGGCGCCGATCGTCTCGCTGTCGATGGGCGTGCTGCGCCAGCAGGACGATCTGCTGATCGAGAGCGGCCGCTCGCTGGCCCTCGGCATCCTGGTCTCGCTCGCCTGCGCGACCGTGCTGACCTGGATAACGCCTCTGCACACCATCAACAGCGAGATCGCCGCGCGCCTCAGTCCGACACTGCTGGATCTGGGCGTGGCGGTGGTGTCCGGCATCGCCGGCGCCTATGCGCACGCGCGCGCGGAGATCGCCCGCAGCCTCGCCGGCGTGGCCATCGCCGTGGCCCTGGTGCCGCCGCTGTCGGTGGCGGGCGTCGGCATCGGCTGGGGCGAGTGGCCGGTGTTCTGGGGCGCGTTCCTGCTGTTCCTCACCAACCTCGTCGGCATCGTACTGGCCGCGGCCTTCACCTTCCTGCTGCTCGGCTACAGCCCGTTCGGCCGCGCCAAGCGCGGTCTGCTGCTGTCGCTGCTGCTGGCCGCGGCGGTGAGCGTGCCGCTGGCACTGGGCTTCATGCGCATGGTGGACGAGCACCGCATCCTGCGCGCGCTGGAGGGCTGGGAAACGGCCGGCGTGCAACTGCGCGACGTGAAGATCCGCTCGACGAAGCCCCTCTACCTGTCGGTGCGCCTGCTGGCCGACGGCCGCTTCGACACCGACCGCGTCGACCGCGTCAAGCAGGACATCGAACGGCTGCTCGGCCGCGACATCATGCTGGAGGCCACCGTCGCCGTGGTGCGCTGAGCGCGGCGCCTCAGTGGATACCTGCGGCCTGCTGCTTGGCGCGTACCCAGGCGATGATGTGCGCCGTGTCCTCGCCGCTCAGTCCCGGCACCGGCGCCATGTTGCCGAAGTTCCAGTGATGCGCCTGCACGCCGCGCGCAACGGCCATGTAGAAGGCCAGGTCGGAGTGGTGCGACGGCTCGTAGATCCGATGGATCAGCGGCGGCCCCCGGTCCGTGCCCAGCGCCTCCTCGCCGTGACACTCGGCGCAGTTGGCGGTGAACAGCTGGCGGCCGTGGATGGGATCGCCGCGGAAGCCGGGGGGCGGCATCTGGAAGTCGGTGCGCGCGGCAGCGGCCGGCGCGGCGGCCATCGGTGCCGGCTTCCCGGCCGGCGGCGCAGCGGTCTGCGGCGTCTGATCGCAGCCGGCCAGCAGCGCCGCACCGACCGCGGCATGCAGTGAGAACCTGCGGATGGGCATGGACGGATCTCCTCGGAATGCGTGCCTGCCGATTCTACACGGCCACGGAAAACACGGACAAAACCTTTCCTTGGCCACGAAACCCACGAAATCCACGAACGGCATGAGTCATAAGTCTGTCCCGGATCACGGCAACTCCAGCACGAAGGCCACGCGGCGGTTGCGGGCGCGGCCTGCGGCGCTGTCGTTGGCGGCGCGCGGCCGGGTGTCGGCGTAGCCGATGGCGCGCAGGCGATCGGGGGCTATGCCGAGCGCGATGAGCCGGCGCGTGACTTCGGTGGCGCGCGCGCTGGCGAGTTCCCAGTTGGATGGATAGCGGACAGTGCGGATGGGAACGTCGTCGGTGTGCCCTTCCACCGACAGCGTGAAGGTCTGCGCGCGCAGCAGCGCCGCGAGTTCGTCGAGCAGCGCGAGCCCTTCGGCCGTCAGATCGGCGCTCGCCGGCGCGAACAGGATGCGGTCGCTGACATCGAGGCGCACGGCGCCCGGCTGCACCCGGATCTCGGCGCGATCCTCGAAGCCACCGTCCGCGAGCGCGGCCAGCACCTCGCGGACGGCCGCGTCGGCGACGGGCGTGTCCGCGTGCGGTGCGGCGTCGGCCGATGCCGCATCTTTCGCGTGCGCGCCGGCGGCACTGAACGGCAGCCCCGGCAGGCCGGGCGCGAAGCGCGCCAGCCAGTCATCCGGCCATGCGCCGTGCGCTGCATCGGCCGGACTGTGCCCGCCATCGAACCACACGAAGGGAGTGGCGCCGAAGGCGGATACCGCGTCGCCGTCGGTGAGCGATGGCGCCGGATCCGGTAGCGCCCGTTCCTGACCGGCGCCGGAGACGCCGGCGTCCAGCCCCGCCTCTTCCGCGGGCGCGAGGTGTTCTTCCGTCCGCGCATCGACCGCGCCCGCCGCGGGCTGCTGTCCCCGCTCGACGGACACGGGCGCCGGCACCGGCGCGTCGCCGCCGCGATCCGCCTGGCTGTGCTGATAGGCCAGCAGCAGCACGAACAGCGTCAGCAGCAGGATGAGCACGTCGACGAAGCTGATCAGCCAGGCCTCCGGCTCGGCGGACGGCATGACGTCAGATTCCCACGGCAGCGTCGCCGCGGCGGCAGGGGCGAAGCTCCGATCGGCAGCGTACGGATGCGCGTTCATGCGCGGGGATGCGCCGGCCTCAGGCCTTCACCAGCGTCAGCGGAACCGGCGAGGCGGGTTCGGCCTGCTGCATATCGAAGGCCTCCAGCGTCTCGCGGATGAGCAGGGGATGGCGGCGCTGCTGGGTGAGCAGCATGCCTTCCATGAGCATGCTCAGATTGAGCAGGCGCTGATGGGTGCGGCGTTCCATCTTGATCGCCAGCGGCTTGAAGAACAGATTGGCGGCGACGATGCCGTACACCGTGGTGATCATCGCGAAGGCCATGCTGCCGCCGATCTCCTCCAGGCCGCTGCTGCCCAGGCCGGACAGCATGTGCACCAGCCCGAACAGCGTGCCGAGCATGCCGAAGGCCGGCGCGAACACCGCCATGGTGCGGAGGATGTGCGCCTGCCCCTGCTCGCGCGCGCGCAGACCGGCCATGCGCCACTGCAGCGCCTTGACCAGATCGTCGGCCTGGCAGCCGTCGATCACCATGCGCAGGCCGGCGTGCAGGAAGGGTTCCTCGATGTGCGCGAGCTGGCGTTCGGCGGCGTGCAGGTTGCCGTGGCGCAGCCAGTCGGCGAAGCGCAGCAGCTGCTGCACCTCGGTCGCGCGCGACTCGCGGGTGTCGCGCAGCAGTCCGGGCACCTCGCGCAGCACGGCGCGGACCTCGGCGAACGGACGGCTGACGAAGGTCGCCGCGAAGGTGCCGCCGACGACCATCAGCAGTCCCGGAACGTTCACGAAGGCGCCGATGTGTTCCGGCGACATGACCATCATGCCGATCACGAGGACGAAGCCTCCGAGCAGCCCGAGAACCGTGGATTGCCGCCAGCCTGCCATGTGCGCATCTCCCGCCGTCGTCCGCCGACCAGCCGGCGGATCTCCGGGGAAGGGCAAGGCAAGATCGGGGCCAGCCGGCGCAGGCGCGCGCAAACCCGCGGAAAACCGGTCTCGTGGGCGGCCGGTCCCCGGCCCCTTGCCGGCCCCGGCGGCAACGCCTTGCCGCAGCCACCGCCCGCCGCCACGGAAAATATGGACAAAACCTTTCTTAGCCACGAAATCCACAAAAGGTATGAGGGGGAAAACCATCCCTCCGGAAACAGGGTTTACAACTCCATACCTGTCCGTACTTTCCGTGTTTTCCGTGGCGGGGTTTCGTCTTCAGGATTTTCGTGGGTTTCGTGGATTTCGTGGCCATCGACGGGTTTCGGCGGTCACGACCGCGCCAGGATCATGAAATCGTATGGTTCGAGCTCGAGCGCGTGCGCGGCGACGATGGTGCGGCCGGCGACCAGGTCGACGACGCTCTTGCGCAGGCCGAGCAGACGCAGGCGCGTGCCCTCGATGGTCTGCGGTTCCTCGCTGAAGCTGGCCAGCACCAGCACGCTGTGATCGCCGTTGGTGCGGAAATAGCCGAAGACGCGCTCGTTGCCGGTGTCGACGATCTCGGTCTCGCCGCGGTCGAAAGCGGGGTTCTGCTGGCGGATCTGGATCAGCCGCAGCAGGTCCTGATAGATGCGTCCCGGCACCGACTCGGGATCGCGACGCCGCTCGGCGCGCTCCCAGTCGAAAGCGGCGCGGTGCAGCCAGCGCGTGTCGCCGATCTTGGTGGCGTCCTGCTCGTAGCCGTAGTCGTTCAGCATGCCGATCTCGTCGCCCAGATACAGCAGCGGGATGCCGCCGAGGGTGAGGATCACGCCATGGATGAGCAGGATGCGGCGGATGGCCAGATCGACGCCGGCCGCGTCGTCCCGCTCCAGCGCCTGCTCCAGTCCCGTCAGCGAAGCACAGGTGCCGGAGATGCGCGCCTCGCCGGTCACCCTGTTCTCCTGGAACGGCAGACCGCGGGCGAAGCTGCCCGGGAAGCGCCCGGTATAGAACTCGGTCAGGAAACGCCGGTGCGCGGCCGGTTCCATGCCCAGGTCGCGGACGTCGTCGTCGGAAAAGGCGAAGCCGATGTCGTCATGGCAGCGCACGTAGTTCACCCAGGCGCAGCCCTCGGGGATCGCGAAGCGCCGCTGCATCGCATGCCTGAGGATGCGCACCTTGCGCGTGGCCAGCGAGTTCCACAGCAGCGCCATGAGCTGCGGATTGTAGGACAGCTGGCACTCGGTCTCGGCGATGTACCTGCCGACCTCGTCGGGGTGCACGATGGCCTCGGACTTGAATACCATCGCCGGCGCCGCGATGCGCACCAGGGCGTTGAAGGCCTGGATGACGGTGTGCGCCTCCGGCAGGTTCTGGCAGCTGGTGCCCAGGCGCTTCCACACGAAGGCCACCGCGTCCAGGCGCAGGATCTCCACGCCCTGGTTGGCGAGGAACAGCAGCTCCTCCAGCATGCGGTTGAACACCGCCGGATTCTCGTAATTGAGATCCCACTGGTAGTTGTGGAACGTGGTCCACACCCATTTGCGGATACGGTTGCGGTAGGTGAACGAACCCGGATGCTCGTCCGGGAACACGGGGATCAGGGTGCGCTCGTACGCATCCGGCAGCGTGCGGTCGGGAAACAGCCGGTAATAGGCCTGGTATTCCGGATCGCCGGCCAGCGCGCGCCGCGCCCACTCGTGTTCGTCGGACGTGTGGTTGAAGACGAAGTCCAGGCACAGCGACATGCCCTGGTGGCGCAGCTCCGAGGCGAGCTGGGCCAGATCGTCCAGGGTGCCGAGCCGCGGATTGAGTTCGCGGTAGCTCGACACCGCATAGCCGCCGTCGTTGTCGCCGGACGGCACCTGGTACACCGGCATGAGGTGCAGATAATTCACGCCCAGCTCGCGCAGATAGGGGATGCGCTCGCGCAGGCCGGCGAGATCGCCGGCGAACAGATCCACATAGCACATCGCGCCCAGCATGCGGCTGGACTGGTACCAGTGCGGATCGGCCTCGCGCAGGGCGTCCAGCGCCTTCAGCTCGGCGGAACGCGCATGCCACAGCTCGGTCGCCGAGGCGAGGATGGCCTCGAGATGGTAGAAGAAGTCGTACTGCTGGCCGTAGAGCCGGTGCAGGCAGGCGAACAGCCGCGGGAAGTGCGTCTGCAGCCGCAGCACATAGCCCTGCCAGGCGTCGGCGTCGACCTGCGCGGCGAAGCGCGCGTCGAGACGCGGCAGCAGACGCTTCAGCGAGGCGGCAGCCTGCGCCTCGTGCCAGCCGGGTTCAGTCATGCGAAGTCCGCGGGGGGTCGACCATCATGACGCACAGTGTATGGGATCGCGGCGGCGATGCCCATTTCCGTCAGGCCCGGCGCTGAAATCGGACACCGGAATGCGCGCAAGGCCGCGTACAAGCCCCGGACCGTTTGTTACACTCCCGCGCATGTCGAGCGTCGTCCGGCCAGCATGAACCACCGCGAGTGCTACCGCATCCTGGCGGCCGAGCCCGGCTGCACCTGGGAGGAACTGCGCACGGCCTACCGGCGCCAGGTGCAGAAGTGGCATCCCGACCGCTATCAGCAGCAGCCTGAGCTGGCGGCCGAGGCGGAACAGCGCATGCTCAAGGTCAACGCCGCCTTCGAGCAGCTGGCCGCCTATTTCGAACGCCACGGCGAACTCCCGCTCAGGCCGCCCCCGCCGCGGCGCGCGCGCGGGCCGGCGATGCCCGACGACGCCTATGTGCCGCAGCGCACCCGTCCCGCGGACCGCGGCCGCAGCATCGGCGTCTGGCTGGTGCTGCTGACCGTCGGCGCCCTCGTCTACTACGCCTCCCGACCGTCCGGCGAGCCGCCGGACACGGCGGAAACGCCGGTCACCCAGCAAACGCCCGTCGACGGCACCGCCACCCCGCGCCCGCCCAAGCGCTACGCGCCGCCCTTCGGCTTCGGCGACAAGCCGGGCGACGTGTTCGCCGCGCAGGGCGTGCCCACCCGCACCGCCGGCGACATCTGGTACTACGGCGAGTCGGAGGTGCATTTCGAGCGCGGCGCCGTGGTGAAATGGTTCAGCTCGCCCGATTACCCCCTCAACACCCGCGCCACCGACAGCCCCCTGCTCGGCGACCCCCGCGTCGACAAGCCTGGGAAGAAGTGAGGCGATGGGCTGGCGGTCGCGGAAGAAGCCGCCGCTCGGGCCGTCGTCCGGCAGTGTGGCCAGCCAGACGATGGTGTCCGCGCCCTCCTCCACCGAACGCTCGGCGTCGGCCCCGCCCATGGCGGTGCGCACCCAGCCCGGACAGACGGAATTGACCTTCACCTGCGTGCCCTGCAGCTCGTCGGCGAAGATGCGCGTGAGCACGTTGAGCGCCGCCTTGGACACGCGGTAACCGGGATAGCCGCCGTTCATCTCGGACAGCTGCCCCATGCCCGAGGACACGTTCACCACCCGGCCCCGGCCCTGCATGAGCGGGATCAGCTGCTGGCAGAGCTGCAGCGGGCCGAAGGTGTTGGTCTCCAGGCTGCGGCGCAGGGTATCGACCTCGGCGCGGAAGACGCTGCTCGCGCCCGGCGTCTCGGATTCCCGGCCGTCGATGAAGATGCCGGCGTTGTTCACCAGCACGTCCAGGCGCCCGAAACCGCTGCGGACATAGTCCGCCAGCGCGCGGATGGACACCGGGTCGCTCACGTCCAGGGGATGGTAGAGCACGTCCAGGCCGGCCTGCCGCAGGCTTTCGGCCGCCGCCCGGCCCTGCTCCGGATCGCGGCTGGTCAGGATCACCTTGTAGCCGCGCGCACCCAGCTGCCGGCAGGTCTCGAGACCCAGTCCGCGGTTGGCGCCGGTCACCACGGCCAGGGGTGCAGTGCTGTTCATCGTGCGTCACCTCGATGGGATTGCGGTTCTGCGGGTCCTGGATTCTAGCAGCACGGACGGGACGTCGCCTCGCCGATCAGCGGGGCCGCGGGTGCGCAGCGCGGGGCACGCGTCCGCCGTGCGCAGATCACGCAGGAAGCCTGCGGTTGAGTCGTCACGGCGGCGCCCCGATAGTGATCCCCATCACCGCATCATGCCGGCCGTCGTGGTGCGGCTGTTATATAGTGTCGGACAACGAACCCCGGGAGTGTTTGCCGTGACGGACTGGCTGGAAGGCAGGATCATCGAACGCGTGCAGTGGACGGCGGGGCTGTATTCGCTGCGCTTCGAGGCAACGCTGGGCGCGTTCAAGGCCGGGCAGTTCGTACGCATCGCGCTCGACATCGACGGCGAGCGCGTCGCCCGTCCCTACTCCCTGGTGAATGCCCCGCACGAACCCTGGCTGGAGATCTATTTCAACGTGGTCAAGGGCGGGCCGCTGTCGCCGCGGCTCGCCGGACTCGGGCCGGGCGACACGCTGTGGATCACTGCGTCGGCGAACGGCTTTCTCGTCCTCGACGAGGTGCCCGAGACCCGCCATCTGTGGCTGCTCGCCACCGGCACCGGCATCGGCCCCTTCCTGTCCATCCTCAAGACCGCCGATCCCTGGCGGCGCTTCGAGAAGGTCGTGCTCGGCCATTCCGTGCAGCTGGCCGCCGAACTCGCCTACCGCGACACCATCGAGGCGCTGCGGGCCGCGCACCGCGAGCAGCTGGAATACGTGCAGCTGGTGACGCGCGAGTCCGTGCCCGGCGCGCTCGGTCAGCGCATTCCCGCGACCATCGTCTCCGGCGCGCTGGAGACGGCCGCGGGGATTCCGTTGTCCGCCACGAGCTCGCACGTCATGCTGTGCGGCAACTCGGCCATGATCACCGACGTCACCGAGGTCCTCGCGCAACGCGGCATGCACCGCCACCGCCGCCGCGAGCCGGGACACATCACCACCGAAAAGTATCATTGACCGCGGCACCGGACGCCCTTCATGCCCGCCTTCCGCCTGCTCGACCTGCGCGACCACGCGCGCCCCGACCTGCTGGCGGGCTTCGTCGGCCTGTACGAGGAAGCCTTCAGCGATCCGTCCGAACGCGAGGATCCCGCGCAGTGGCCGCCGCGGCTGTACGGCGATCTTCCCGCGCCGCAGCCGCGCATGCACCTGCTGGTCGCCGTGGACGACGCGGCGCCCGACCGGCCGCTCGGCGGTATCGCCTTCGAGTACTACCGCGACAGCCGCTGCGGCCTGCTCACCTATCTGGTGACCGACCCGGCGCACCGGCGCCGCGGGCTGGCGCGGCGCCTGGTCGAACGCGCCATCGACCTCCTGCACCGGGATGCGCAGACGGAAGGCGCCGCGCTGCGCGCCGTATTCGCCGAGGCGGAGGACCCCGACAAGGTCGGCGCGGGCGGCAACGCCATGCCGCCGCGCGAACGCCTCGCGGCGCTGGCGCGCCTGGGCGCGCGCCGCATCGACATCCCCTACGTGCAGCCCCGGCTGGCCGGCGGCAGCGAACCCTGCCGCCACCTGCTGCTGCTCGCCTTCCATCCCGATACGCCGGATATCGCGGGCCCGACGGTGCGCGATTTTCTCCACGAATTCCACCGGGCGCTGGGTGTCACGCAGCCGGAGACGGACCCCGATTTCCGCGCCATGACACGCGGGCTGGACAATACCCTCCCGCTCAAGGCACTTTAGTACCCGCCTGCAGGACGGCACCCGGCAATTCCGGATCCCACAAGGACGGCGCCCTTCATGTCGACACACAGCAGCCCGCCACGCAGCGAAGATCCGGTACTCGCCCTCACCGAGGTCGGCATCTGCCTGCACTACGTGGAGATCTGCGACGACGGCGGACAACGGCACGCCTACCCGCACGGCAGCGTCATGGAGTCCATGGAGCTGGATCTGCTCGCCTACCGCTTCCAGGACCCGCCGCCCTTCGGCAGCCGGACGGAGGGCGTGCCGGCCGCGCCGCAGCTGCAGCGCCGCCCGCACGGCCGCTGGCCCATCGTCATCGAGTTTCCGGAGGCGTTCGTCTACCACTCCGAGGGCCGTGCCCCGCAACTCGCCTGCGCGCAGCCGCGGCGCGAGGCGGAGATCCTGGTCAGTTCGACGCGCTTCCTGACCTGCGGCCTGCGCATCTGGCATCTGGTCGTCACGCCGCGTCCCGGCGGGACCTTCAGCGAGTTCGATCTCATCAAGCTGATCCACCTCTACGACGGCCGCACCGAACGCACCGGTCTGAGAGACGGTATCCGCTTCCGGCTCGGCGATGCGGGCGCGGACAGCGTCACCGCCGCGGACCTGCCGCGGCTGCTCGGGCTGCCGCTCGAGACCGGCACACTGCCCGAACTCAAGTGCGGCACGCTGGAGATGCTCATCGGCCCGCAGAACGGCGGCGACGACGACAGCCCCTACGTCGCGGTCTTCGACACGCTGCGCCGCGCGCGCGAGCCGGACGGCGCGGCCGCCGGCCGCCAGCTCAAGGCCTGGATGCAGCAGGACTGCGTGGAGCGGCGCATCATCATGGCCTACTGCGGCATCGTCACCGGCATCTTCGACTTCGACAGGATCGACGACGAAGAGGCGCTGGACACCCTGGAACCGACGTTTCCGGGATCCTCGGCCTTCCTGCGCATCCATCGCCGCAGCCTGATCGCCATCGCCGACGACGACCGCAGCATGCGCGAGTGCTGGAACAGCGTCGGCATCAGTCCCTATCTGATCCTGCCGCACGCCGCGCTGCTCTACAACGAGACGCTGGTCGACATGGCCGAGCGCACGCTGGACGCGGCGCTGAGCGATGCCGACGCCAGGCTCGACGCTCTGGAGACGGCGCACATCGAGGCGGACCGGCGCCTCAACACCCTGTATCTGCCGAACGTCTTCAACTACGTCACCGAACGCTCGCTGTTCGAGGCCGGCGGCGAATGCCGCGGATCGGAGGCGAAGCGCAGCGCCGTGCTCGCCAAGCTGGACCAGCTCAAGGGCCATATCGACATCGTCCGGGAGCGCGAGCGCAACCGCGGACAGATCGTCATCCAGCTGCTGCTCGCCGTGATCTCGCTGCTGCAGATCAAGGGCGTCATCGCGGAGATCTTCGGCTGGCAGGAGCAGAACCCCGGCGTGTGGCTGGCGCTCACCGCCGGCATCGTGATACTGGCCGGCGTCGTCTGGTGGTCCTACCACAAGGGCCTGCCGCGGCGCATCGTGAACCGGGCGGCCGGCCGATCGTAGCGCGCCGGTTGCGCCCCATGGGCGTTGTGTCGTTGAATGAGCGCATGGAGACGCCCCCGAACCGCCCCGCCGAGGACAACCCCGTCTTCCGCGTGCGCGGCGTCACCAAGGTCTATCCCATGGGCGAGGTCGAGGTGCAGGCCCTGCGCGGCGTGGATCTGGATCTCTACGGCGGCGAGCTGATCGTGCTGCTCGGTCCCTCCGGCAGCGGCAAGTCCACGCTGCTGAACATCCTCGGCGGACTGGACACGCCCACCCGTGGCGAGGTGATCTACCGCGGCCGCGATCTCACCCGCGCCGGCGAGCGCGAGCTGACCGAGTACCGCCGCTACCACGTCGGCTTCGTGTTCCAGTTCTACAACCTCATCCCCAGCCTCACCGCGCGCGAGAACGTCGCCGTGGTCACCGAGATCGCCCGCCGGCCCATGCGTCCGGAGGCCGCGCTGGAGCTGGTCGGGCTCGGCGGCCGGCTGGACCACTTTCCCGCCCAGCTGTCCGGCGGCGAACAGCAGCGCGTGGCCATCGCGCGCGCCATCGCCAAGAATCCCGAGGTGCTGCTGTGCGACGAACCCACCGGCGCGCTGGACTCGGCCACGGGCATCGTCGTGCTCGAGGCGATCGAGCGCGTCAACCGCGAACTCGGCACGGCCACCGCGGTGATCACCCACAATGCCTCCATCGGCCGCATGGCCGACCGCATCGTCCACCTCGGCGACGGACTGATCACCCGCATCGAAACCAACGCGACGCGCACGCCGCCGCGCGAGCTGTCGTGGTAGCGGGCAGCCGCACATGCGCGCCCTGAACCGCAAGCTGCTGCGCGAACTCTGGCAGCTGCGCGGCCAGGTGCTGGCCATCGCGATGGTGATCGGTGCCGGCATGGCGGCGGTGCTGATGTCCATCAGCACGCTGGACTCGCTGCAGACCACACGCGCCATCTACTACCGCGACTACGCCTTCGCCGAGGTGTTCGCCTCGCTCAAGCGCGCGCCCGCCGCCGTCGCCGAGCGCATCGCCGCCATCCCCGGCGTGGACCGCGTGGACGCGCGCGTGTGGGCACCCGTCACGGTCGAGATACCGGACTTCGCCGATCCCGTGCGCGGACTGCTGGTGTCGGCGCCGCGCCCCGGCCGCACCGATCTCAACCGCCTGTATCTGCGCGCCGGGCGCATGATGGATCCGTACCGCGCCGACGAGGTGGTCATCGGCGACGCCTTCGCCGAGGCGCACGGCTTCCGGCCCGGCGACCGCCTGGGCGTCATCGTCAACGGCCGGCGCAAGCAGCTCACCATCGTCGGTATCGCGCTGTCGCCGGAGTTCATCTACCAGATCGGGCCCGGCGCGATCTTCCCCGACTTCGCCCGCTTCGGCGTGCTGTGGATGGCGCGCGAGCCGCTGGCGACGGCCTACGACATGGAGGGCGCATTCAACAACGTCGCGCTGACGCTGACGCGCGGCGCACGCGAGGCCGACGTCATCGACCGGCTCGATGCCGTGCTGGAGCGCTACGGCGGGCTCGGCGCCTACGGCCGCGACGACCAGATCTCGCACCAGTTCCTGTCCCAGGAGTTCCAGCAGCTCGAACAGATGGGCCGCACCTTCTCGGTGATCTTCCTGGGCGTGTCGGCCTTCCTGCTGAACATGGTCGTCGGCCGCGTCATCCGGACCCAGCGCGAGGAGATCGCCGCGCTCAAGGCCTTCGGCTATGCCAATCTGGCCGTCGGCGTGCACTACGCCAAGCTGGTGCTGGCCGTCGTCGCGCTCGGCGTGATCGCCGGCGTGATCGCCGGCGTATGGCTGGGACAGGGGCTGGCGCACGTCTACATGGAGTACTACCGCTTCCCCTATCTGCACTACCAGCTGCGGCCGGTCATCGTGGTGAGCGCCGCGCTGGTCACCGCCGCGGCCGCGCTGCTCGGCACGCTGCAGGCGCTGCGCCACGCCGTGCGCCTGCCGCCCGCCCAGGCCATGCGGCCGGAGCCGCCGCCGGCGTACCGCGCGACGGTGGTCGAGCGGCTCGGCCTGCAGCACTGGCTGTCGCAGCCCAGCCGCATGATTCTGCGCCACCTCGAACGCCATCCGCTGAAGGCCTCGCTGTCGGTGCTGGGCATGGCCTTCACCGGCGGCATCGTCATCTCGGGCACCTTCTTCACCGACGCCGTCGACTTCATGGTGGACGCGCAGTTCCGCCTGGCCGAACGCGAAGACGTCGCCGTGACCTTCACCGAGGCCACCAGCCACCGCGCCCTCTACGAACTCGCCGCCCTGCCGGGCGTGACCCGCGTCGAACCGCTGCGCGCGGTGCCGGTGCGCTTCCGGCACGGCCATCGCAGCTACCGCACTCATCTTCAGGGCCTCACACCCGACGCCGATCTGCACCGTGCGCTGGATCTCGATCTGCGGCCACTGCGCTTCCCGCCCGACGGCCTGGTGCTGACGGACTACCTCGGCACGCTGCTCGATCTGCGGCCCGGCGACACCGTCACCGTCGAGGTGCTCGACGGCAGCCGCCCGCGCCGCGAGGTGCGCGTCGTCGGCCTGGTCAAGCAGTACATCGGCGTCGGCGGCTACATGGATCTGGCGGCGCTGAACCGCCTGCTCGGTGAGGGCCCGGCGGTCTCCGGGGCCTTCCTCGCCGTCGACGAAACCGAGCGCGCCACGGTCTACGAACGTCTGCGCGGGATGCCGCGCGTGGCCGGCATCGAGGTGCAGGAGAACGCCATCCGCAACTACTACGCCAGCATCGGCGAGCTGCTGCTCACCTTCGTGAGCTTCATCTCCGGCCTGGCCGGCGCCATCACCTTCGGCGTGGTCTACAACAGCGCGCGCATCACGCTGGCCGAGCGCAGCCGCGAGCTGGCCAGCCTGCGCGTGCTCGGCTTCACCCGCGGCGAGATCGCCTATATCCTGCTCGGCGAACTGGCCCTGCTGGTGCTGGCATCCATCCCGCTGGGCTTCCTGGTCGGTTGGGGACTGAGCTTCTATTTCATCTCCACCATCCACCAGGAGCTGTTCCGCGTACCGCTGATCCTGGAGCCCGACACCTTCGCCCTGGCCGCCACCGTCGTGCTGGTCTCGGCCCTGGTCTCCGGCGCCCTGGTGCGCCGCCGCCTCGACCGCCTGGACCTGGTCGCGGTGCTGAAGACAAAAGAATAGAGATGGCCACGAAATCCACGAAACCCACGAACAATAGACGGGGCACACCAGTGCAGCGTATAGCGCCGGATGTATCGCGCCGCATCGGCATGGGTCGGTGATCGGGCTTATGAAGACATCCGGTGCGTCACTGGATCCGATGCTGCCCTGCGGTACCCGCATCATTGAAGCTTCGCGGGTTTCGTGGATTTCGTGGCCATCATGGTTTTAGGCCGTCTTCGCGGTAGAATTTTCCCGGCTACGGAGGAAGCCGCATGACGCTGCACCGACATTGGGGACTGGGACTGACCGCACTGGCGCTGGTCGCGGCGCTGGTGTGGGGCTTCATGCCGCGGCCGGTGCCGGTGGATGTCGCGGCGGCCGGACGCGGGCCGCTGCGCGTCACGGTCGAGGAGGAAGGACGCACGCGGGTCATCGACCGGTACGTGGTGTCGGCGCCGGTCGCGGGCTACGTGCAGCGCATCCAGTTACGGGTCGGCGATGCCGTCGTCCAATGCCAGACGCTGGCCGAGCTGGAGCCGCTGCGCTCGGCGGTGCTCGACCCGCGCAGCCGTGCCGAGGCCGAGGCGCGGGTCGCGGCGGCGCAGGCCGCGGTGCTGGCGGCGGAACAGACCGCGCGCGCCGCGGTCGCCGATGCGCAGATCGCGCAGAAGGACTACGAGCGCCGCAAGGCGCTGTTCAAGGACGGCCGCATCTCCCGCGAGGAACACGACCGCGCCGAGGCCGCCGCGCGCCGCGCCGAGGCGACGCGCCGCTCCAGCGCCTTCGCCGTCGAGGTGGCCCGCCACGAACTGGAGGCCGCGCGCACCGCGCTGGAATATTCCGCCGCGCAATCCGCCGGCGCGGCCGCCCCCGAACGCGTCGCGGTGCAGTCGCCGGTCGCGGGACGGGTGCTGCGCGTGCTGCGCGAGAGCGAGGGCGTGGTCGCCAGCGGCCAGCCGTTGATCGAGATCGGCGATCCGGCCGCGCTGGAGGTGGAGATCGAGGTGCTGTCGGCGGACGCCGTGCGCATCCGGCCCGGCATGCGCGTGGAATTCTCGCGCTGGGGCGGCGACGGCATCCTCGAGGGCCGCGTGCGCGTCATCGAACCCACGGGCTTCACCAAGGTGTCGGCGCTCGGCGTGGAGGAACAGCGCGTGCTGGTGATCGCCGACATCACCTCGCCGCCGGAGCAATGGTCGCGTCTCGGCGACGGTTACCGCGTGGAGGCGAGTTTCATCCTCTGGGAAGGCGACGACGTGCTGCAGATCCCCGCCAGCGCGCTGTTCCGCCACGGCGACGGCTGGGCGGTGTTCACGCTGGACGCCGGCCGCGCGCACCTCGCGCCGGTCACCGTCGGCCACAGCAACGGCTTCGCCGCGCAGATCGTCGACGGCATGACCGAAGGCGCGCCGGTCATCGTCCACCCCAGCGACGCCATCGCCGACGGCGTGCGCGTCGCGCCGCGGGGGTGAGG
>JAJJPM010000080.1:0-3853 GCA_032907525.1 Gammaproteobacteria bacterium
CGCGCATCGCCGCGCGGGCTGGTGATCCGGTCCGGCAAGGCAAACGGCTTTATCGCCGGCGCAGATGTGCGCGCCTTCACGTCCCTGAATTCGCGGGAGCGGGCCCTGGAGCTGATCCGGAAAGGACAGCACGCCTTCGACCATCTCGAGGCATTGCCCTTCCCCACCCTGGCACTGATCCACGGTTTCTGTCTCGGCGGCGGCCTGGAGCTGGCGCTGGCCTGCCGTTACCGTATCACCCGCGACGATGACGGTACGCGCCTGGGGCTGCCCGAGGTACGGCTCGGCATCCATCCCGGATTCGGCGGCAGCATGCGCGCGGTACGCCTTCTGGGGGGGCTGAAGGCGCTGGATCTGATGCTCAGCGGCCGCACGGTCTCGGCGCGGCAGGCGCGGCGCCTGGGGCTGGTCGATCACGCGGTGCCGGAGCGGCACATGCACATGGCCGCGCGGGAGACCTTGCTCGACCCACCGGCAGCCCATCGTCCGGCGCGGTTGGATCGCATGTCCAACCATGTTCTGGTCAGGCCGCTGATCGCCCCGCTGCTGAAGCGTCAGGTCGCACGACGCGTGCCCGCTGAACACTATCCAGCGCCCTACGCGCTGATCGATGTCTGGAGAAAGCACGCCGACGACCCCCGCGCCATGCTGGATGCCGAGGCGGCTTCCGTCGCCGACCTTATCCTCGGGCCGACCGCGCAGAACCTCGTGCGGGTGTTCTTGCTGCAGGAACGCCTCAAGGGGCTGGCGCGCGCGACCGGCAGCGCCGTCCGCCATGTGCATGTGATCGGCGCCGGCGTCATGGGGGGCGATATCGCCGCCTGGTGCGCGTTTTCGGGTTTCACCGTGTCGCTGCAGGATCAGACCCCGGAGCGCATTGCTCCTGCGATGGGTCGGGCCGCGAAGCTCTATGGGCGCAAGTTCAAGGATCCGCGGCGCGCCACTGCCGCCTGGGACCGGTTGATCCCCGACCATCGGGGACGCTGCGTCGGCCGCGCCGATCTGGTCATCGAGGCAGTCTTCGAGGACAAGGAGGTCAAACGCGCGCTCTACCGCGACATCGAGCCGAAGCTGCGGTCCGATGCCTTGCTGGCGAGCAACACATCCAGCATTCCGCTCGAGGAACTCGCGGCGGTGCTGGAACGTCCGGAGCGTCTGGTCGGCCTGCATTTCTTCAATCCCGTCGCCAAGATGCAGCTGGTCGAGGTCGTCCGCGGCAGAAACACTTCCGAACAGACCGTGCAGCAGGCCATGGCCTTCGCGCGCGCGATCGACCGGTTGCCCCTGCCGGTGACGAGCACGCCGGGCTTTCTGGTGAACCGCGTGCTCATGCCGTATCTGCTGGAGGCCGTGGCGCTCGAAACCGAAGGTGTTCCCGCAACGCTCATAGACCGCGCCGCGGTGGAATTCGGCATGCCGATGGGGCCGATCGAACTGGCCGATACCGTCGGCCTGGACGTCTGTCTGCACGTTGCGCGGATCCTGTCGTCGGATATGGATGTCGAAGTGCCCGAACGACTGGAGGAACTGGTGGCGGAGGGGCGTCTCGGCAGCAAGGCCGGAACGGGTTTCTACACGTGGCGCAAAGGCAAGCCCATCAAGCCTCGTCCGGATTCGGACTACCGGGCCCCCGGCGACCTGACGGACCGGATGGTGATGCGTCTGCTGAACGAGGCACGCGCCTGCCTGCGCGAGGGCGTGGTCGCCGATGCGGATCTGCTCGATGCCGGCATGATCTTCGGGACAGGCTTCGCGCCCTTCCGCGGAGGACCGCTGCATTATATCCGTGCCCAGGGCGAGATGGTGCTCTACCATAAACTGCAGGAATTGACCGCGCGCCACGGTTCGCGCTTTACTCCGGATCTGGGTTGGAACGACAACAAGGAATAGCCCCCATGTCCAGTCATTCTGCCGATCAGTCGACCGATGTCATTCTGCCGGAGCAGGCGCAGACGCTCGCAGGCCTGCTGCGCGAGCGTGTGCGGCGCAGCTCCGATTCAGTGGCGTACCGCCAGTTCAACACGCAGACGCGGCAGTGGGAAGACATGCGTTGGGGTGAGTTGGGCCGGATGGTTGCGCGTTGGCAGGCGGCGTTTGCCCGCGAAGGGCTCGAACGCGGTGACCGCGTCGCTGTGATGCTGCGCAACTGCCGCGAGTGGGTCATGTTCGATCAGGCGGCGTTGGGTATGGGGCTGGTCGTGATCCCCCTTTACACCGACGACCGTCCGGAGAACGTCGCCTATATCCTGCAGAATGCCGGAGCCCGCCTGCTGCTCATCGGCGGCGAGGATCATTGGGAGCGCATCGCGCAGGTGCGGGATCAACTCGGGTTTCTGGTGCGTATCGTCTGTGTGACTCCGGTACAGGATGCAACCGATCCCCGCCTGCTGTCGATGGATGCGTGGCTGCCCGGACCCGGTGACTACGCACTGCAGGTCGAGGATGGCATCGCGGATGCGCTCGCTACGATCGTCTACACGTCAGGGACCACGGGACGTCCGAAAGGCGTCATGCTCAGTCATCGCAACATCCTCTGGAATGCCTACGCGTCGCAACTCAAAATCAGCGTTTATCCAAATGATCTGTTTCTGTCGTTTTTACCACTGTCCCATACCTTCGAGCGCACGGTGGGCTACTACCTGCCGATGATGTGCGGCGCGACCGTCGCATATAACCGGTCTGTACCGGAACTCGCCGAGGATCTTCTCGCCATACGACCAACCATTCTCGTGTCCGTGCCGCGCATTTTCGAGCGCGTCTATAACAAGATTCAGGCCGGCCTGGCTGAGAAATCGCCGCTGGCGCGCAGGCTCTTCACTGCTGCCGTCGACATCGGCTGGCGGCGTTTCGAGTGCCAGCAGAGCCGCGCCACACGCAGCACTGGTATGCTGCTGTGGCCGCTGCTGAACAGGCTGGTGGCGGCGAAGGTCATGGCCAAGCTCGGTGGGCGGCTGCGGTTTGCCGTGTGCGGCGGTGCGCCGCTGCCTCCCGCCGTCGCCCGCCTGTTCATCGGCCTGGGTCTGCCCCTCGTGCAGGGATACGGGTTGACGGAGACGAGCCCGGTGCTCACCGCCAACAGCATTGAGGACAATCAGCCGCTCAGTGTCGGAACGCCGCTGGCCGACGTCGAAGTGCGAATCGGCACGGACGATGAACTCCTGGTCCGCAGTCCGGGCGTCATGCTGGGCTATTGGGACAATGCGGGCGCGACCGCGGAGATGATCGATGCCGAGGGCTGGCTGCACACCGGCGACCAGGCACGCGTGGACGACCAGGGCCACGTCTTCATCACCGGCCGGCTCAAGGAAATCCTGGTACTGGCCAACGGCGAGAAGGTCCCGCCCGCCGACATGGAGATGGCCATCGTGATGGATCCCTGGTTCGAGCAGGTCATGGTGATCGGCGACAACCGGCCGTTCCTCAGCGCGTTGATCGTCTTCAATGTGGAACGCTGGCCGCTGGAGGCCGCTCGGTTGGGCATCGATCCCGAAGCGGAAGATGCACTCAGCGACGAGCGCGTGTGTGCCGAGGTGCTGCGCCGCGTGGCCGAACGCATCCGCGAATTCCCCGGCTATGCCCAGATCCGCCGAGTGGCCTGCTATCTCGAACCGTGGACCGTCGACGCCGGTCTTATCACTCCGACGCTGAAACTGCGCCGAACCCGCGTGCTCGAGCGCTGCCGTGACGACGTCGAGCGTCTGTATGCCGGTCACTGAGACATGGCGACGGATTCGACAGACGATCGCCAACCCACCATCCGGGTCGTTGCCCGGCCGGCGGACACCAATGCCGGCGGCGATATCTTCGGCGGCTGGATCATGTCCCAGGTGGATATCGCCGGCAGCATCGCGGC
>JAJJPM010000081.1:0-17051 GCA_032907525.1 Gammaproteobacteria bacterium
GGCATCCACCGGACCGCCCGGGCGCCCGGCCGCATGCACGCCGGCCCCGCCGGACGACAGCAGCGCCCCCACAAGAGCCATCGACACGATGACTAGGCTACTCCTCACTCCTCACTCCTCACTCCACCCGACGCGGCCCCGCTCAATTCCGCTCCCGGTTGTGCGCCGTGTATTCGCCTTCGATCCAGAACCGCCCCGGATCGGCGCGCCGGCCGTCCCGCGCCTGCTCCGCCTCGCCGAGCTCCCGCAGCGTACCGGCGGCGGTCAGCAGCGCGGCCAGATCCTCGTCCAGGCGGTGATGGGCGGCAAGCGTGTATTCCGGCGCGAAGTGCGCCGCACCCTTGTAGGCCGCGAGGTTGTCGAAGTACCACATCTCGAAATAGTCGCGTTCGATCGGCGACACGTTGTAGAAGGCCGAGGACTGTCCCTCCATGTAGCCGATGCGCGCCCGCGGCCAGAGGGTGTCCAGCCAGTCCGCGGCATAGGGCGGCCGTTCGCCGGCGCCGGGGTGCAGCAGGTCGTCGCGGCGCAGCGCCTTGAGCGCGTCCTCCGCCGCGTACAGCTTGCTCCAGGCGCGCTTGCGCTCCTGGTCCAGGCCGCGCAGCTGCTGCGCCGACCATTCGGCCTCGTGGCAGTCGCTGCAGATCTCCACCCAGGCACGGCGCTTCACCTCGTTGGCGGAGGTCAGCGGATTGACCTCCTGCAGACCGAACTTCCAGATCGTCTTGTCCGCCACCTGGTGCCTGCCGTCGCGCATGTGGCAGTAGGCGCAGGTCGGCGTGCGGTAGTTGCCTTTGGAGAGCGGCTTCGACCAGTCCCATTGCGCGCCTTCGGCGAGATAGATCTGGCCGTGCAGCGAATGGAAATAGGTCTCGTCGTCCGGATGCGGCGGCCCGCTGTGGCAGGTGATGCAGGCCTCCGGACGGCGCGCCTCGGCGGCGGAGAACTTGTGCCGCGTATGGCAGGAATCGCACTTGGTCGCCACCGAATGGCACTGGACGCAGGCCTGCACCTCGGCCTTGGGCTTGTCGACGAAGTGCTTGGCGTCCACGGCGCGCTCCATGGCCAGGGCATGACTGGGAAAGCCGAAGCGCTTCTCGTCCTCGAGCTCCGCCGCGCGGTCCGGGTGGCAGCCCGCACAGACCTGTGGCGTGGGCATGCGCAACGCGCTGTGGTCGTTGCCGTGGCAGCTGCTGCAGTACACGGGTTCGCCGTGGCCGCGCGGCCGTGCGTGCAGACTGGCCTGCCAGTCCTTGACGATGCCCGGCGTCACGCCTTCGTGGCAGCTCACGCACTGCTTGCCGTCGAAGCTGCCGCTGACGCTCTGCACGGAATCGTAGAAGCGGTCGGGATGCCAGTAGTCGAACACCGGCTCGGGCTCCCACAGGCGCGAATACAGTCCGGCGCCGGGCCCGCCCTTGCTCCAGGCGACGTAGGCGTAGCCCGCCGGCACCAGCAGTGCGATCAGCCCCAGGGTGATCCAGATGTAGCGGCGATTCATTTCAACGACTCATGTCGGCCAGGAGGCACACGGAAGACATCGAACCCGAAAACCGATTTCAGCCACGGAACCACACGGAAACACACGGACGAGGTCATGGGCTTCACACCCACCGGCCCGTGTCACCTGCCAGGCTCGGAAGCGACGCTTGGCGAGCAGTTTCATTTCCGTGTCTTCCGTGTGCTTCCGTGGCCAACACGGTTTTCGGGTTTATGGGGCAGCCGCGCCGTGTAAAGCGTCGGATCCCGTCCATGCCTTTCCGGAGATTCCGCGGCACATGAAATTCCCGGGCTCATGATCGCCCCCGCGCCCGCCAGCGCCACAGGCCCAACGCCGCGAGTGCGAAGAACGGTGCAAGCCAGACCAGCCGTTCCATACCGTGACGCGGCGCCGCGGCACCGGGCGGCGGGGCCTCCACCGGCACGGTTCCCGCGCCGCCGTGCGGATCGGCCGTCGCCCGCCGCGTCTCCGCACGCTGGAGGAACGCGAGCGCCGCCGCGGTCGTTCCCGGTTCGAACAGCGCCGCGCGGCCCATGATCGCCGCCTTGTCCCGCATCTGTCCGACGACCGCCGGCCAGGCCGCGGCACGGTGGCTGCCTGGATCGGGCAGTGTGTGACAGGCGCCGCACAGCGCAGTGTAGGCGTCGGCGCCGGGGCCGCGGGGCGCGGTGCGCATCGGCTGCAGCGCATGATCCGCGAGGTATTCGCCCAGCACGCGCAGTTCCTCGGCATCCGGCATGCGGATACTGCCCGTCAAGCCGCGGAAGCGCCGCGACACGTCCATGAGCATGCGCATGCGCTCCAGCACCGCCGGCCACTCCTGCGCCGTGTGGCGGCCCGGCCCGGTCAGCGCGTGGCACTGCACGCAGTATCGCTGCAGCAGCCGCGCGCCGCGGCCTTGCGGGTCCGGCAGGGTGACCGGATCGATGCCGGGCGGCGCCGTGTCGCGGTACACGCTGCACACGTCCATGCCGCCCCAGTCGTGACTGGCCTGCGCCGCGGACGCGGCCAGGGTGCACAGGCCGCCCAGCAGCATCGCCGCCATCCCCCTCATGCGCCCTCGCCCGTCGGTGCCGTCCTCGCCGCCACGACCTGCGGAACGGCGGCGGCCGCACCGCGCGGGAGTGCGGCCAGGGCGCGCCGCGTCCTTCCCCACACGCCGAATTCGGCCAGCATGGCCTCGGCGGCGCGGCGGCCCGCCGCCATCGCCGTGACCACCAGATCGGGGCCGTGGGTGTTGTCGCCGCCGGCGAAGACATCCGCCTGCGAGGTCCGCCCCGCCGCATCGATGCGGATCCGCCCTTCGGCGTCCGTCGCGATGCCCGTCGCCGTCAGCCAGCCGGGCGGATCGGCGACGAAGCCGAAGGCGGACACGAGCATGTCGCAGGCCAGCCGCCGCTCACCCGCGGGCGTCGCGCAGCGCACGCCGTCGACTTTGCCGTCGCCCTCGACGGCGAGCGGATCGTGCTCGAACAGGAATTCCACGCCCTCGTCGCGCGCGGCCGTGGACTCGCGCTCGGAGGCGCGCAGTTTCGCCGCGGGGCCGCGGTAGGCCACGGTCACCGTCGCGCCCAGGCGCACGGCGCTGCGCGCGCAGTCCATCGCCGTGTCGCCGCCGCCCAGGACGATGACGCGCCGGCCGTGCAGATCCACCCCGCCCGCCTTCACGGCGCGCAGAAACGCCAGACCCTCGTGGACGTTCTCCAGATCCTGTCCCGGCAGGTCCACCGCGCGCGGACGCTGCGCACCGGTGCCGATGAACACGGCGTCGTGCCGCGCGCGCAAGGCCGCGATGCGCCGCGCGTCGACGTCTTCGCCGAGCACGAACCCGATGCCCAGCCCGCGCAGCACTTCCTCGCGCCGTTCGAGCACCTCCGGGTCGAGCTTGAAGGCCGGCACGCCGCTGGCGAGCAGACCGCCGATGCGCGGCTCGCGGTCGTACACCACGACTTCGATACCCGCACGCGCCAGGTGTTCGGCGCAGGCGAGTCCCGCCGGGCCGGCGCCGATCACGGCGACGGAGGGAAAATCGCCACGAAACCCGCGAAACGACATAAAGGAGGCGGACAACGGTTTTGCCGTATCCCGTCCCATTCCACGGGTTTCGTGGATTTCGTGGCGGATGTTTTCCCGGTCGCCCGCCCGTGCCGGCCGCCAGCCCTGCGCCAGCGCGAGATCGGTGATGCCGCGCTCGATCGCGCCGATGGCGACGGCGTTGTTGCCGGGCGCGAGCGTGCAGCCGCCCTCGCACAGGCGCTGCTGCGGGCACAGCCGTCCGCACACCTCGGGCAGCGCGCTGGTGGCGTGGGCGATCTCGGCGGCGCCGAGGATGTCGCCACGCGCGGCGGCCTGCAGCCAGTCGGGGATGCGGTTGGACAGGGGGCAGGCGTTGCGGCAGCCGGGCACGCCGCAGTCCAGGCAGCGCGCGGCCTGTTCCGCGATCCAGGCGACGGCGGGCGGACGGTAGATCTCGTCCCAGTCGCCGCGGCGCCCGGCCGCCGGACGCGCTTCCAGTTCGCGGCGCGGCGCCGCCGGCTGCGGCGCGCGCTTGAGCAGGTGGCTGGCGTTCTGCACCAGCCCCGGCCGGAACAGGTTGCGCACGTCGCGGATCTCCAGCGCATCCGTCGGACAGGACACCACGCAGCGCGCGCAGCCCATGCAGTCCTCCAGGCCGGTGATGCGCCCGTGCGCCTTGCCCTGCTCCCACACCGGGATGCCCATGTCGCAGACCTGCTCGCAACGGCGGCAGTCGTTGCACTTGTCCGCGTCGAGCCTCACATCGTAGAGACCGGCATGGTTGAGCAGACCGAAGGTCGCGCCGTAAGGACAGAGGTAGCGGCAGTAGAAGCGGTTGCCCACCACCGGCGCGACGAAGAACGTACCGAAATAGGTCAGTCCGACCACGGCGTAGAAGCCGCCGACGAAGCTCACCGTCCAGGCGCTGGGCGGATACTGGGTGACGATCATCACGCCCACGTAATAGATGAAGAAGAACCATTTGCTGTGGCGCAGCCGCCACGCCCACTTGCCGCGCACGGTGCGGTCGCGGAAGGCGAAGCCGACCGTCTCGCGGATGCCCACGCACGGGCAGTTGAATCCGCAGATGACGCGCCGGCCGAACAGGAACACCGCCGCCAGCACCAGGAAGAAGGTGATGGTGCCCGGCACGTGCAGCGCCGGAAACACCGGCTGGCCCCACAGATAGCCGACGTAGGGTTCGTAGAACGGCGCCAGCCAGGGGATCAGCCACCAGAACACCGTGACCATGCCCACCAGGATGACGAGCCGCCTGCGGGTGTAGGGATTGCGCTCGGCGGCGATGCGCCAGATGCCGAAGCCGAGGATCAGGGCGTACTCGGTGTAGCGGTTGAGCCAGATGGGATTCTCGAACAGCATCAGCCAGCTTTCGTTGAGCCAGCCGACGAACGCCAGGGTGAAGGCGGCCATGCTGAGCCACTGGACGGCGGCGCTGTAGCGCCCCGGCAGCAGATCCTGCTCCGCCGCGGCCTGTGCGCGCGGCAGGAACCGGATCGGCTGTTCCAGTTTCATCTGTTGTGCGGTTACCGACATGCCTCACCTCTCTGCGATGCCCGGCAGACACCGCGTAGCCCGGATGCAGCGAAGCGGAATCCGGGGGACCGCGTTTTCAACCTACGACTCAATACACGACGATCTTGTCCGCCCAGTCGCTCCACTCGGCCAGCAGGCCCATCGTGCCGCGCCGGGCACCGTCCAGGATCGCGTCGTCGCCGATGCCGCGGGCATCGAGGCAGGTGCCGCAGGCCGCGACCTCCGCGCCGTGCCGCGTCAGTCCCTGCAGCATGGTCTCGATGTTGTAGTAGCCCTGCGGGACCTTCTGTCCCGACCTGGCGCCGGCGGCGGCATCACCGATGAGAAACATGCGCACCGCATTGCCGTTCTCCGCGCTCTTGAGCAGCTCGCGCGCGTGGCGGATGCCGTTGTAGCTGCGTTCGGTTCCGTAGGGCGGATCGTTCAGAATGAAGAGATAGTTCATGACGACACCTCCTTGCGCGCGGCGCTAGAACGTCAGCACCGCATCGCTCTCCTTGACCCAGGCCGCCAGCGCCTTCATCGAACCGAGCTCGATGCCGGGGATCAGCTGCTCCGGCTGGTAGCCGCAGCCATCCAGCGCCATGCCGCAGGCGCGCACGCTCAGGCCGCATTCGATCAGTTCGGACAACAGATTTTCGAGATTCACCGCACCCTCGGGCACGATCTGGCTGCGCTCGCCGACGCGCACACCCTCGTCCAGCAGGTGCACGCGCACGTCCATGTCCTCGGCCAGCGCGGCGCCGGCGAAGCGCAGCGCATGCCAGGCCTTGTTGTCCGGCCGGTACGGCGCGTTCTGGATGACGATGGTGATGATCTTCATAGGGAGGCTCCGATAACGTGTCCGGTGGTTGCCTGCCGCCAGGCGGCGATCAGCGCCCGCGCCGCCCGGTCGATGTCCGCTTCCGTCGTCGCGCGCCCCGGCGACAGACGCACGGCCCCGGCGGCCCGCTCCGCGGCCACGCCCATCGCGCCCAGCACGCCGCTGACCGCCGCGTCGCCGGCATGACAGGCCGAGCCCACGGAGGCGGCGACGTCGGCCTGCGCCCGCTCCAGCAGGTCGCGGCCGCTGACGCCGGGAAAGGACACGTTGAGCGTGTTCGGCAGGCGTGCCTCGGGGTGGCCGTTGAGCACGAGACCGGGAATCGCCTCCGCCAGCGCCGCGTGCAGCCGGTCGCGCAGCGCGCGGATGCGCGCGGCCTCCTCGTCCAGCGACTGTGCGGCCAGGCGCGCGGCCTCGCCCAGTCCCACCAGCGCCGGCACGTTCTCCGTGCCCGGCCGCAGGCCGCGTTCATGACCGGCGCCGACCAGGACCGGGTCGATGGGCGTGCCGGCGCGCACGTACAGGGCGCCGACGCCCTTGGTCGCGTAGAACTTGTGGCCGGCCAGCGTCAGCAGATCCACGCCCAGCGCATCCACGGACACGGGGATCTTGCCGGCGGACTGCGCCGCGTCGGCGTGCAGGAGAATGCCGCGCGGCCGCGTGAGGGCGGCGATGTCCGCCACGGGCTGGACGGTGCCGACCTCGTTGTTGGCGTGCATCACGCTCACCAGTACGGTGTCTTCGCGCAGCGCCGCGGCGACGGCGGCGGGATCGACACGGCCGTAGCGGTCCACCGGCACGATGGTGACGTCCCAGCCGTCCTCGCGCAGGCGCTCGCAGGGCGCCGCGACCGAGGGATGCTCGACCGCGCTGGTGACGATGTGCCGTCCCCGCTGGCGCAGGGCACGTGCGGCGCCGCGGATGGCCAGGTTGTTCGCCTCGGTCGCGCAGCCGGTGAAGACGATCTCTTCCGGGCGCGCGCCGATGAATGCCGCGACCCGCTCGCGCGCGGCATCGACCACCGCATGCGTGCGCCGACCGTAGACGTGCGACGACGACGGGTTGCCGAAGTGTTCCCGCAGCCAGGGCAGCATCGCCTCGACGACGCGCGGATCGACCGGCGTGGTGGCGTTGTGGTCCAGGTAGACGGGAGAATGCATTGTTTGCATTACGCTCATGATCAGGGTATCAGTGGGTGAGATCGCGCTTCTTCTGTTCGAACTCCTCCCGGTCGATTTCGCCACGCGCATAGCGTTCTTCCAGTATTTGCAGCGGTGTTTTCGTCGTCTGCTGTCCGCCTGGACCGGTCATCAACCACTTCACGATGGCAAGGATTCCGACGACCACCAACACCCAGAACAGCAACATGAATACCCAGCCGAACCCGGGTACCCATCCGCCAAAATCACCCATGCCGTCCATCATCGCTGCGGTCCTCTCTGCTGAATGAGGCGACTCACATCAGGCTCTTGATCAGGATGTAGGTCGCGACCAGGATCAGGAACACGCCGAAGCCGTGCTTGAGCTTCTGCTGCTCCATGCGCTGGCCGATGCGCGCGCCGACGAAACAGGCGGCCACGGCCACCGCGGTGAAGCCCGCCAGCAACGCATAGTCGATCGCAACCGCGCCGGCATAGCCGGCGAAGCCCGCCGTGGACTGGAAGGCGACGATGCTGAGCGAGGTGCCGACCGCACGCTTCATCGACAGCCCCGACAGCAGCACCAGCGCAGGCACGATCAGGAAGCCGCCGCCGACGCCGACCACGCCGGCCAGCAGGCCGACCATCACGCCATGACCGGCGATGTGCAGATAGGGAAAGTTGCCGCAGTCACCGTTCTCGCACTCGCCCACCGCCATGGCGCCCGCCGAACGGCGCGGCGGCTGGGCCTTGAGCATGCGCCAGGCGGCGGCGTACATCACCAGCGCGAACAGCGTGAGCTGCAGCACCACCGGCAGCACCACGCCCAGACGTGCGCCGGCGAAGGTCCCGAGGGCGCCGAACAGGCCGAATGTCAGGGTCACGCGCAGATTGACATTGCCCTGGCGCCAGGCCTGGACCGCCGCGATGGTCGCCGTGATGGCGATGATGCCGAGGCTCATGGCGATGGCCGACTTCGGCTCGACGTGCAGCAGATAGATCAGCGCCGGCACGGTGACGATCGCGCCGCCGCTGCCCATGACGCCGAGCAGCAGACCGGTCGCCGCGCCTGCCATCAATACGAACAACATCATCGTCCACCTCCGCCCATTTCAATCCCGAATCCCGAATCCCGCTCACCGCTCGACCGGATAACCGTGCCTGTTCCAGTCGGTCATACCCATTTTCGCCACGACCACGTTCGAGAAGCCCTGCTGCGCCAGCAGCTGCGCCGCCGTGGTCGACATGCGATCCGTGCGGCAGATCGTGACGACGGGCTTCTCGTGCCAGGCCTCCAGCTCGTGCACGCGCTGCGGCAGTTCGTTCAGCGGAATGTGCGTGACGCCCGGGATATGGCCGAGCTCGCCGCGGTAGCCGTCGGGCGGGCGCACGTCCAGCACCAGCAGCTCCTCGCCGGCGTCGAGGCGGCGCTTGAGTTCCGGTATCTCCAGCATCGGGGGGCGGCGCAGCCGGCCGATCAGCCGCGGCAGGAACGCCACGACCGCGAGCAGCGCCAGCGCCAGCAGGCCCTTCTGGATCAGCCCCTCGCCGCCGGCGACCGCCTCGCGGCCGGCGTAACCGAGATAGGTGTAGGCGATCGCGCCCGGCAGCATGCAGATATAACTGGCGACGATGTACTGCAGCAGCGGAATGCGCGTGAGCCCCAGCGCGTAGTTGAGCAGATTGAACGGGAACAGCGGCACCAGGCGCACGAAGGCCACGAAGCGCCAGCCCTCCTCCTCCACACCGTTGATGAGCTGCTTCAGGCGCCCGCCGGTGCGCGCGGCGACCCACTCCGAGGCGAGATAGCGCGACACCAGGAACGCCAGGGTCGCGCCGAGCGTCGCGCCGGTCAGGTTGTAGAAAGTGCCGAGCGCCGGACCGAACAGCGCACCGCCGGCCAGCGTGATCACCGAGCCGGGCAGGAACAGCACCGTGGCGATCGCGTAGATCAGCATGAACAGCAGCGGCCCCGCGGCGCCGGCGCTCTCGGTCCAGACCGCGAGCGCCTGCGCATCGAAGCGGTCGCGGTAGAGCACCGCCAGCACGACGCCGGCCAGCAGCACGACGAACAGCAGGATGCGCAGCAGTTTCGCGTTCACCCTGAGATCCTCGTTTCTGCCATGGGCGCATCTGTAAGGCACGAGCAAAAACCTGTTAGCCACGAAACCCACGAAATCCACGAAAAGTTTTCTGGGATGTACTCAGCGTTCAACATTTGTGCGCCGCTGTGAGCGGGGCTACGTGTTCTTGGCCACCTGGATACCCAACGCCAGCATGGGTATGCACGGAACAACCGAAGCAATGCACTGGGCAGACACAGAATCATTTTCGTGGATTTTGTGGATTTCGTGGCCAATAGGGTTTTCGGGTTCACGGCTTGGACTCCCACTGGCGGCGATTGATGGCGTAGTCGCTGATCCTGCCGACGAAGGGCATCGCCAGCATGCCGGTGAGCCAGGAGCACCACTTGCCGTCGCGGAAGGTGCGGATGCCGATGGTCATGCCCTCGTGGCCGGCGCGCGGCTGGGCGCGGTAGGTGCCGAACAGGCGGTCCCACCACGGCAGATTGAAGCCGAAGTTGCTGTTGGTCTCGTCGTCCTCGACCGAGTGGTGCACGCGGTGCATGTCCGGCGTGACCACGAACAGGCGCAGCGCGCGGTCGACGCCGGCCGGGATACGCACATTGCTGTGGTTGAACATCGAGGTCGCGTTCAGCAGCACCTCGAACACGATCACCGCGAGCACCGGCGGGCCGAGCACGGCGATGACCGCGAACTTGATCAGCATCGACAGCAGGATCTCCAGCGGATGGAAACGCGCGCCGGTGGTCACGTCGAAGTCGAGATCAGCGTGGTGCATGCGGTGCAGCCGCCACAGCGCGGGCACGGCGTGCACCATCACGTGCTGCAGCCAGATGAAGAAGTCCAGCACCACGACGGCGGCGACCACCGCCAGCCAGTACGGCACCTCGAAATAGTTCAGCACGCCCCAGCCCTGCTCGCGCGCGAACACCGCCATGCCGACCGCGGCGAGCGGGAACACCAGCCGCACCAGGAAACTGTTGAAGAACACCAGGCCGATGTTGTTGGCCCAGCGCACGGCCTTGGGCTGGGTCAGGCGCCGCCGCGGCGCGGCCAGTTCCCACAGCGCCATGACCGCGAAGATGCCGAAGAAGAAACCCAGCCGGATGGGCACCTCGTTGGCACGGATGAAGGTTTCGAATTCCATCCCGATTCCTCAGTGGTTGCAGCCCCGCCCCCGAGGCCTATAATGATTGCAGGTGTTTTTATATTCAATTGAATGCTTGAATAACTTAGACCGAGGTCCCCGGCATGTCAAGCGGCAATGTGAAACATGACCTCTTCGCCCAGTTCGCCCGCATCGGCAAGGCGCTGAGCAACGCCAACCGATTGGAATTCATCGAATATCTCGCGCAGGGCGAGCGCAGCGTGGAATCCCTGGCGCAGATCTCGGGCCAGAGCGTCGCCAACACCTCCCAGCACCTGCAGCAACTGCGGCAGGCGGGGCTGGTGACCGCGCGCAAGGACGGGCAGCGGGTGTTCTACCGGCTGTCGGGAGACGACGTCGTGCAGCTGCTCGACGGCCTGCGCACCGTGGCCGAACGCCACCTGGCCGAGGTCGACCAGCTGGTCAGCACCTACCTCGACACCAAGGACGACCTCGAACCGGTGTCGGCGGACGATCTGCTGGCACGGGTGCGCGCCGGCGAGGTCACCGTGCTGGACGTGCGGCCACGCGAGGAGTTCGAGGCCGGGCATCTGCCCGGCGCGATCAACATCCCGCTGAACGAGCTGGAGACCCGGCTCGGCGAGCTGGGGCCGGAGCAACTGGTCGTGGCCTACTGCCGCGGACCGTACTGCGTGCTGTCCTACGACGCCGTCGCCCAGCTGCGCCGGCACGGCATCGAGGCGCGGCGCCTCAAGGACGGTTATCCGGAATGGAGGATCGCCGGCCTGCCGGTGGAAACGCCCGGCCGGACGGGTTGAATGCGCCACGAATCCCACGCGAGGAAACGACAGCTACGAAAAGCCCGGAGGGCGCGGATCCGAATGGCGCGCACTTAAACCCTTCTTGGCCACGGAATCCACGGAACAACACGAAAAAAGGCTTATTGTAAAAATCCGAAAACCCGACCGCGGAAGGGTGATCCTGGGTTTACGCACTGCATGCTTTCCGTGTTGTTCCGTGGGTTCCGTGGCCATCTTTTTCAAGACATCGGCTTATGCAAGTGCCATTCAGCGCGGATCCGCGTTCTCCGCGGCCGGCGTGCAGTCTGAAACGGGAGAAGGGTATGCGGGAAACGCTGGTGTTCGTCTACAACGCCGACAGCGGCCTGTTCAACACCGTCGCGGACATCGCCCACAAGGCGCTGTCGCCATCCACCTACGCCTGCAATCTCTGCGCATTGACGCACGGAACCTTCACCGTGCGCGGGGAATGGCTGGAATTTCTCCGCACGCTGGACGCCGACTGCGAATTCCTGCACCGCGACGAATTCCATGCGGCATACGGCCTGCGGGACATCGCTCTGCCCGCCATCCTGCGCCACACGCCATCGGGTCCCGAGCTCTGGATCGATGCCGCCGCCCTGCGCGCCTGCCGCTCGCTCGACGAGCTCAGGGCGCTGATCCTTTCCGGCGGCCGGCGGTGCTGACCTTCAATCGTTCTTGTCGTGCGACAGGATGCCCTTCAGCCGCGTGGTGCCGATGACGTAGAGCACCACCGCGCAGCTTCCGAAGAAGAAGGCCGACGCCATCAGGCTGGCGTGGATGGGGTCCATCTCCGCGCGCGGCTCGTACACGAAGGCGGCGATCCCGGAGGCCACCGCGGCCACGAAGCAGAGTATGGCGAACAGATAGGTGATCTTCTGCCCGAAGGTCTTGGTCATGATGCGTCCTCAAGCAAGGGCATGGAGTGTGCGGCGATACCGTGGGCATCGCCGGAAATCGTAGATTACCGTTATCCGTGTCGAGCTCCATACGGCACCGCCTGTGTTCATGGGCGGGGTAACGGAACCGGCGGCGCAGGGCTCAGCGCTCCGGCGGTCCCGTTCGTCGCGCAGCCGACTTGCGACAGCCGGAGGCGGAGCGACGAACGGGACCGCCGGAGCATGCCAGTCAACGAGTCCACGAGCCACAATGAACGCAACGCATCGTGTCGTCGGATGACAGGACTATGGGCGGCCGGCCACCCGTCCCGTCTCACGCGGCGCCGGCCGGGTGAGCAGGAAGACCGCGATCACGGTGAAGAACAGCCCCGCTCCGACCGGCACCCACGGCGCCTCCGTATGCCAGACGAGCAGGCCCCAGCTCAGCAGCAGGGTGACGACGGCCAGCAGCTTGGCCCGCGCCGGCACCGCGCCCTCCTCCCGCCAGGCCCGCAGCGACGGACCGAACTGCGGGTGCGCCTCCAGCCAGGCGTGCAACCGGCTCGACCCGCGCGCCCCCGCCCAGGCCGCCACCAGCAGAAAAGGCACCGTGGGCAGGCCGGGCACGATCACCCCGACCAGGGCCAGGCCGACACAGGCGTAGGCGATAACGGTGAAGGGCCAGCGTCGCATAGTCACCATGAGACCCGCGCGGTCGGGCAAGGGTTCAATCCAAAAACCGCGGCCGCCGCGGAAACACAAAAAAACACGGATAAGATCAACAGGCTTCACACGACAGTCCGGCTCGCCCGCCAGGCGTCAGGCCCGAGCTTCGCTGCGTGGTTTCATTTTCGGTGTCTTCCGTGTGCTTCCGTGGCCGAAATGAGTTTTCGGGTTCGGTGCGCTCAGCGTAACACAGAGCGCGCAGCGGCCGGATCACCCATATCCCGCACCACGAACCGGTGCTTGCCGGACCGTGTCCGCGGAATCGCCTGGACATAGCGGATCTCCAGCGCCATGTCCGGGTCCACATCCTCGCGGATCCTGACCGCGAGAGCGGCGGCCACATCGGTAGGGAGCGGCTGCGCGGCGACGAGGTCCAGGGTCATGCGGTCGGCTGCCGTCTGCACGAAGCGGTATTGCCGGATGCCCTGCAGGCCGTCGAGCAGGTGGATGAAATAAGAAGGATAAACGACCTTGCCGGCGCGGGTGCGGATCAGATCGTTGCTGCGGCACACACCCATCTCCAGCAGCGGGAACGGCAATCCGCACGGACACCGGCCGTCCTTCAGGCTGGCCGAGTCGCCGATGTCGTAGCGGATGAACGGCATCAGGCGGTTGGTCAGCGACGTGACCAGCAGTTTGTCTTCGCCGTCCTCCCGCACGGTTTCCAGGTACACCATATCGGTGAACACGTGCAGATTGCCGTGGCGGCATTCGCAGGCGATGTTGGGGATCTCGCGGCTGCCGTACTGGTTGAACACCTTGCAGCCGAACGCGGATTCCATCAGGGCGCGCTGGTGATCGTGCAGCACTTCGGCCGTGGAGTATACGCCCTTCAGTGTCGCCGGCAGCTGCGCACCGGTGTCGGCGACATGACGCGCCAGCTCGGCCAGGATCGATGCATAGCCTTGCAGCAGCACCGGCCGGTAGCGCCGGATCGTATCGACCCAGCGTGCCAGGCCGGCCTCGGTGACTTCGTAGGCGCCGATGGTCCGTTCGGCGGCGATGACATCGCCGAGCCGCTTGCGCAGGCCGCGCGGTTTGACGTCCTGGCGCGCGCCCCAGAAATTCAGGATCCGCTCGCCGGGCCTCCAGCCGGAGAACATGTAGCTGCGCATCATGCCCGCGCGCATCAGCTCGTGCTTGTGCCGGTCGTAGTAATACGCCAGCGGCTGGCCGGTCGAGCCACCTGTGTGGGCGATGCGCACGGTGGAACGGTCGGCACGCTCGTCGAGCAGCGCATCGGGATCGCGGGCGACATCGTCCTTGCGCAGGATCGGCAGGCGGCGCAGGACCTCGTGAACGTCGCCGTCGAGCGGGATTTCGCGGTCGCGCGCACGGTAGAACGGCACGCATTCGCGCGCATGGCGCAGCATCGCGGCGAGATCGTCCGCCTGTTTCGTACGCAGCTGCGCCGCGCTCAGCGCCTGATCGCGCAGCAAGGCATCGAGGTGACGGTGGCGTTCCGGCGACTGCCACCGGTCCGCCCAATGCCGCACACGGACGATCATGCGTCGGCCGTCGCGGCTCCGCTCGCGTCCAGGGCGGCCTCCCAGGCGGCGCGGTCGGCGTGGTAGTCGACGATCGCCGCGAGCAGCTGCTCATGGCGCCGCCGGCGATGGTCCGGATCGGCGATCAGCCGGTAGCCCTCGGCCTGGAGTCCGAAGTTGTGATGCATGTTGGCGAGGAAGGCGTCGAGCCGTGCCCAGGCCGCGGACAGGTCCGGGTGGCGGCCGCCGAGCTCCTCGCGCAGCGCCTGCACGGCGGCGAGGCCTTCCAGTATCCGCGCGTGCTTGCCCCGGTAGAGCCCCTCCATGCGTCCGGCCGTCTCGTGCAGCGTTGCCGCGATCACGGCCTCGTCCACGGCCTCGGTCGGGTAACCGTGCCCGACGAGCTGCTCGACGCTGAACAGCATCACGTCGCCGAAGAACTGGCGCTCGAACTCGTTACTCAGATCGACGCGCTGCGCATCCCTGACCACGCCGGGCCGGAACTCGGAGGCGCCGGACTCGGGCTCCGTGCGCTTGTGCAGCATCGGCAGGTTCGCGGACACGAAGCGTGCGCCGATCTCGCCCTGCAGCAGACGACCGAAGGTCGGACCCGACATGCGCAGCCGCAGCGGCGCGAACGGCACGAAGCGGCGCAGCGCGTCGGCGCGGATCACGTAGTTGCCGGTGTACACCGTGCGCGCCGGCCGCACCGGCGCACCGTCGCGGTACAGCGCGTCGTCCGTGTCGAAATAGGTGATCCGGGTCGGGTGCTCGCCGTCGAAGAAGCGCGCCAGCCTGCGCGTGAAGTCGTCGATGCCGGCGGCGAGCGTGTGCGCTCCCGGCAGCGTGCAGCGGTAACGGTACGCAGTCTCGCCGTGCGCGAAGCCGAACAGGCCGGCCATGTCGTGATAGGCCGCACTGTCGCCCTGCGGCAGTGAGCGGTCATGGAACGGGCACGGCACTTCCGGCGCCAGCGCGCCCGCCTGGCGCAGGAAGGCCTGCACGTCGGCGAGGAAGTTGCCGGCCATCACCGCCGGCGACACCGGCGGATCGCCGACCACCTTGCCGGTCAGCAGCTCGATGTCGTGATCGCGGAAGTGCCGGTCGAGGTGCCGGAAATAATCCAGCGCATAGACGTCGCGGTCGCCGTCGGCGCCGCCGACCTTGACCCGGAACTCCTGATCGCTGTCGGCGAACCAGAACAACTGCCGGGGGTCATCGGCATAGCGGGCGTGCAGATGCAGATACAGGATATTGCGCATCACCGAATGGCCCTTGTGATGAAAGGCCTCCCGGTCCGGCCGGCCGAGGACGTTGGCCAGGCGCATGCGCACCTCGTCGGGCAGCCGGTCGACGACGGCGAGCTGGTCCTCCAGCCCGAAGTACTCCGTCGCCAGCCCCTGCGCGGTGAACTCGCGCGCCAGCGCGCGGTGCGCCGCGACGCTCTCGGGATGTTTCGAATCGTCGGCGATCATCGCCGCGACCCTGCGGTAGCGCGTGCCGTCGTGGCCGCCGTAGCCGTACAGCCGGCACAGTTCCAGCAGGCTCGCGAGGCACTCGTGCAGCTGGCGCGGCCGGTCGGCGGTGGGAATGATCACCAGGAAGCGGTGGCGTCCGGCGTCGGACTGACTGGCGACATGCGCCTCGTAATCGCGACAGGCCTGCTGGTAGTCGGCGAGCGCCGCGTCGCTGTAGCCGTGCGCGGGCAGCTCCCGCTCCAGCGCGTGCAGCCGCGCCTCGTGGTCGGCGAGTGACGCCGGGCGGGACTCAGCGCCTGGAGAGGTAGTTCGGGAAGGCATCTTTGTCCAGCGGGATCTCGATCAGATTGATGGTGCCGGTCAGATCGTCCTGCGTGAACAGCGCTTCGAGATCGCGCTCGTCGGCCACGCGCCGGTAACCGATGCCGAACGACCTGGCGAGCGCCGCATAATCGGGATTGACGAAGTCGCAGTCGATGAAGCGCCGCTCGTACTGCTGGGTCTGGTTCTTGCGGATCAGGCCCATGGTCGCGTTGTTGAACAATACGACGTTGAGCGGAATGCCGTAATTGACCGCGGTCATCAGCTCCATGCAGCACATCTGGAAGCCGCCGTCGCCGATGATCGCCCAGGTCGAGGCGGTATCGGCGAAGCGCGCGCCGATCGCCGCGGGGATCGCATGGCCGAGCGAGGACACACCCGAGTTCGGGAAGTAGCGGTTGCCGCCGGACACGTGATAGAAGTTCTGCGCGAAGATGATGTTGTCGTCGAACACCCAGGCGCCGCTCGGGAAGCGCTCTTCGAGCTTCGCGAAGAAGCGCTCGACCAGCGGGAAGCGCGACTGGAAGATCGCGTAGTCGCTGTCGTCCGGCCTGGTGGCCTGTTCCTGGATGAAGCGCCGCACCTTGGTGTGGTTCTTGCGCTGCGCGCGGCGCTCCTGGAGATTGATCAGCACACCCGACAGCACTTCCTTGATGTCGCCGTTGATCGCCACGTCGGCCTGGAACACCTTCTCCAATTGATCCTCGTCGATGTCGACCTGGGCGATCTTCTTGTCCTTGAGCAGGTTCGCGTTCCAGACGTGGCTGGTGCGCTCGTTGAAGGCCGCGCCGAGGAACACCACCAGGTCGGATTCCTCGGCGATGTAGCGGTAGGCCGGGCCGTACGAGGTCACGCCGAGGCTGCCCAGCGACAGCGCCGAACGCTCGCTGATCGCGCCCTTGCCCTTGAGGCTGGTCACGACCGGCACGTTCAGGGATTCGCTGAGCTCGGTGACCAGCTCCTGGCCACCGGCCTTGATGCAGCCGTAGCCGGCGACGATCACCGGGTTCTCGGCCGCCATCAGCAGCTCGGTCAGGCGCTCGATCGGCGCGGTGTCGCGCGGACGGGCCGGCGGCGCGTCGACGCGGATGCGGTCGAGGATGCTCGCGTCGACC
>JAJJPM010000082.1:0-47962 GCA_032907525.1 Gammaproteobacteria bacterium
CCCCTAGCGGCGCCCGGCCGCGCGCGCCTTGGCGAGTTCTTCGAATGTCACCGGCCGGGCGTCGTTGCCCCAGGCCTGCCGCTGGTAGTTGATCAGGTCGAGCAGTTCGCTGTCGTTGACGCGGCCGACGTAGCCGATGGGCGGCATGGTGCCTGAATACACCTGTTTGTCGACGATCAGTCCGCCGTGGTGGCCGAAGACGACCCGGCCCAGATACACCTGCACCTGGTCCGGGTCCTCGGCCGTGACGCGCGGGTTGCCGGCGAGCGGCGGGAAGAAGCCGGGCACGCCCTTGCCGTCGGGCTGGTGACAGACGGCGCAGTGCTGCAGATACAGAGCCTCGCCCGGTGACTGGGCCTGCACAGCGGCCGCGGCCAGCATCAGACCGACCACCGCCCATACCGGGCGTGCGAGCCGCCCCGTTGTCCATCGCTTCATTTGTCTTTCCTCCCGTTCAATGGTGGCCCGGCGGACGGCGCCGCTGACGCAGCCAGCGCATGGCCGGGCTGCCCGCGTAGGGCCGGCGTTCCCGGCAGAGTTCCAGGGCGCGTTCGTGATCGGCGTCGCTCATGGAGGCGGCGATCACGTCGCGCAGCGACAATGCGTCCCGGTCGCCCTGCTCGCCGGCCAGGGTCAGCCACATGAACGCACGCGACGCGTCCTGGGCCACGCCGCGGCCCTCGGCATAGATCAGCCCCATGGCGTACTGGGCATCCGCGTCGCCGAGTTCGGCCTGCACCTCGAGTTCGGCGGCCACGCCGGGATCGTTGCGCAGCAGGATGAGCGAAGAGATGTCCGCGGCCATGAAGGCGACTCCAATGAAAGCCCCTGAGGAAACTCTAGCAGTCCGGCGCCGGATTGACCAAGGCGGCCTCAGCCGGTCATGAGAAAGATCAGGCCGGCGCCGGCGCCTGCGAGCGGCAGCGACCAGCAATGGTGATGACGCCGCACGCGCGCGTGCACCTGCAGCCCGGCGTAGACGCACACGGCGTAGACCGGCACCACCTGCAGAGAGGTGAGGTGGAACACATCGCCCGGCAGGTAATAGGCGTAGTACTCGCCCACCGTCAGCAGAAAATAGGTGTTGCCCAGCACCTCCCAGACCAGCGGCGCCTCGACGCCGATGAACGCCGCCTTGACGAAATCGCGCCATGGTCCGGCGGCGATGCGGCGGTCCAGCGTCTGATCGAGGAAGTACAGATGCAGTCCGTAGGACGTCCAGACGATCGCCCCGAGCGCGGAGACGTTGCGGTCGTGCAGCGGCAGCAGGCGGTACTCCCACAGCTTGTGGCCGAACAGCGCCTCGTACAGCGGATTGACGCCGGCCTCGCACAGGACGGCCAGCAGGAACACCAGCACGGCGAGCAGCGCGGCTTCGCCGGCCACGAGCCGCAGGCGCCCTTCGCTCAGCCGCCAGTTGACGAACAGCGAGACGCCGCAGAACAGGAGGGAAAACCCGAATGCGGCCGATACGTAGGCCGCGGCCGTCGTCTGCACGGCCGCGCTCACGGCAACGTTCCGGCCGTCCCCGCCGTCAGCGCCGCCAGATCGTCGAGCACCTCGCGGAAATGCCGGTCGACGTCGACGTCGCGGTACAGGCGCGCGACCTCGCCCCGGGGATCGATGAGGAAGCTGTGACGCTTGGCGAAACGCACCGGGCCGAGCGACCAGAGCGCGCCGTAGCGCTGCGCGACGGCGCCGCCGGCATCGCTCAGCAGCGGAAACGGCAGCCGGTGCTTCTGCGCGAAGGCGCGGTGCGAGGCCGCGTCGTCCAGGCTGACGCCGACCACCTGCACGCCGCGGGCGCGCAGCTCCGCATAACCGTCGCGGAAGGCGCAGGCCTCCCTGGTACAGCCTGGCGTGTCGTCCTTGGGATAGAAGTACAGCAGCAGCCACTCGCCGCGGAAATCGGCCAGCCGCCGTTCCTGCCCCTGTGCGTCCGGCAAGGCGAAGTCCGGTGCCGGCGCACCGGCCGCCACCGGCGTGTCGGCGGCGGCCGGACGCAGCACGATCATCGCCGCCAGTGCCACCGCCACGGCGGCGACCAGCCAGATCCAGGCACTCATCATGACGAAACCGTTCTTGGCCACGGAAACACACCGAAAACACACCACGCCATGGTATCGGGTATGCCTCGCGTCGTGAAGGACGGGCGTGTCCGCCGACCCGGTATCGACGGGTCCCGTCTGTGCAGTTCCGTGTGGCTCCGTAGCCGACGGGGGGCCGGGGCTCAGGTCTCCTCCCCGCCATCGGCGGTGACCAGTTCGTGCAGAAGGGCCGTGGCATAGCTGCCGGACGGCAGCGCGAAGGCGAGGGACAGCTCCGACTCGTCCGCCCAGCTCCAGGACAGCTCCGCGGCGCGCACCCGCAGGGCGCGCCGATCCTGCTCCAGGCCGGCACGCTCCAGACCGGCGCACCATTCTCGCCAGGGTTCGAGGCAGGCCAGCTCCAAAGCGCGCGCGGCGCCCTGCGTCGCCGGATCGCCCCGGCCCCACAGCGGTCCGGTGGGATGCACCTCCATGCCCTGCAGCCGCCGTGGCAGCTCCGCATCGCCCGCATCGGCGACGAACCAGGCCCGGCCGCCGTCCAGCTGCAGCACATCGCCGTCCAGCAGCGTGTCCCAGGTCCCGGCCGCGACCCGCGCCGCCAGCACCTGGTTGAACAGGTGGCTGCGTGCCGCGGACAGGTACAGCCCGCGTTCGTGGCGTGCCGGCCGCCGGCCCTCGCCGCGCAGCATCCGCGCCGCCGCCTCCAGATTGCCGCCGTCGCGGCCGAAGCGCTGTGTCCCGAAGTAGTTGGGCACACCGCGCGCGGCGAGCGCCCGCAGGCGCGCCTCGGCCAGCGCGCGGTCCCCGTCGAATCCGCGCACGCGGATCTCGAAACGGTTGCCGCGCAGCGCGCCCCGCCTGAGCTTGCGCGAATGGCGCGCGGCCTGCAGCACCGTGACGCCCTCCACCTCGAGCCGGTCCCAGTCGGGATCGGCGCGCCCCGGCAGCTGCACCGAGAACCACTGCTCCGTGACCGCCCGGCGATCCTTCAGCCCGGCGAAGCTCACATCGCGCGGCGCCGCGCCGGCGAAGCGCGCGATCTGCCGCGCCACCCATTCGGTGTTGGCGTTGCGCTTGCGGATGTACAGCCAGACATGCTCGCCGCTGCCGTCCGGCGCGCAGATCGGGATCTCGCGCACGACGAAGTCCTCCGGCTCCACACGCAGCCGCCCGCTCCCCGCCGGCCCGCCGAAGGCGAAGGGCAGGTCCGTGTCATCCGCCGAATGCGCGGTCATGCGGTCTTTCCGTTCCGTCATCGATCAACCTCGGCACAGACAAAGAATGAAAGCGCCACGAAATCCACGAAACCCACGAAAGATATGAAACGCTCATAGCGGGGACAGACTTAAGTCTGTCCCCCTCAAGCTATGTCTGTCCCCGAAGGGGTCTTCATTCCAACGAACCCTTTCTGTGTCGTTCCGTGTGCTTCCGTGGCCATGAATGGTTTGCCAAGTGCCGTTCCTCTCATAGCTTTGCGGGTTTCGTGGATTTCGTGGCGCCTTTCCCTACGCCGTCTCCCCATGCCGCCGCGCGCGGTAGCGTTCGATGAGCGAGTACACCGCCGGGACCACGACCAGCGTCAGCAGCGTGGAGCTGACCATGCCGCCGATCACCGCGACCGCGAGCGGCGCGTTGGAATCGCCGCCGGCGCCGAGCTTGAGTGCCGCCGGCAGCAGCGCGAGGATCACGGTGAGCGAGGTCATCAGCACCGGGCGCATGCGGATGGGACAGGCCTCGCGCAGCGCCGTATCCACGTCGCGGCCCTCGGCGCGCAGGGCGTTGGTCAGATCCACCAGCAGAATAGAGTTCTTCGCCACCAGACCCACCAGCAGCACCAGACCGATCATCGAATAGATGTTCAGCGTGTGTCCGGTCACCCACAGCGCGAACACGCCGCCGATGATCGCCAGCGGCTGCGCCAGCATGATGATCAGCGGCTGCAGGAAGGAGTTGAACTGGCTGGCGAGCACCATGTACACCAGCACCATCGCCAGTCCGAAGGCGAAGCTCATATAGTAGGCCGTCTTGCCGAACTCCTCGGCCTCGCCCAGCATGCGCACGCTGTAGCCGGGCGGCAGCAGCCCGGCGGCGGTCTCCCGCACGCGCGTCACCGCGCTGCCCAGCGGGATCTTGGGACTGGCGAAGAAGTTCGCCGAGTACTGCAGATCCAGGCGCGAGATCACCGCCGGGCCGAGCGTGCGCTCCAGGTCCACCAGGCTGTCCAGGCGCAGCATCTCGCCGCTCGCGCTGCGCAGATGGATGCGGCTCAGGTCGGCGGGCGTGGCCAGCACGCCGTCGCGCACCTTCAGGCGCACGTCGTAGCGCTCGCCGTCGCCGGGCACGTCGTTGTACTTGGCGACGTCGTAGCCGCCGGCCAGCACCTGCAGCGCCACGGCGATGTCCTGCGTGGACAGGCCCAGGCCGGCCGCGCGCACGCGGTCGACGCGCGGCTCCAGCTGCGGCAGATCCATCTGCAGGTCCAGGTCCACGCGCCCGAGCTCCGGCATGGCGGCGAGGCGCGCATGCAGCCGGTTGGCGACCTCCGCGACGCGCTGCAGATCGGGGCCGCGCACGGCGAACTGCAGCGGCTCGCCGCGCTGGCCGCCGATGATCGGCACCGGCGCCGCGAAGGCGCGCACGCCGGGAATGCCCGCGAGTTCGGCACCGAGCCGCGGCAGCAGTTCGTACTGCTTCAGCTCGCGCTCCTCGCGCGGGGTCATGCGCACGTAGGCGAAGCCCTGGTTGACCTGGCCGGCCTGCCCCAGCCCGATCGCGGTGAAGTAGCTCGCCACCTCCGGCCGCGCGGCCAGGACCCGCTCCACCTCCTCCAGGCGGCCCCGGGTGTAGTCGATGCTGGAGCCCAGCGGCGTCTTGAGCATGACGATGAAGCGGCCCTCGTCCTCCTCGGGCACGAAGCCCTTGCCGACCGCGCCGAAGAAATAGCCGCTGGACAGCACTGTCAGGACGGTCAGCGCGACCACCTTCCAGCGGTGGCCGAGCGCCAGCGACAGGAGTCCGCGATAGCCGCGGTCGAGCGCGGCGAAGGCGGCGTCCAGTCCCCGGTGGACCGGCCCGTGCTTCTGCTCCACGCGCAGATAGCGCGAGCACAGCATGGGCGTCAGCGTCAGCGACACCAGCAGCGACACCAGCACGCCGAAGGTCACCACCACGCCGAAGGACTGGAAGAAGCGGCCGATGATGCCGCCCAGGAAGATCACCGGCGCGAAGATCGACACCAGCGTGAGGCTCGCGGCGATGACCGCGAAGGCGACCTGGCGCGAGCCTTCGCGCGCGGCAGTGACGGCATCCGAGCCCAGCGTCTCGCGGTGGCGGAAGATGTTCTCCAGCACCACGATGGCGTCGTCGACCACCACGCCGATCAGCAGCAGCAGGGCCAGCAGCGTGAGGGTGTTGAAGGTGTAGCCGGCCAGATACATCACCGCCACCGCGCCGAGCAGCGACACCGGGATGGCGGTGGCGATGATCAGCGTCGAGCGCACGCTTTTCAGGAACAGCCAGACCACCGCCGCGGCCAGCAGCGTGCCCTCGAGCAGGTGCTCGCGCAGGCTGTCCACCAGCACGTTGATCAGCTCGGCGTCGTTGGTCGCCACCGTCAGCGTCATGCCGGCCGGCAGCTGCGGCACGATGTCCTCGCGCAGGCGGCGCTGCACCTCGTCGGCGATGGCGACGGTGTTGGCGTTGCTGATCTTGACGATGCCGAGACCGACGCTCGGCCTGCCGTTGAAGCGCGCCAGCTGCCGGGCGTCGGCCAGCCCGTCGCGCACCTCGGCGACGTCGCCCAGGCGCACCGGTGCGCTGTCGCGATAGCCGACCAGCAGCTCGCGCAGCCGCCGCACGTCGTGGAATTCCAGGTCCAGCTTGATCAGATCTTCCGTCTGGCGGCTCACCAGAAAGCCGCCGGGCAGCTGCACGTGCTCGGTCTGGAAGGCGCGCAGCAGATCCTGGGTGGTGACCTTGAACGCCGCCAGCCGCGCCGGATCCAGCTCGACGCGGATGGTGCGGTCGCGGCGCCCGCCGAGGCGCACCTCGCCGACCCCGTCGATGGTCTCCAGCTGCTTCTTGATGACGGTGCGCGCGTACTGGTTCAGCTGCTGCTGGGTGCGGTCGCCCTGCAGGGCCAGCCACAGGATCGGCGAGCCGCCGATCTCGACCTTGGCCACCACCGGCGGATCGGCGTCCTCGGGCAGCTGGCGCAGCACCTGGTTGACCTTGGCCTGCACCTCGTTGAAGGCGACGTCGGTGTCCTTGGTGAGTTCGAAGGTGATCGCCACCACCGACACGCCGGGCGAGGAGCTCGACTGGATGTGCTCGATGCCCGGCACGCTGTTGACGCTGGTCTCGAGGATGTTGGTGATGCTGGAATCGACGATCTCCGGATTGGCGCCGGGCATGACCGTGGTCACCGAGATCACCGGAAACTCGATGTAGGGGAAGCGGTCCACGCCGATGCGCTCGTAGGCGATCAGCCCGAACAGCACCAGCACGCCGGACAGCATCCACGCCAGCACGTGGCGCCGGATGGACAGCTCCGGCAGGTTCATGGCGCGGCGTCCTGCACCCGCACCGGTGCCGCGTCGGTGAGGAAGCCGGCGCCGTCCACCGCGACCGCCGCCCCGGCGCTCAGGCCGCTGCGGATCTCGATCAGGCCGTCGATGCGCTCGCCGGTGACGACCGGCCGGGCGTGCGCCCGGCCGTCGGCGACGACGTACACCACCTCCCCGGCCGGCCGCAGCACCACGCTCTGTTCGGGCACGACCACCGCGCCGCTCCGCTGTTCGATGGTCACGCGCCCGGTGACGCTGCCGCCGCTGCGCCAGCCGCCGGGGTTGGCGAGTTCGACGAGCGCCTCGACGGCGCGCGCCCCGGTGGAGACCTGCGGCCGCAGCTCGGTGATGCGCGCCTCGACGACGATGCCCGGAGCGAGCGGGCTCTCCAGCGCGACCGGCTGGCCGACGGCGAGCAGCGGCGCGGCGGATTCCGGAAACGGCAGATGCACGGTGAGCCGTTCGGCGCTGCTCAGCAGGAATGCCGGCATGCCCTCGTCGAGGAAGTTGCCCGGCGAGACATAGCGCGCCTGCACCGTGCCGGCGACGGGCGCGACGATGCGGGCCTTGGCGAGCCGGTCGCGCGCCAGCGCATGGCGCGCCTCCGCCGCGGCCGCCTGCTTCACCAGCGCGGCGTGCTGCGCCTCGGTGCCGTCGAGCTGATCGCGCGAGACGTGTCCGCCGGCGGCGAGCTCGCGGTAGCGCTCGAGCTTGCGCGCCATGTCGTCGCGCAGCGCGCGCAGGGCGGCGGCGTCGGCGCGCGCCGCCTGTTCGGTCAGCGCCAGCTGGGTGGGGTCGATCTCGGCCAGCACATCGCCGGCCGCCACCGCGGCGCCGACTTCGACGTGCACCCGGGTGATGCGGCCCGGCACCTCGGCCGCCACCGCGGGCGCCGTGCGGGTCTCGATGTAGCCGACGGCCTCCAGGCGCACGGGGATGTCGCGCAGGGTCGCCTCGGTCACCGTGACAGGCGTGGCCGGGCGCTCCGCCGGCGGCTCCGGCTCGGGGCCGCAGCCGCCGAGCAGCAGGACCGCGCACAGCAGCGGCACGGTACGGGGACAGGATCGCAGTTGCCGACGTCGTATCATGCCACCCGTTCCTCGTTACGCTGTGTCGAACCTTCGGCCGGCCTTGCCCGTCCCGGCGCCTCAGGTCAGCGGGTCATCCGCCAGCAGCACCGTCGCCAGCGCCGCGATGCCTTCCTTGCGGCCGGTGAAGCCCATCTGTTCGGTGGTGGTCGCTTTGACGTTGACGTCGCCGGTGCCCACGCGCAGATCCCGGGCGATGACGGCGCGCATGGTATCGCGGAAAGGGGCGAGCTTCGGCGCCTGGGCGATGACGGTGATGTCGGCATTGACCACCCGCAGGCGGCGGACGCGCAGCAGGCGCATCACCTGGGCGAGCAGCTTGCGGCTGTCGATGCCCGCGTAGGCGGGATCGGTGTCCGGGAAGTGCTGCCCGATGTCGCCGAGCCCGGCGGCGCCGAGCAGCGCGTCGCACAGCGCGTGCAGCACCACGTCACCGTCGGAATGCGCGGCGAGGCCGTGAGTGTGCGGGATCTCCACGCCGCCCAGCACCAGCCGGCCGCCCTCCTTGAAGGCATGCGCATCGAAACCCTGGCCGATTCTCATATTGATCTCTCGTACCCCGAAACCATTTTCTGCCACGAAACCCACGAAATCCACGAAAGGTGTTTTTGTTCTGAGACGCTTATTGCGGCCACGGAATCACACAGAAATACACGGAATGTAAAACCTGCCGCATCGCTCACTTCCATGTATTTCCGTGTGATTCCGTGGCAAATACGGTTTTTGGGTTTTTGAAACAGCAGTGACCGCGCCCGTAGCCGGCAGGGTTTCACGATAATCGTCCCTGCCGCCGTAGATAAAACTCGGCCAGGGCGAGGTCCTCCGGCCGGGTGATCTTGATGTTGTCGGCGTGGCCTTCGATCAGGCGCGGCCGCTGCCCGGCCCGCTCCAGCGCCGAGGCGTCGTCGGTGATCTCCGCGCCGGCAGCCTGCGCGGCGACCAGTGCCTCGCGCAAGGCCTCGAACCGGAACATCTGCGGGGTCAGGGCGTGCCAGAGGCGGCCGCGGTCGACGGTGGCGGCGCAGCGGCCGTCGTCGGTCGCCCGCTTCATGGTGTCGCGCACCGGCACGGCCAGCAGGCCGCCGACGGGATCGTCGCGCAGCGCATCGACCAGCCGCTGCAGGTCCTCCGCGCGCACGCAGGGCCGCGCGGCATCGTGCACCAGCACCCAGTCACTGTCCGCAGCCCGCTCCCGCAGGACCTGCAGGGCGTTCAGGACCGAATCGGCGCGCTGCTCGCCGCCCGGCGCCACGGACAGCGGACAACGGGGCAGGTGCCGCAGTCCGGGCCAGTACGGATCGCCGCTCGCGACCGCCACCACGATCCCGGCCAGCCCCTCGATCGCGCTCAGCGCCGCGAGACTGTGCTCCAGCACCGTGCGGTCGCCGAGCTCGAGATACTGTTTGGGGACGTCCGCCCGCATGCGCCGGCCGACGCCGGCGGCGGGGACGACGGCCCAGAGGCGGGGATTCGGGATTCGGGATTCGGGATTCGGCAGGATCACGGCAAGTCATTCCGGGCGCGCGCCTTCGGTACCGGATCCAGACTACGCGCTTGCCCGAATCCCGACTCCCGACTCCCGAATCCCAAATCCCGAATCCTCATTTCCCTTCCGGCTCGACGATCTGATAGAAGACCTCGTCTTCCTTGATCATGCCGAGCTCGGCGCGGGCGCGTTCCTCGACCGCCTCCAGGCCCTGCTTGAGATCCTGCACTTCCGCTTCGAGCGCGGCATTGCGCTCGGCCAGATGGGCGTTCTCGTCCTTCTGCGCCTCGACCGCATGATGCAGCCGCCAGACCTCGGCGAAGCTGCCGTCGCCGTACCACAGCCGGTACTGCAGGCCGGCCAGGACGACGATCAGGATGGCGATCAACCAGCGCTGCATCGATCACGCGCCGGCCATGCCATCAGCCCTTGAGCTGATTGAAGGCGCCGCGGCCCGCATAGCCCGCCTGCCCGCGCAGCTGATCCTCGATGCGCATGAGGCGGTTGTACTTGGCGACGCGGTCGGAACGCGACAGCGAGCCGGTCTTGATCTGCGTGGCGGTGGTGCCGACGGCGATGTCGGCGATCACCACGTCCTCGGTCTCGCCGGAGCGGTGCGACACGATGGAGGTGTAGCCCGCGCCCGTGGCGAGCCGGATGGCTTCCAGCGTCTCGGTGAGCGTGCCGATCTGGTTGACCTTGATGAGGATGGAGTTCGCGATGCCCTTGTCGATGCCTTCCTGCAGGATGGCCGGGTTGGTCACGAACAGGTCGTCGCCGACCAGCTGCACCTTGCCGCCGAGCCTGTCGGTGAGCAGCTTCCAGCCGTCCCAGTCGTCCTCGGCCATGCCGTCCTCGATGGTGATGATCGGGTACTTGTCGACCCAGCCGGCGAGGTAATCGGCGAACTCTTCGGAGGTGAATTCCCTGCCCTCGGACGCGAACACGTACTTGCCGTCCTTGTAGAACTCGGAGCTGGCCGCGTCGAGGCCGAGGAAAATGTCCTCGCCGGCCTTGTAGCCGGCCTTGTCGATCGCTTCGAGGATCACCTCGATGGCCGCCTCGTTGGACGGCAGATCGGGCGCGAAGCCGCCCTCGTCGCCGACGGCGGTGTTGAGCTTGCTGCGGCTCAGCACCTTCTTGAGGGCATGGAACACCTCGGCGCCGTAGCGCACCGCCTCGCGGAAGTTCGGCGCGCCCACCGGCAGGATCATGAACTCCTGCATGTCGACGGAATTGTCGGCGTGCGCGCCGCCGTTGATGATGTTCATCATCGGCACCGGCAGCTGGAAGGTGTCGCCGGAGAGGTTGGTCGCGCCCAGCAGGCGGTACAGCGGCACCTGCTTCTCGCGCGCCGCCGCCTGCGCGGTCGCCAGCGACACGGCCAGGATGGCGTTGGCGCCGAGCCGCGACTTGGTCGGCGTGCCGTCCATCTCGATCAGCTTGTGGTCGACGTCCGCCTGGGCGTCCGCATCCATGCCGATGAGGGCGTCGCGGATCTCGCCGTTGACGTTGTCCACCGCCTTGAGCACGCCCTTGCCGCCGTAGCGCCCGGCGTCACCGTCGCGCAGCTCCACGGCCTCGCGGGTGCCGGTGGACGCGCCGGACGGCACCGCGGCGCGGCCGACCGCGCCCGATTCGAGGATCACGTCCGCCTCCACCGTGGGATTGCCGCGCGAATCCAGGATCTCACGCGCGCGGATATTGCTGATCTGGGACATCGTTGCTCCGTTCGTTCAGTTGTTCTTCATGACTAAAACAAAATTCAACCGCAAAGAACGCAAAGGCGCGCGAAGAAAAACCTATATAGCCACGAAATCCACGAAACCCACGAAAGTTGATGTTCGTAAACATAAATCCTTTTCGTGGGTTTCGTGGATTTCGTGGCCATCATGTTTTCGCTTTTCTTCGCGCGCCTTTGCGTCCTTTGCGGTAAAAGTATTCTTGCCGTTACGCCAACAGATCCGCTTCCGCGAAGCCGTGGCGCTTCACGACGGCATCCAGTTCCTTCAGGGTCTCGAGCAGCTGCGCCATGCGCGGCAGCGGCCAGGCGTTGGGGCCGTCGGACAGGGCCCTGGCCGGGTCCGGGTGCGTCTCCATGAACAGGCCGGCGACGCCGGCGGCGACGGCGGCGCGCGCCAGCACCGGCACGAACTCGCGCTGGCCGCCGGAGCTGGTGCCCTGCCCGCCCGGCTGCTGCACCGAATGGGTCGCGTCGAACACCACCGGGCAGCCGGTGGCGCGCATGATCGCCAGGCCGCGCATATCCGAGATCAGGGTGTTGTAGCCGAACGAGACGCCGCGCTCGCAGACCATGATCTGCTCGTTGCCGGCGGCGCGCGCCTTGTCGACGACGTTCTGCATGTCCCACGGTGCCAGGAACTGGCCCTTCTTGATGTTGACCGGCTTGCCCTGGCGGGCGACGTTCTGGATGAAGTTGGTCTGGCGGCACAGAAACGCCGGCGTCTGCAGGACATCGACCACGGCGGCGACCTCGGCCAGCGGCGTGTCCTCGTGCACGTCGGTCAGCACCGGCACGCCGATCTGCTCCTTGACCTTCTGCAGGATGCGCAGGCCCTCGTCCATGCCCGGCCCGCGGAACGACTGCGTCGAGGAGCGGTTGGCCTTGTCGAAGGACGACTTGTAGATGAACGGGATGCCGAGCTTCGCCGTCATCTCCTTCAGCGCGCCGGCGGTGTCCAGCGCCAGCTGCTCGGACTCGATCACGCACGGCCCGGCGATCAGGAAGATCGGCCGGTCGAGTCCCACTTCAAAACCGCAGAGCTTCATAATGCTTCCGTTTAGTGTCACGTCTTTCGCTGGGAACCGCCAAGACGCAGAGAAAATCCAATCAAGCCTGTGCCGCCGCCGGCGCCGCGGAGCGCTCGCGCTGGGCGCGGGCCGCGCGGATGAAGCCGGTGAACAGCGGGTGGCCGTCGCGCGGAGTGGAAGTGAACTCCGGATGGAACTGGCAGGCCACGAACCAGGGGTGATCCGCGATCTCGATCATCTCCACCAGATTGCCGTCCAGCGAGGTGCCCGCCAGGATCAGGCCCGCCTTCTCCAGCGTCTCGCGGTAACCGTTGTTGAACTCGTAGCGATGACGGTGCCGTTCCTCGATGATCTCGCGGCCGTAGAGCTCCCGTGCGCGCGTGCCCTCCTTCAGCCGGCACTTCTGTCCGCCCAGGCGCATGGTGCCGCCGAGATCGGAATCCGCGCTGCGGCGCTCGACGCGGCCGTCCTCGGTCTGCCATTCGGTGATCAGCGCGATCACCGGGTGCGGCGTGTCCGGCCGGAACTCGGTGCTGTGCGCGCCGGTCAGGCCCGCGACGTGGCGCGCGAATTCGATCACCGCCACCTGCATCCCCAGGCAGATGCCAAGATAGGGAATCTTGTGCTCGCGCGCATGACGCACGGTCGCGATCTTGCCCTCCACGCCGCGCTCGCCGAAGCCGCCCGGCACCAGGATGGCATCCACGCCCTCCAGGTTCACGCCCTCCTGTTCGAAGCGTTCCGAATCCAGGTAGCGGATATTCACCTTGGTGCGGGTGTGGATGCCCGCGTGGATCAGGGCCTCGGACAGCGACTTGTAGGATTCGGTCAGGTTGACGTACTTGCCGACCATCGCGATGGTGACCTCGGCCTCCGGGTGGGTCAGGTCGTCGACGACTTTCTCCCATTCGGACAGATCCGCCGGCGGCACGTCGATCTTCATCTTCTCGACCACGATGTCGTCGAGGTGCTGCGCGTGCAGCAGCAGCGGGATCTTGTAGATGCTGTCGACGTCGATGGCGGTGATCACCGCGCGCTCCTCGACGTTGGTGAACAGCGCGATCTTGCGGCGCTCGTCGTTGGGCAGCGGCCGGTCGGCGCGGCACATCAGGATGTCCGGCTGGATACCGATGGAGCGCAGCTCCTTCACCGAGTGCTGGGTCGGCTTGGTCTTGATCTCGCCGGAGGCGGCGATGTACGGCACCAGGGTCAGGTGCATGAACAGAGCCCGCTCGTGGCCCAGCTCCACGCCCATCTGGCGGATCGCCTCCAGAAACGGCAGCGACTCGATGTCGCCCACCGTGCCGCCGATCTCGACCATGGCGATGTCGGCGCCCTCGGCACCGGCGCGGATGCAGCGCTTGATCTCGTCGGTGATGTGCGGGATGACCTGCACGGTGCCGCCCAGGTATTCGCCGCGACGCTCCTTGCGGATGACGTTCTCGTAGATCTTGCCGGTGGTGAAATTGTTGCGCTTGCTCATCGTCGTGCGGACGAAGCGCTCGTAGTGTCCCAGGTCCAGGTCGGTCTCGGCGCCGTCGGCGGTGACGAACACCTCGCCGTGCTGGAACGGGCTCATGGTGCCGGGATCCACGTTGATGTAGGGATCCAGCTTGAGCATCGTGACCTTGAGACCGCGCGCCTCGAGAATGGCGGCCAACGAGGCGGAGGCGATGCCTTTGCCCAAAGAGGACACTACACCGCCGGTGATGAAGATGTATCGGGTCATTGGATTCCGGACTGCCAGGGACGTGGATCAGGACGACGAGCGCGGCGCAAAGGCGGCTGGCAGGGCGTCGGAACTGCACCACAAGACGGGATTGAACCTTACCAGAATGACCCTGCGGGCACAATCGCGCGGCGCCACACGAACGCCACGCCGGGCTCGTCCGGCGCAGCCTGAAAACCCTCGCACACCCACAGACCGGCGACGGCGACGAGACGGTCGTCACAGTAGATCAGCGGCACCCGCCCGCGCTCCCAGGGCGGCACGCCCGCCTCCTGGAAGAGATGCTTGAGGCTGTGGTGTTCGCGCCGGCCGGCCGGCCGCAGACGCTCCCCGCCGCGGCGGAAGCGCACCTGCAGCCGCCGCCCTGTACGCTCCTCCAGATGACGCTGCGCGACGCCCGCGCCGACGGTGGGCACCGGTGTCAGGACACCGTCGGGCAGCGTCAGCGGCCCGCGGGCCGACCAGTCCAGGCAGCCCGGCGTCTCCGCCCGCGACGCGCGGTCGAGAAACAGCCGGTCGCGGTAGCGCCGCAGCCTCACGCCGCCCCAGGCCACGCAGGGCTGCGCGTCACCGGCCGCCTGCAGCACGTCGCGGTCGATGCGCGCCAGCACCGCCGCGCTCGGCGTCGGCGCGCCCTGGCGGTGCAGCCAATGGCGCAGGAGGTTGGCGCGCCGCGCTGCGCTCAGCGCCAGCAGCCGGCGTACCGACACGGGGCCGGCGTCAGAAGACGGCGCGCCGTCCTCCCGGCGAATACCGGCATCCACCGCACCGGCGGGCGGAGACGCCGTGTCCGCCGCCAGATCCAGCGCCGCCAGCTCGTCCAGCAGCCGCGCCGCATCGGCCTGGTGCGCGGCGCCGCGGGCCAGCACCGCACCCAGGGCCGGCCAGCGCTCGCGCAGCACCGGCAGCACGCGATGGCGGAGGAAGTTGCGGTCGTAGTCGACGTGCGCGTTGCTGGGGTCCTCGACCCAGGCGAGGCCGTGCCGGTCCGCGTAGGCGCGCAGATCGGCCTGGCCGAACGCCAGCAGCGGCCGCACCAGCCGCCCCCGGCCGAACGCCGCATCCGCCGGCATCGCCGCCAGCCCCTTGGGGCCGGCGCCGCGCAGCAGCTGCAGCAGCAGCGTTTCGGCCTGGTCGTCCCGGTGATGGGCGGTGAGCAGCGCGTGCCCCGGCGGCAGCGCCTCCGCCAGCGCCCGGTAGCGGGCCGCCCGCGCGGCGGCCTCGGGGCTCTCGCCCGGCCGGGCATGGGCCTGCACCGAGAGATCCCGGCACGCAAGCCCGAGGGCCGCGCAGACATCGCCGCAGTGCGCCGCCCAGGCCGCGGCGCCGGGCTGCAGATTGTGGTTGACGTGGACCGCCCCCAGCGGCGCCGGCAGGCGTTCGCGGCCGGCCGCCAGGGCATGCAGCAGGACGTGCGAATCGCGCCCGCCGCTGTAGGCGACCCAGTAGCCGGCGGCGTCCGGCGCGAGGGCGAGGACGGTGGCGAGAACGTGGTCGGCGTCGAGGGACATGCCGGGATGGTAGCAGCTAGGGACTAGGGACTAGGGACTAGGGACTAGGGACTAGGGACTAGGGACTAGGGGCTAGGGGCTAGGGGCTAGGGGCTAGGGGCTGGAGATTACTGCGGTTACTGTGTTCCTAGCCCCTAGTCCCTAGCCCCTAGCCCCTGCCTTCAATCAATTCACCGAAAAATGCCCGTACCCCATGATGCGCTTGTAGCGGGCCTTGAGCAGCTGCTCCGGGGTCAGGCTGCCGATGTTGTCGAGCTGCTGCACGAGCGCCTGCCGCAGCGATTCGGCCATGGCGTCGACGTTGCGGTGTGCGCCGCCGAGCGGTTCGGGGATGATGCCGTCGATGAGTTTGAGCTCGAGCAGCCGCCTGGCGGTGATGCCCAGGGCCTCGGCGGCATCCTGGGCCTTGTCGGCGCTCTTCCACAGGATCGACGCGCAGCCCTCGGGCGAGATCACGGAATAGGTGCTGTATTCCAGCATGAGCACCCGGTCGCCGACGCCGATGGCCAGCGCACCGCCGGAGCCGCCCTCGCCGATCACGGTGCAGACGATCGGCGTCTTGAGCTCGGCCATGACGAACAAGTTGCGCGCGATGGCCTCGCTCTGCCCGCGCTCCTCGGCGCCGATGCCGGGATAGGCGCCGGGCGTGTCGATGAAGGTCAGGATGGGCAGGCGGAATTTCTCCGCCATCCGCATCAGGCGCAGCGCCTTGCGGTAGCCCTCGGGGCGCGGCATGCCGAAATTGCGCGCCAGCTTCTCCTTGGTGTCGCGGCCCTTCTGATGGCCGATGATCATCACCGGCCGGTCGTCGAGGCGGGCGATGCCGCCGACGATCGCGGCGTCGTCGGCATAGGCGCGGTCGCCGTGCAGTTCCTCGAAGTCGGTGAAGATGCGCTGGATGTAGTCCAGCGTATAGGGCCGCTGCGGATGGCGCGCGAGCTGGGAGATCTGCCAGGAACTGAGCTTGGCGAAGATCGATTCGGTCAGCGAGCGGCTCTTTTCCTGCAGGCGCCCGATCTCTTCGCTGATGTTGATCTCGGTGTCGTTGCCGAGATAGCGCAGCTCCTCGATCTTGGCCTCGAGCTCGGCGATGGGCTGTTCGAAGTCCAGGAAGTTCAGGTTCATAAAAATCAGGTTCTAGGTGCTAGGTGCTAGGTGCTAGGTGCTAGGTCGCTGATTCTAACCGTTATCCGCAGTTATACCTAGGCCCTCGGCCCTAGACCCTCGTCCCTCATCAGCGATACTCCACCTGCACATGCCCCTCTCCCGCCAGTTCGTGCAGGCGGTGGAGGAGTTCGTCGGCCGGGCGCACGTTCCATTCGCGGCCCAGGGCGACCTGGGCGCGGGCGGCCCGGTTGCGGTAGTCGATCCAGACCGGGCATTTGCCCTCGCGGAACGGCCGCAGGGTCTCGGCCAGGGATTGCAGGAAACCGTTGCCGGCCTTCGCGTCGTCGACCTCGATGACCACGCGCCGGGCGAAGATCTCGCGCGCCTGGCCGATGTCGTAGAGCCTGTCGGCGGTGAGCTGCTGGCCGCCGGAATAGTCGTCGTAGCCCAGCACGCCCTCCACCACCAGCACCCGGTCCTTGGCGATCAGATTGCGGTGGTGCTCGAACACGTCGGAGAACACGCGCATCTCCACCCGCGCGCTGCGGTCGTCGAGCGTGACGAAGGCCATGGAGCCGCGCCGGGTCTGGCGCACGCGCAGCGCGATCACCAGACCGGCGACCACCACCTGGCGGTCGACGCTGCGCGAGTTCGGCGCATCGCCGTTGCCGATCAGCGCCGCCAGGCGGCCGCTGGTGATGCGCGCCAGTTCGTCCTCGTAGCGGCAGATCGGGTGACCGGTCAGGTACAGGCCGAGAGTCTCCTTCTCGCCCTGCAGGCGGATCTCCTCGTCCCATTCCGGCAGGCTGACGGCCTCGACCGGCGCGACTTCGGTCTCGATCGCGTTGCCGAACAGATCGACCTGGCCGGCGCCGGCATCGCGCTCGCTCTGTTCCGCCAGCTTCAAGGCGGTCGGCAGCTGTGCCATCAGCGTCGCGCGGTTCTCGCCCAGGCTGTCGCAGGCGCCGGCGCGGATCAGCGCCTCGAGCACCCGGCGGTTGAGCTTGCGCAGATCGACGCGGCGGCAGAACTCGTACAGATCCCTGAACACGCCGTTGGCCTCGCGCTCGGCCATGACGCCCTCGATGGCCGCCTGACCGACGCCCTTGATCGCGCCGAGTCCGTAGATCACGGTGTCCTCACCGGCCACGGTGAAGCGGTAGTCGGAGCGGTTGATGTCCGGCGGCACGACATTCAGCTTCATCGACTGGCATTCGTCGATCAGCGTGACCACCTTGTCGGTGTTGTCCATGTCCGCCGACAGCACCGCGGCCATGAACGGCGCCGGGTGGTGCGCCTTCATCCAGGCGGTCTGGTAGGACACCAGCGCGTAGGCCGCCGAGTGTGACTTGTTGAAGCCGTAGCCGGCGAATTTCTCCATCAGGTCGAAGATGTAGGTCGCGACGTTCGCGTCGACCCCGTTGGCCACCGCGCCCTCGGTGAAGATCTCGCGCTGCTTGGCCATCTCCTCGGGCTTCTTCTTGCCCATCGCGCGCCGCAGCAGGTCGGCGCCGCCCAGCGTGTAGCCGGCCAGCACCTGGGCGATCTGCATCACCTGCTCCTGGTACAGGATGACCCCGTAGGTGGCCTCGAGCACCGGCTTGAGCGAGGGATGCAGGTAGTCGATGGAGGCGCCGCTGCGATCGTGCTTGCGGGCGATGAAGTCGTCGACCATGCCCGATTGCAGCGGACCCGGGCGGAACAGCGCCACCAGCGCGACGATGTCCTCGAAGGTGTCCGGCTGCAGGCGCCGGATCAGATCCTTCATGCCGCTGGACTCCAGCTGGAACACCGCGGTGGTCTGGCAGGCCTTGAGCAGGTTGAACGCCGCCGGGTCGTCGAGCGGGATGCGCTCGATGTCGACGGGTTCCTCGCCGCGTGCGGCACGCTGGCGGTTCAGCGTGGCCAACGCCCAGTCGATGATGGTGAGCGTGCGCAGGCCTAAGAAGTCGAACTTGACCAGACCGACCGCCTCGACGTCGTCCTTGTCGAACTGGCTGACCAGGTTGGCGCCGCCGGCTTCGCAGTACAGCGGCGTGAAGTCGGTGAGCTTGGACGGCGCGATCACCACGCCGCCGGCGTGCTTGCCGGCGTTGCGCGACAGACCCTCCAGCGACCGGGCGAGATCGATGATGGCGCGTACGTCTTCCTCGTTCTCGTAGGCCTGGCGCAGCTGCTCCTCCTGCTCCAGCGCCTTGTCCAGCGTCATGCCGATCTCGAACGGGATCAGCTTGGCGATGCGGTCGACGAAGCCGTAGGGGTGACCGAGCACGCGGCCGACGTCGCGCACCACGGCCTTGGCGGCCATGGAACCGTAGGTGATGATCTGCGAGACCTTGTCGCGGCCGTACTTCTCGGCGACGTAGTCGATGACGCGGTCGCGGCCCTCCATGCAGAAGTCGACGTCGAAGTCGGGCATGGACACACGCTCGGGATTCAGGAAGCGCTCGAACAGCAGGTCGTACTGGATCGGGTCGAGGTCGGTGATGGTCAGCGCATAGGCGACCAGCGAGCCGGCGCCGGAACCGCGGCCCGGCCCCACCGGCACGCCGTTGGCCTTCGCCCATTTGATGAAGTCGGCGACGATCAGGAAGTAGCCGGGGAAGCCCATCTGAATGATGACGTCGAGCTCGATCTGCAGACGCTCGTCGTAGGGCCGGCGCTTCTCGGCGAAGTCCGGTGCCGTTGCGTCGAACAGCTTGACGAGGCGCGCCTCCAGGCCTTCGCGCGCCTGCTGGCGGAAGAATTCGTCCATCGTGAGGCCGGCCGGCACCGGAAAATCCGGCAGGTAGTTCCTGCCCAGCGTCAGTTCGAGATTGCAGCGTCTGGCGATCTCGACGGTGTTCTCCAGCGCCTCGGGGATGTCGGCGAACAGCTCGGCCATCTCCTCGGGCGTCTTCAGGTACTGCTGCTCGCTGTGGCGGCGCGGCCGGCGCGGATCGTCGAGGGTGCGGCCGTCGTGGATGCACACGCGCGCCTCGTGCGCCTCGAAATCCTCCGGCGCCAGGAAATGCACGTCATTGGTCGCGACCACCGGCACGTCGCGGCGCGCGGCGAGCTCCACGGCGGCGTGCAGATAATCCTCTTCCCGCTCGCGGCCGGTGCGCTGCAGCTCCAGGTAATAGCGGTCGGGGAACAGCGCGAGCCAGTCGTCCAGCAGTTCCTCGGCGAGCGCCGTGTTGCCGGCGAGCAGCGCCAGGCCCACATCGCCGGCACGTCCGCCGGACAGCGCGATCAGCCCGGCACTGTGTTCGCGCAGCCAGTCCTTCTGCACCACCGGCACGCCGCGGTGCTGGCCGTCGATGTAGCTGCGCGAAATGAGTTCGTTGAGATTGAGGTAGCCGGCGCGGTCCTGGCAGAGCAGCACCAGCCGCCCGGGCTGGTTGGGATCCTGCGCGTTGTGGACCCACACGTCCGCGCCGATGATGGGCTTGATGCCCGCACCGATGGCCGCCTTGTAGAACTTCACCAGCGCGAACAGGTTGCTCTGGTCGGTGACCGCGCAGGCCGGCATGCCGGCGGCGGCCACGGCCTTCACCAGCGGCTTGACCCGCACGATGCCGTCGACCAGCGAGTATTCGGTGTGCAGATGAAGGTGGACGAAGGGCACGGGCATGCGGGGCAGTTTCCGGCTTTGGCCGGGGGGATTCAAGGCTTGACTTGTGCGGCGCGCGCGCTTTCCGCGACCCTGCCGCCAATGGCGCCCCACTCAACCGTGAAGGTCCCCGCGGACGCGAAGGAAATCCATCGGTTATTCGCGACCACCGGCCGCAAACAGGCATCGTCGGAGTCCGATCCGCCTGCGTATGCGCTCGGCCGGCGCAGTACAGTCCACAAGACATGCGCCCCTTGGGCTCGCTGTGTTGGGCATGCTCCGGCGTTCCCGTTCCCCGCTCCGCCTCCGGCTGTCGCAAGTCGGCTGCGCGGCGAACGCGACCGCCGGAGCGCTGAGCCCCATGCCTGAGGTGAATCCGCGAGGGGCTGAACCCACGGTATCGGCGGCCGGCCGGCCCAGGCCGTGAAGCCGACTTGCGGCAGCCGGAGGCGGAAGGGCCGGGCCTGGCCGGCCGCCCTGCACCGCAAGTCGGTTCCGTCGGCCCGGACAGCGACACATCCGGCGCATGACGGAGCCAGACGCAGACAACAGTATCTACAGCAATCGCCGCACCGGCGCGAAGCTGCGCCGGTGAATGGGCGTGACGCCGAGGCGCGCCAGCGCGTCGAGGTGCGCGGGGCTGGGATAGCCCTTGTGGCCGGCCAAGCCATAGCCCGGGTACTGCGCGTCCAGTTCGATCATCTCGCGGTCGCGCGCGACCTTGGCGATGATGGAGGCGGCGCTGATGGCCGCGACGCGGCTGTCGCCCTTGACGACCGCTTCGGCCGGGCATGGCAGTTCGGGACAGCGGTTGCCGTCGACCAGGGCGAACTCCGGCGCGGTCGCGAGCGCCAGCACGGCGCGGCGCATGGCCAGCAGGCTCGCCTGCAGGATGTTGAGCGCGTCGATCTCCTCGACCTCGGCGCGCCCCAGCGCCCAGGCGAGCGCACGTTCCCGTATCACCGGCGCCAGCGCCTCGCGCCGGGTCTCGCTGAGCTTCTTGGAATCGGCGAGACCTGCGATCGGCCGCAACGGATCGAGAATCACCGCAGCCGCCACCACCGGCCCCGCGAGCGGCCCGCGCCCGACCTCGTCCACCCCGGCCACCAGCCGCAGCCCGCGCGTGAAGTCGAAATCCACCCGATCGTTCATCCTGAACACCGCATCTGCCACGGAACCGCACGGGACACCACGGATAAACCCTTCCGGTCGGGGACGGACTTGAGTCCGTCCCCGATTGAGCCCCCGGTTGAACCGCGGCTGAAATCCGTACACAGGTTCATCGTCCCGCGACCTCGAGCACGGCCGCGGCGGCGCCGTGGTCGGCGTCGCGGCGCAGCTCGCGGTGCAGTTCGTCGAAGGCGGCGATCAGGCGTTCGCGCGTCGCAGTGTCGTCCAGGCACTTAAGGACCGCCTCGCCCAGGACCTCCGGCACCACGTCGTCCTGCAGGAATTCCGGGACCAGCGCGCGCCCGGCCAGCAGATTCGGCAGCGCGAAGTTCGGCAGCCTGACCAGCCGCCGCGCCAGCCAGTACGTGAGGCGCGCCAGACGGTAGGCCACCACCATCGGCCGCTTCAGCAGCAACGCCTCGAGCGTGGCCGTGCCCGAGGCCAGCAGCACGGCGTCGCTCGCCGCCATCACCTGGCGCGCATTGCCGTCGATGAGGTGCACCGGCAGATCGCCGACATGCCGGTTGAGCGCGTCCACGAAGATCTCGCGCGTGGTCGCATTGGCGAGCGGCACGGCGAAGTGCATGCCGGGGCGGTGATGGGCGCACCAGTGGACCGTCGCGATGAAGCTGTCGGCCAGGCGCGCGACCTCGCCCGCGCGGCTGCCGGGCAGCAGCGCGACCAGCGGCGCGTCAGCGGGGAGTTCCAGGGCCGCGCGCGCCGTACCGGCCGCGACGCGCTCGGGGATCATGTCGGCGAGCGGATGCCCGACGAAGGTCACGGGCACGGCGTGCTCGCGGTAGAAGGCGGCCTCGAAGGGGAACAGGGTCAGCATGCGGTCGACGCTGCGCGCGACGGTCCGCACGCGTCCCTTGCGCCAGGCCCACACCGATGGACTGACGTAATGCACCGTAGGGACGCCCGCCGCCTTGAGGCGTCTCTCCACGCCCAGATTGAAATCCGGTGCGTCGACACCGACGAAGACATCGGGCCGACTGTCGAGAAAATGCCTGACGACGGTCCGGCGGATGCGCAGCAGCCGCGGCAGGTGCGCCAGCACCTCGATCAGGCCCATCACCGACAGCTCCTCCATCGGGAACAGGCTGCGGCAGCCGGCCGCCACCATCTGCGGCCCGCCGATGCCTTCTATGACGGCGTCGGGGTACTTTTCGCGGATGGCCTTGATGAGGCCGGCGCCGAGCAGGTCGCCGGACATCTCGCCGGCGACGATGCCGATGCGCAGGGGTTTGTTGTCAGCGGGCTGGGCGTGCATGAGACGTCATATTGTCGTGTTGACAGGCAACATAGCACGGGGGCGGCGGTTTACTCACTACCTGATTTGCACGCTACGGCACAGTTGAAGTTGCAGGCAGGGCTCGGCTGAACTAGCTGGCAGGCCCCGGAGGTACCGTTCATCGCTCCGTCTCCGACTGACGTAAGTCGACTGCGCGATGAACGGTACCTCCGGGGCTATGAGATTCACGCACAGGTGAATCTTTTTGGGTGTAAAACCCACTGTCGCCGGCCGTGGGCGGGGTATCGTCTGCAGCCGACTTGCGACAGCCGGAGGAGGTAGACGATACCCCGCCCACGGCCCTGCGCCGGTGCAGACAACTTGCGAGAGCCGGCGACAGCGCTACCGCACAATGCCGCGCTTCTGCCTCTCCAGGAACTCCACCATCACCCCGACCTCCGCGCAGTCGGTCGCCTGCGCGCGCAGGGCCTCGATGGCTTCCTGCAGGGTGAGCTTGGAGCGGTACAGGGTCTTGTAGGCCTGCTTGAGTTTCGCAATGGTCTCCGGGCTGAAGCCGCGGCGCTTGAGGCCCTCGGTGTTCAGGCCGTGCGGCTGGGCGGAGTGGCCGCTGACCATCACGTAGGGCGGCACGTCCTTGGCGATGCCGGTGCTGAAGGCGGTGAAGCTGTGCGCGCCCAGGGCGCAGAACTGGTGCACCAGGGTGAAGCCGCCGAGGATCACGTAGTCCTCGATGCGCACGTGCCCGGCCAGCGAGGCGTTGTTGGCGAAGATGGTGTGGTTGCCGATCACGCAGTCGTGCGCGATGTGCACGTAGGCCATGATCCAGTTGTCGTCGCCGATGCGCGTGACGCCCTGGTCCTGCACCGTGCCGCGGTTGATGGTGACGAACTCGCGGATGGTGTTGCCGTCGCCGATCTCCAGCCGCGTCGGCTCGCCCGCGTACTTCTTGTCCTGCGGGGCGTCGCCGAGCGAGGCGAACTGGAAGATGCGGTTGTTGCGGCCGATGCGGGTCGGGCCGTTGATCACGGCGTGCGGGCCGACGGTCGTGCCGGCGCCGATCTCGACGTCGGGACCGATCACCGCATAGGGACCGACGCTGACGTCCTCGGCCAGCTTCGCCTTCGGGTCGATGACTGCGCGCGGATCGATCAAATGTCCACACCCCGTTCCGTGCACATGATCTGGGCGCTGGCCGCCAGCTTGCCGTCCACCGTCGCCTCGCCCTCGAACACCCAGATCCCGCGCTTGCTGTTGACGAACTTCACCTCCAGCATCAACTGGTCGCCCGGCTCCACCGGACGCTTGAAGCGCGCCTTGTCGATGCCCACCAGGAAGAACAGCGAATCGTTGTTGGCGGCGCGGTCGACCGTGCGGAAGGCCAGCAGGCCCGTGGCCTGCGCCAGCGATTCGAGGATCATGACGCCGGGCATGATCGGCCGCTGCGGGAAATGTCCGGTGAAGAACGGCTCGTTGAAGGTCACGTTCTTGTAGCCGCGCAGGAACTCGCCCTGCTTGTAATCCAGCACCCGGTCGATGAGCAGGAAGGGATAACGGTGCGGCAGCAGCCGCAGGATGTCGTTTATGTTCAGCGTCGTCTCGGTCATGTCCGTATCTCGTTATCCCAAATTCGTAGATATATGGCCACGAAATCCACGAAATCCACGAAAGCGTTCCATACGGAAATATTTTCGTGGGTTTCGTGGATTTCGTGGCTAAGCATCTTTGCCTTTTCCTTCCAGCCTGCGCTCCAGCGCCTGCAGGCGCCGGGCCATGTCGTCGAGGCGGCGCAGGCGCGCGACGATCCTGTTCCACTGCTCGCCCGGCAGCACGGCCAGGCCCGAGGAATACACGCCGGGCTCGGTGATCGACTTGGTCACCATGGACATCCCGGTGACCACCGTATGGTCGGCGATCTCCAGGTGCCCGACCACACCGACGCCGCCGCCCAGCATGCAGTGCGCGCCGATCCTGGCGCTGCCGGAGATGCCGACGCAGCCGGCGACGGCAGTATGCGCCCCGATCTGCACGTTGTGCGCGATCTGGATCTGATTATCGAGCTTGACGCCGTCGGCGATCAGCGTGTCCTCCAGCGCGCCGCGATCCACGGTCGTGTTGGCGCCGATCTCGACGTCGTCGCCGATGCGCACGCTGCCGAGCTGCGGCACCTTGATCCAGCGGCCGGCGTCCTTGGCGATGCCGAAGCCGTCGCTGCCGACGACGACGCCGGGGTGGAACAGGCAGCCGCGGCCGATCTTCACGCCGCGGCACAGCGTCACGCTGGCGACCAGGCGCGTGTCGGCGCCGACGACGACATCGTGCTCCAGCACGCAGCCGGGACCGATCACGGCGCCGGCGCCGATCTCGACGCCGGCGCCGATCACGCACAGCGGGCCGACGCTCGCCGTCGGATCGATGCGGCAATCGTCGCCGACCACCGCCGTCGGATGGACACCCGGCGCCGCAGTCTCGGCCGGCGTCAGCAGCGCCGCGGCCCGCGCGTAGGTGGCGTAGGGGTTGGCGCTCACCAGAGCCGGCACGGGACAGCCTTCGAGATCGCCGGCGGCCAGGATGACGGCGCCGGCGCGCGTGTCGCCGAGATAGCGGCGGTAGCGTGGATTCGCGAGGAAGCTGATGCAGTCCGGCCGCCCGTCCTGCAGCGTGCAGACGCCCGCGACCGGCAGCGCCGCGTCGCCGTGGAGCTCGGCCCCCGTGCGCGCGGCCAGTTCGCCCAGCGTCAAGCTCACGCGATCCCGCCTTCCGCGGCAGCCGGGCTCAATTGCCCTGCTGCTTCAGACGCGTCAGCACCGCATCCGTGATGTCGATGCGGGTGCTGGCGAACACCACGCCTTCGCTGACGATGAGATCGTAGTTTTCCGCCTTGGCCAGATCGACGATGGCGTCGTACAGGCGCCGCTGCAGCTTGGAGAGCTCCTCGTTGCGGCGGATGTTGAGGTCCTCGCGGAACTCGTCCTGGGCACGCTTCAGCTCGCGCTTGCGGCTGACCAGGTCGCGCTCGGTCTTGCTGCGGTCGGCGTCGCTCATGACGGCGGCGTCGCGGCTCAGCTTGTCCTCCGCCTGCTTGATGTCGCGCTGCAGCGCGACCAGCTCCTTCTCGCGCGGCGCGAATTCCGCCTCCATCTTGCTGATGGCCGCCTTGGCCTGCGGCGCCTCCTCCATCAGCTTGACGGTGTTCACGAACCCGACCTTGACCTCCGCCAGCACCAGCGTCGGCGTCAGCAGGCATACGGCCAGCAAGGTCTTCACGATGTAACGCATGTTCAAGGTATGTCTCCCCGCTCTTCAGAAGTCACGAAATCACAGGTTGGCGCCGATGGTGAACTGGAACACCTGGGTATCGTCGCCTTCCTTGTCGTTCAGCGGCTTGGCCAGGCTGAAGGTCAGGGCGCCCAACGGCGACAACCAGGTCGCGCCCACGCCGACCGAATAGCGCAGCTCACCGGCTTCGAAGTCATCATAACTCGGATAGACGTTGCCCACATCCAGGAATGTGCTCATCCGGAACGAATTGGTCTTGGTGAAGAACGGCGGCGGGAACAGGATCTCCACGTTGCCGACCAGCCGGAAGCCGCCGCCCAGGGGCTCGTTCAGGGAATCCCGCGGACCGAGGGTGTTGTCCTCGAAGCCGCGCACCGAGCGCACGCCGCCGGCGTAGTAGTTCTCGAAGAACGGCAGTCCGTCGAAATCGCCGAATCCGTCACCGTAGCCGACCTCGCCGTTCAGCATCAGGGTGAACTGCTTGGTCAGAGGCACGAAGGTCTGATGCTCGTAGCCGAGCTTGTAGAACTGCAGATCCATGCCCGGGATGGTGGTCTCGGCGGTGGCGCGCTGCAGGGTGCCCCGGTCCGGGAAGATGGTCTTGTTGCGGGTGTCGTGGGCCCAGCTGCCGGTCAGCTTGATGCTGTCGAACTGGTTGCCGTTGGCCGCGATGAAATCCCGGATCTCCTGGGAGGAATAGATGGTGTCGCTGATGTCCAGGTTCTCGTACTCGACGTTCAGCCGCACGGTGTCGAATTCGTTGATCGGAATGCCGTAGCTGACATTGCCGCCGAAGGTGTCGACGGCGTAATCGGAGATGTTGGCCTCGCCGGCGTCGGTCTCGCGGTAGAACAGGCCGAAGCCGCGGCTCACGCCGTCGATGGTGTAGTACGGATTCAGATAGGAGAAGCTGTAGACGGTGTTCACGTCGCTGTTGTTGAAGGCCAGGCTGACGCGCTTGCCGCTGCCCAGGAAGTTGTCCTGACTGACGCTGGTGTTGAACAGAATACCGGATGACTGCGAATAGCCCACGCCCACCATGAGGTTGCCCGACGGCCGTTCGGTCACCGAATAGTTCACGTCCACCTGATCGGTCGTGCCGGGCACCGTGGGCGTCTCGACATTGACCTCCTCGAAGAACCCCAGACGGTCCAGGCGGGTGCGCGAGCGCTCCACCGCCGAGGCCGAGAACCAGCCGCCCTCCATCTGGCGCATCTCGCGCCGCAGCACCTCGTCACGGGTGCGGGTGTTGCCCACCATGTTGATGCGGCGCACGTAGACGCGCTTGCCGGGATCGACGAAGAACGTCACCGTGACCTGCCTGGTCTCCGGATCGACATCCGGGATGGTGTTGACGTTGGCGAAGGCGTAGCCCTCGTTGCCGAGCCGCTCGCTGATGCGGGTGACGGTCTCGGTGACGCGCTTGCGCGAGAACACGTCGCCCGGATTCAGGTCCACCAGCGGGAACAGCGCCGGCGGATCGACCACCAGATCACCGGCCAGGCGCACCTCGCTGACATGGAACTGCTCGCCCTCGGTGACGTTGATGGTGATGTAGATGTCCTTCTTGTCGGGCGTGATGGACACCTGGGTCGAATCGATACTGAAGTTGATGTAGCCGCGGTCCAGGTAATAGGAACGCAGCGTTTCCAGATCGCCCGACAGCTTCTGCTTGGAATACTGATCGACACCGGTGTAGAAGGACAGCAGCGTCGGCGTGCTGAGCTGGAAGTCCTCGAGCAGCTGCTCGTCGCTGAAGACCTTGTTGCCGACGATGCTGATCTGCTTGATGCGGGCGGCGCGGCCTTCCGATACATCGATGTTGATGCCGACGCGGTTGCGTTCCAGCGGTGTCACGGTGGTGGTGATCTTGACGCCGTACTTGCCGCGGCTGAAGTACTGGCGCTCGAGTTCCTGCTCGACCTTGTCCAGCAGGGAGCGGTCGAACACGCGTCCCTCGGCGAAGCCGATCTCCTTCAGCGATTCCAGCAGCGGCTCGGTCTCGATGTCCTTGTTGCCGGTGATCTCGATGCTGGAGATCGCCGGGCGCTCCTCGACCACCACCACGAGCACACCGTTGTCGCGCTCGATGCGCACGTCCTTGAAGAAGCCGGTCTTGAACAGGGCGCGGACGGCCGCGGCGGAGCGCGCCTCGTCGAAGGTCTCGCCCGTCTTCACCGGCAGGTAGCTGAACACCGTGCCGGGCGCGATGCGCTGCAGGCCCTCGATGCGGATGTCGGTGACGGTGAACGGCTCGAAGGCCCAGGCATTGCCCGCGACCGCGCTGGCCAGAACGCAGGAGCGCAACAGAAATCTCATGGTAGCGGCTTCCATTTCTTGTTGTCGTCTCAACCCAGCAGACGCGTGAGGTCGTTGAACAGCGCCAGACCCATCAGCGCGAGAAGAACGGCGATGCCGATCCGCTGGCCGAACATCTCGGCCTGTTCCGAAACGGGACTGCCCTTGAAAAGCTCAATAAGGTAATACATCAGGTGTCCCCCATCCAGTACGGGCACCGGCAGCAGGTTGAGCACGCCCAGACTGATGCTGACGATGGCGAGAAAACCCAGGAAGGTGGCGAGGCCGATGCGCGCCGAATGGCCCGCGTATTCGGCGATGCTGAGCGGACCGCTGATGTTGTCGAGCGATGCCTCGCCCACCAGCATCTTCCACAGCGTGCGCAGCGTCAGCACGCTCATGTCCCAGGTCTTGCCGAGACTCTGGCCCAGCGCGGCGAGCGGCCCGTAGCGCGTCTCGGTGCGCAGTTCGGCGCCGAGCTCGGGCGGCACGCGCACCTCCGCGCCGATGCGGCCGATGACGCGGTCGTCGATGACGACGCGGTCGGGCCGCACCGTCAGTCCGAGCGCGGCGCCGTCGCGTTCCACCCGCACCGCGATGGTCTGCTCGGGCCGCTCCTGCACGTATCCGACCCAGTCCTCCCAGTCGTCCATGGCGGTCCCGTCGGCACTCAGGATGCGATCGCCCGGCTGCAGGCCGGCGGCCGCCGCCGCGCCGTCGGGCAGCACCCGCTCGATCACCGCCGGCAGCCGCGGACGCCACGGCTTGATGCCGAGCTTGTCGAGCAGATTGCCGCGGTCCAGCAGTCCTTCGACCGGCCCCAGATCCAGATGGACGGTGCGCACCCGCCCGTCGACGCTCTCCACCTCCAGCGCCAGGCGGCTGCGGTCCAGCGCCCCCTCCACGAGCGCCAGCAGGGCGCTGTCCCAGGTCGGGGTGGGCGTGCCGTCGACGCTCTTCAGCAGATCGTGCGTCTCGATGCCGGCCGCGGCGGCCAGCCCCTGCGGCTCGGGTTCGATGACCGGCTTGGTGCCCGGCACGCCGTGCACGAACATGGCCCAGTAGGCCAGGATCGCGAACAGGAAATTGAAGGCCGGCCCCGCCACCACCACCGCCATGCGGCGTCCCACCGGCTGACGGTTGAAGGCGCGCGCCTGTTCCTCGGGCGCCACCGGCCCCTCGCGCTCATCGAGCATCTTCACGTAGCCGCCGAGCGGGATGGCGGCGATGACGAATTCCGTGCGATCGGCGCCGCGGACGCGCCGCCACAGCGGCCTGCCGAAGCCGATGGAGAAGCGCAGCACCTTCACGCCGACCTTGCGCGCGACCCAGTAGTGCCCGAATTCGTGCACGGTGATGAGCACGCCCAGGGCGAGCACGAAGGCCGCGGCGGAAACCAGGAAGCCGCTCACGAGCTCCGCCTCCGCTGGCCGCCGGCGAGCCGCTCGGCGGCGCAGGCGCGTGCCGCGCGGTCCGCGTCCAGGACGTCCTGCAGGCGCTCGGCGGCGCCGACGGTGCAGTCCGCGAGTGTCGCCTCGATCACGGCGGCGATGCGGTCGAAACCGATGCGGCCGTCGAGGAAGGCCGCCACCGCCACTTCGTTGGCCGCGTTCAGCACGGCCGGCGCCGTGCCGCCGCGCCGCCACGCGTCGTAGGCCAGCCCCAGGCAGGGGAAGCGCCGCGGATCGGGCGCGGCGAAGTCCAGCCGCCCCACCGCGAACAGATCCAGCGGCTGCACGCCGGAATCGACGCGCTCCGGCCAGGCCAGCGCGTGCGCGATGGGCGTACGCATGTCGGGGTTGCCGAGCTGGGCGAGCACCGACCCGTCTTCGTAGTCGACCAGCGAATGGATCACGCTCTGCGGATGCAGGACCACCTGCACCTGTTCCGCCGGCAGGCCGAACAGCCAGCAGGCCTCGATGACCTCCAGGCCCTTGTTCATCATGGTGGCGGAATCGACCGAGATCTTGCGGCCCATGTCCCAGTTGGGATGCGCGCAGGCCTGCTCGGGCGTGACCTGCGCGAGCTGCTCCAGCGGCGTGCTGCGGAACGGCCCGCCGGAGGCGGTGAGCAGGATACGCCGCACGCCGGCCGGGCGCTCGCCCACCGTGAAGCCGGCCGGCATGCACTGGAAGATGGCATTGTGCTCGCTGTCGATGGGCAGCAGCAGCGCGCCGTGCCGGCGCACCTCCTCCATGAACAGCGCGCCGGACATCACCAGCGCCTCCTTGTTGGCCAGCAGCACGCGCCGGCCGCGGCGTGCCGCCTCCAGCGTGGGCCGCAGGCCGGCGGCGCCGACGATGGCGGCCATCACGTAGTCGGCCTGCGGATGCGCGGCGGCCTCGATCAACCCGTCGTCCCCGCTCTTCACGACGACCTCGAGCCCTTCCTTGCGCAGCGCCGTCTCGAGGCGCGCGGCGGCATCGGCATCCGCCATCACGGCCAGGCGCGGCCGGTGCGCGCGGCACAGGCGCAGCATGCCGTCGACATCCCGGTTGGCGGTGAGCGCGACCACCTCGAAACGACCGGCGTTGCGGCCGGCCACGTCCAGCGTGCTCAGGCCGATGGAGCCGGTGGCGCCCAGCACGCTGAGCCCGATGCGCCGAACCGCCTGATCGCCGTGTGCGGGCATCGTCCTACTCCACCCAGCCCAGCCCGAGGGCGAACACCGGCGCCGCCGCGAGCAGACTGTCGATGCGGTCCAGCAGGCCGCCGTGTCCCGGGAACAGGTTGCCCGTGTCCTTCAGACCCTGCTGGCGCTTGAGCAGGCTGATGAAGAGGTCGCCGACGATCGACAGCGCGGCGCAGGCCACCGCCAGCGCCGCGAAGGCCGCCAGGCGCCCGCCCGTCCAGCCGAGCCAGCCGCCGGCGAGCAGGGCGAACAGCAGGCTGCCGGCCAGGCCGCCGGCCACGCCTTCCCAGGTCTTGTTCGGGCTGACGCGCGGCGCGAGCTTGCGCCGGCCGAAGGTGCGGCCGGCGAAGTAGGCGCCGCTGTCGGCGACCCACATCAGCACCAGCACGAACAGCGCCAGCGCCGGCCCCTGCTCGGGGCGCGCGTGCAGCGCGGTCAGCGCCCACCAGACCGGCAGCAGCACGGGCAGCCCCAGCATGGCCTTGACCGCGGCCCGGCCGCGGCCGAGCTGCGGCCGGCCGAGCCACAGGGTCGCCAGCAGCCACCAGCCGAAGGCCGCGGCGAGGACGCCCTGGAGCAGCGCCGGCTGCCGTTGCAGCGCGAGCCAGCCGAGGACCAGCGTGGCCATCAGCGCCAGACCGTAGACCAGCCGTGCCGCCGTCGTGCGCAGCGGCACCAGACCGCCCCACTCCCAGGCGGCCAGACCGAGCACCAGCGTGCCGATGGCGAAGAACGCGGAAGTCGGGACCAGCAGCACGCCGCCCACGACCAGCGGAATGAGGATCACCGCCGTCAGGAACCGTTTAAGCACGATCAGGCACCCTTGATGCGCTCCACCTGTTCGCCGGTGCGGCCGAAGCGGCGCTGCCGGCCGGCGAACCAGGCCAGCGCATCCGCGAGGCAGCGGTCGTCGAAGTCGGGCCAGAGGACGTCGGTGAAATAGAGTTCCGTATAGGCGAGCTGCCACAGCAGGAAATTGCTGATGCGCTGCTCGCCGCCGGTGCGGATGAACAGGTCGGGCTCCGGCAGATCGGCCAGGGCCAGCTGCGCGCCCAGCAGGTCGGGCGTGATGGCCTCCGGCTCCAGCGCGCCCGCCTGCACGCCGAGGGCCAGCGCGCGGGCGGCCTGCGCGATGTCCCAGCGGCCGCCGTAGTTGACGGCGATCGCCAGGCGCAGGCCGGGGTTGTCGCGGGTGCGCGCCTCGGTCGTGTCCATCAGCGCGCGCAGCTTCGGCGCGAAGGGCTCGCGGTCGCCGATGAAGCGCACCTGCACGCCGTTCGCGTGCAGGCTGTCGACCTCCTTCTGCAGGGTGCTGATGAACAGATCCATCAGCAGACTGACCTCGGTCGGCGGCCGGCGCCAGTTCTCGCTGCTGAAGGCGAACAGCGTGAGGGCCCCGACGCCCTGCCGGCGGCAGGCCTCGACCACGCGCCGCACGGACTTGACGCCCTCGCGGTGGCCGGCCGGACGCGGCATGCCGCGGCGCCGCGCCCAGCGTCCATTGCCATCCATGATGATGGCGATGTGACGCGGACCTCCGGCATCCGGCATCCCGTTTTCCCCGCGGCTCGCCTCTGACATGTCCCGTGATCCCGCCGACTCAGATCTCCATCAGCTCGGCTTCTTTGGCCTGCGTGATCTTGTCGATGTCGGCCACGAACTGGTCGGTGAGTTTCTGGATCTGCTCCTGCGCTCGGCGCTCGTCGTCTTCCGAGATCTCCTTCTCCTTGAGCAGTTCCTTGAAGTCGTTGTTGGCGTCGCGGCGGATGTTGCGCACGGCCACCTTCGCGCCCTCGGCCTCCTGGCGGACGATGCGGATCATGTCCCGGCGGCGCTCCTCGGTGAGCGGCGGCAGCGGAATGCGCATGACCGTCCCGGCGGTGTTCGGATTCAGGCCCAGATCGGACTTCATGATGGCCTTCTCGATCACGGCCACCATCGGCTTCTCCCAGGGCGTGACGGTCAGGGTGCGCGCGTCCTCCACCGACACGTTGGCCACCTGCCTGAGGGGGACCTCGCTGCCGTAGTAGTCGACCGTGATGTGATCCAGCAGGCTGGTATGCGCGCGGCCGGTGCGCAGCTTGGTCAGATCCTGGCGCAGCGTCTCCACGCTCTTGGCCATGCGGGTCCTGGCGTCTTTGATGATGTCGTCGATCATTTTCTTCTACTCCTTCTCGACCAGCGTGCCCACCGCCTCGCCGCGGGCGGCGCGCATCAGATTGCCGCGCCGGTGGATGTCGAACACCATCAGTGGCATGCCGTGATCGCGGCACAGGATGATGGCGGTGTGATCCATGACCATGAGCTGGCGGCGCAGGGCCTCGTCGTAGCTCAGCCGGTCGAAGCGCCGGGCGTCCGGATCCTTCTTGGGATCGGCCGAATACACGCCGTCGACCTGGGTGGCCTTGAACATGATGTCCGCCCCGATCTCGATGGCGCGCAGGCCGGCCGCGGAATCGGTGGTGAAAAACGGGTTGCCGGTGCCGGCCGCGAACAGCACGACGCGGCCCTTGTCCAGGTGCCGCAGGGCGCGGGCGCGCGAATAGTCCTCGCAGGCCGACGCGATGGACAGCGCCGACATGACCCGCCCCTCGGTGCCCAGCCGGCGCAGGGCGTCCTGCATGGCCAGGGCGTTCATCACCGTGGCCAGCATGCCCATGTGGTCGCCGGTGACGCGGTCCATGCCGGCCGCGGCCAGCCCGGCGCCGCGGAAGATATTGCCGCCGCCGACCACCAGACCCACCTGCGCCCCGGCCTGCACGAGTTCGTGGATCTCGGCGGCGAACTGGGCCAGCACCAGGGGATCGATGCCGGTCTCGCCGGCCCCCATGAGGGCCTCGCCGCTGAGCTTGAGGAGAATCCGTCGATAGCGCAGATCTGATTCAGGCATGTCGCACTTTCAAGAAGTTGTATGAACTTGTTACAGCAAATGCTCACGTGCTGCACGGCGTGGCGGTCATTGTCGTCTTTTTTGCCGCCAGGCGCCATGTACGCGATGGGGCCGCAGAGCGACCCCATCGCGTTTTCCCGCCCGGACCACGGGCGGGCGACCGGCGGCTTACTTGCCGCGCGCCTGCGCCATGACTTCTTCGGCGAAGTTCTCGGTCTTCTTCTCGATGCCCTCGCCCAGTTCCAGGCGCTGGAAGCTCAGCACCTCGGCACCGGCCTTCGACAGCAGCTTGCCGACGGTGGTTTCCGGGTCCTTGACGAAGGGCTGGCCGACCAGGGTGACCTCGGCCAGGTACTTCTTGATGCGGCCCTCGACCATCTTGGCGACGATGTCGGCGGGCTTGCCGCTCTGCTCGGCCTGGGCGGCGAAGATCTCGCGCTCCTTCTCCACCAGTTCCGCCGGGACCTCCGCCTCGGTGACGCACACCGGGCGACTGGCGGCGATGTGCATGGCGACGTCCTTGGCCAGGTCCTCGCTGCCGCCCTTCATCTCGACCAGCACGCCGATGCGGGTGCCGTGCAGGTACGCGCCCAGGATGCCGTTGGTCTCGACCAGGGTGTAGCGGCGCACGTTGATGTTCTCGCCGATCTTGGCGATGAGTTCCTTGCGGGATTCCTCGATGCTCGCCCCGCCGTCGGTCAGCGGCAGCGCCAGCAGCGCCTCCATGGTCTGCGGCGCGTCCTTCAGCACGCGCTGGGCGATCTTCGCGGCGAAGTCCTGGAACTCCTCCTTCTTGGCGACGAAATCGGTCTCGCAGTTGACTTCGACGATGGCCGCGCGCCTGCGGTCATCGCTGAGCTCGACCAGGATCAGGCCCTCGGCGGCGACGCGGCCGGCCTTCTTGTCGGCCTTGGCCAGGCCCGATTTGCGCAGGATCTCGACGGCGGCTTCCATATCGCCGGCGGCGTCGACCAGCGCCTTCTTGCATTCCATCATGCCGGAGCCGGTGCGTTCACGCAGCTCTTTGACCTGTGCGGCGGAAATAGACATGGTTGGTTACCCCTTGAATACGTGCTGATGTTTCGATGGAGGCCCCCGGCGATGCGCCCGTAGGCGCGCTGCCGGCGAGGGGCCGCTGATGCGTCGCCGGGAGGCCGCGGGGACGGCACGGACGGTATGCGCCCCGCGGCATCCGCTGCGGATCAGGCTTCCTCTTCGTCGTCCGCGACGGCAGCGGTGCGGCCACGGGATTTGACCGTGGTCGGACGCTTGTCGGCGCCGCGGCCGCGCTTGGCGCGGGCCGGCTTGTCGGCGGCGCCGGCGGCCTCGTCCAGCTCGACGAACTCGTCGCCGCTCGCCGGCATCTGCACGGAGGTGGACTTGCCGTCCAGGATGGCATCGGCCGCGCCGCGCACGTACAGCTGGATCGCGCGGATGGCGTCGTCGTTGCCGGGGATGACGTAGTCGATGCCCTTGGCGGAGTTGTTGGTGTCCACCACGCCGACCACCGGAATACCCAGCTTGGTGGCTTCGTTGACGGCGATCTTTTCATGACCGACGTCGATCACGAACAGCGCGTCGGGCAGGTGGTTCATGTCCTTGATACCGCCCAGGCTGCGCTCCAGCTTCTCCATCTCGCGCCTGAGCATCAGCGCCTCTTTCTTGCTGAGCCGGTCCATGCTGCCGTCCTGCGCCATGGTCTCCAGCTCCTTCAGGCGGCGGATGGACTGACGCACCGTCTTGTAATTGGTGAGCATGCCGCCCAGCCAGCGGTAGTTCACATAGGGCATGCCGCAGCGCGCCGCCTCTTCGCCCACCGCTTCGCGCGCCGCGCGCTTGGTGCCGACGAACAGGATGGTGCCGCGCTTCGCGGCCAGGCTGCTCAGATAGTTCATGGCCTCGGTGTACAGAGGCAGGGTCTTTTCCAGATTGATGATGTGGATCTTGCTGCGTTCGCCGAAGATGTACGGGGCCATCTTCGGATTCCAGAAACGGGTCTGATGACCGAAATGCACGCCAGCTTCCAGCATCTGGCGCATGGTGACGTTCGCCATGGATAGAACTCCGAATTGTCAGGGTTGGGCCTCCATGCGTCCCGTGCGGCAACCCCGGTCTGCACCGGGGCACCCAGCCACACTGTCACGACGCATGTGTGAATTTGCGGAAGATGACGGGAATGGGCGGGCTCCGCCCCTTTCGTCCCTTCATCCCTCGCTTAACAAGCGCGCCTTTATACCATAAACTTGCCCCCGCAACAATTCCGCCTACCGCGCGATTCCCCCGCCAATTCAAAAGGTTCTCATGAGCGTCACGATCAAGACCGGTGAAGAGATCGAGAAGATGCGCGTCGCCGGCCGGCTGGCCGCCGAGGTGCTGCAGATGATCCGTCCCTATGTGAAGGCCGGCGTGTCCACCGGGGAACTGGACCGCATCTGCCACGACTACATCGTCAACCATCAGCAGGCGATCCCCGCGCCGCTCAACTACCGCGGCTTCCCCCGGTCGATCTGCACCTCGATCAATCACCAGGTCTGCCACGGCATCCCCGGCGACCGGGTATTGAAGAACGGCGACATCCTCAACATCGACATCACCGTGATCAAGGACGGCTTCCACGGCGACACCAGCCGCATGTTCCTGATCGGGGAGCCCTCGGTGCAGGCCAAGCGCCTGTGCAAGGTCTGCTACGAGGCCATGGCCCTGGGCATCCGCATGGTGAAGCCCGGCACGCGGCTGGGCGACATCGGCCACGCCATCCAGAAGCACGCGGAGGCGGCGAACTTCTCGGTGGTGCGCGAATACTGCGGCCACGGCGTGGGCCGGGAGTTCCATGAGGAACCGCAGGTGCTGCACTACGGCAAGCCCGGCACCGGCATGGAACTGATCCCCGGCATGACCTTCACCATCGAACCCATGATCAACGCCGGCCGGCGCGATACCAAGATGCTGCCGGACGGCTGGACGGTGGTGACCAAGGACCACAGCCTGTCGGCGCAGTGGGAACACACCGTGCTGGTGACCGAGGACGGCTACGAGGTGCTGACCCTGGGGCCGGACGAATCCCTGGACCACATGCCGCTGCTGCCATGAACCTGCCGGACGGCGCCGCCAGCGATCCCGAATCCGCCCTTGTGGTGGCGCCCATCCTGAACGACCTCTGCGACACCAGCGCGCTCGACGCCGCGCTCGCCGGCGGCGCCGCCCTGCTGCCGCCGCTGCGCGCGGCGCTGCGCGAGGGCACCCGCGCCCTGCGGGAACACTTCAAGCGGCAGGTCCCGGCCGATCGCCTCGTCTACAGCCGCGCCTGGTTGATCGACCAGCTGCTGGCGCGCGCGTGGCACCAGACGCTGCAGGCCGACGCCGAGCGCCTGGCCCTGGTCGCCGTCGGCGGCTACGGCCGCGGCGAACTGCTGCCACATTCGGACATCGACCTGCTCATCCTGCTGCCGGACCGCGAGAACGCCGAGCTGACCGGCCGCCTCGAGACCTTCCTGACGCTGCTGTGGGATCTCGGCCTGGAGGTCGGCCACAGCGTGCGCACCCTGGACGACTGCGTGCGCGAAGGCGAGCGCGACATCACGGTCGCGACCAACCTCGTCGAGGCGCGGCTGCTCGCCGGCGCGGCACCGCTGTTCGAGGCCATGCGCGAGGCCACCGGGCCGGACCGCATCTGGACCGGCGCCGGCTTCTTCGAGGCCAAGCTCAAGGAGCAGATCGCGCGCCACCACAAGTTCCACGACACCGCCTACAACCTCGAGCCCAACATCAAGGAGAGCCCCGGCGGCCTGCGCGACATCCAGATGATCGGCTGGGTCGCCAAGCGCCACTTCGGCGCCGACTCCCTGCACGATCTGGTCAAGCACCGTTTCCTCACCGAGCGCGAGTACCGCACGCTCAGCAGCGGCCAGACCTTCCTGTGGCGTATCCGCTTCGCCCTGCACGACCTCACCGGCCGGCGCGAGGACCGCATCCTGTTCGATCACCAGCGCACCCTGGCCGAACTGCTCGGCTACCCGCAGGGCGAGCGGCCGAACCAGGCGATCGAGCTGTTCATGAAGGACTACTACCGCACGGTGTTCGAGCTGAACCGCCTGAACGAGATGCTGCTGCAGCTCTTCCAGGAGGCGATCCTGTACGCCGACGACCCCGGCGAGCCCGTTCCGATCAACAAGCGCTTCCAGGCGCGCAAGGGCTTCATCGAAGCGGTCGACGAGCGCATCTTCGTGCGCTATCCCTTCGCTCTGCTGGAGATCTTCCTGCTGCTCGCGCAGCATCCGGAGCTCAAGGGCGTGCGTGCCGCGACCATCCGCCTGATCCGCGACCACCGCTACCTGATCGACGACGACTTCCGCAACGACCTGCGCACCCGCAGCATCTTCATGGAGATCCTGCGCCAGCCGCGCGGCGTCTGGCACGAGCTGCAGCGCATGAACCGCTACGGCATCCTGGCCGCCTACCTGCCGGTGTTCGGGCGCATCGTCGGGCAGATGCAGTACGACCTGTTCCATGTCTACACCGTCGACGAGCATTCGCTGTTCGTGCTGCGCAATCTGCGCCGCTTCGCCGTGCCGGAGTACGCGCACGAGTTCCCCCTGTGCAGCGAGCTGATGGCGAACCTCCCCAAGCAGGAGCTGCTGCTGCTCGGCGGACTGTTCCACGACATCGCCAAGGGACGCGACGGCGACCACTCCGAGCTTGGCGCCGAGGAGGCGCTCGAGTTCTGCCGCCACCACGGCCTCAGCCAGTACGACGCCCAGCTGGTCGCCTGGCTGGTGCGCAACCATCTGCTGATGTCGACCACGGCGCAGCGCCGCGACATCAGCGACCCGGCCGTGATCAACGACTTCGCCCGTCAGGTGCAGACGCGCGTGCGGCTCAATTACCTGTATCTGCTGACGGTCGCGGACATCCGTGCCACCAGTCCCGGGCTGTGGAACTCCTGGAAGAACGCCCTGCTGCTGGAGCTGTACAACGCCGCCACCGAGGCCCTGACGCGCGGTCTGGACAAGCCGCTCGAACAGGACGAGTTCATCGCCGAGACACGCAGCGAGGCGCACCAGCTGCTGCTGGAGCAGGGGCTCGCCGCCGAGGACATCGATGGCGTCTGGCGGGATCTGGGGGAGGATTATTTCCTGCGGCACACGCCGGACGAGATCGCCTGGCACACGCGCTGCATCGACCGCCACGGCGACCGCGAGGCGCCGCTGGTCGAGCTGCGCCACAGCCAGGAACGCGGCGGCACGGAGGTGTTCATCTACACGCGCGCAAACGACACCCTGTTCGAGCGCACCACCGCCCTGCTCGACCAGCTCGGCCTGGACATCCATGACGCGCGCATCACCACCGCGCGCAACGGCTACGCCCTGGACACCTATCTCATCCTCGACGAATCCGGCACGCCCATCCAGGGCGACGCACAGATCCGCGAGATCGTCGCGCGCATCACCCGCGAGCTCAGCCGCCAGGACGGCGAGCGCCCGCGCGTCACGCGCCGGCCACCGCGGCGCTTCCAGCATTTCGACATCCCGACGCAGATCGGCTTCAGCGTCGACGAGCCCAACAACCGCACCGTGCTGGAACTGATCACCGGCGACCGGCCCGGCCTGCTGTCGGCGGTCGGCCGCGCCTTCAGCGCCTGCGGCATCCGCCTGCAGAACGCCCGCATCGCCACCTTCGGCTCGCGCGCCGAGGACGTCTTCTACATCACCGACACCGACAACCGGCCGTTGCAGTCGCCCGAACAGTTCGACTGCCTGCGCGCACACCTGCGCGACAGCCTGAACAGCGTCCGCGACGGCAAGGACTGAATAGAGGCAAAACCGTATTGGCCACGGAATCCACGGAACAACACGGAAAGCATGCATTGCGCAAACCCAGGATCATCCTTCCACAGTCGGGCTTCCGGATTTTTACATTAAGCCTTTTTCCGTGTCATTCCGTGGGTTCCGTGGCCATTTTTTCCAAGACATCGGCTTAAGTAAGCGCCATTCGGGCTTGCCCGTACTTTCCGCCCATTCCGCGGCTGAAAGCGGGTTCTCAGAACCAAAACTCTTTCGTGGGTTTCGTGGATTTCGTGGCCGAAAACGGTTTTGTCCGTGTTTTCCGCGGCTGAGATATACCTGCCCGGGATGATGCGGAACGGCCCGGAGCCCGTGCGGCTCACTCCACTTCGACGCTGGCCGAGAACAGATAGCCCTCGCCCCAGATGGTCCGGATGTACTCGGGCTCGCCGGGATCGGTCTCGATCTTCTGGCGCAGCCGGGACACGCGGACGTCGATGCTGCGATCGTACGGCGTGCGATCGTGCCGCTTCAGCAGATCCATGAGCTGATCCCGGTTGAGCACGCGGTTGCAGTTCTCGACGAATACGCACAGCAGTTTGTATTCCGCATTGGTCAGCTCGATCTTCGTGCCGTCCCGCTCCAGCGCATGCGCCCCGGTGTCCAGGGTGAACGGCCCGAAGCGGTACAGCGGCGATTTCGCGGCCACGCCCTCGCGGATCTCGTGTGTCCGGCGGCTGCGCCGCACCGTCGCACGGATGCGCGCCACCAGCTCACCGGGGTTGAAGGGCTTGGCGATGTAGTCGTCGGCGCCGATCTCCAGGCCGACGATGCGCTCGATGTCGTCGCCCTTGTGCGACAGGATGAGCGTCGGCAGCGCATGCTCGAACATCGCCCGCCTCGCGACGGAAAGCCCGTCCTCGCCCGGCAGCCTGACGTTCAGTACCACCAGGTCGAAACGCTCGCGCCCCAGATGCCGGTCCATCTCCGCGCCGTCCGCGGCGCAGCGGACCTCGAAGCCCGCTTCCTCGAGATAACGGCGCGCCTGTCCGATCAGGTTCGGATCGTCGTCGACCACCAGCACCCGCAGCCGCGCCTGGCCCGCCCGAGAAACTCTAGATGTGTCCATGATTCATTCCCATCGATGCAGTCACCCGCCGGCCGGCAGTTGCCGGTCCGGCGCCATCGCCCCGCATCGCCGGCATTCCCCCGTCCCGTTTCTAGTGGCGGTAGGTGAACTGGAAGGCGACGACGTTGGCGGAGAATTCGCTCTTCACCTGTTCCGTGCTCCCGGTCCTGATGCCGATCAGTTCGTTCTCGAAGGCGCGCATGTACGACAGCGTGAGCGTGCCGTGCTTGGACACCTGGTAGCCGACGCCGGCGCTCAGATGGTGTTCGATGATCCCGTTGATGCCCGGATTGTCGCCGATGTCCTCGGGACCCATCGGGGATTTGCCGTAGTTGTAACCCATCATCAGATCCAGCCGGGGCGACACCCTGTAGTTGGCGCCCAGCGCGTAGACCCACTGGTCCTCCCAGCCGAGGTCGAGCACGACGCGGTCGTCGCTGTACTGGTCCTGCAGGACCAGCTGGTCGCGCACCGAACTGAAGTCGATCCACTTCACGTCGAATTCGATCTGCCAGCGGTCGTTCGGCTCCAGCGACAGTCCCACGGCCACGCTCTGCGGATCCTGGAAATCGAGTTCGTACTTCTGCGGTGTCCGCGGGCAGGTGTCGCAGCCGGGCAGGCTGTTGTCCAGGCCCTTGGTGAACTCGTAGGGCTGGTTGTTGGTTTCCGCGATGTAGTTCATGCCCAGCATCACGCCCGGCGCGAGGCGGTAGCTCAGCCCCGTTCCCCACACCCAGCCCATGGTGAAGTCCGTCGGCGCACGGAAGGCCGGCGCGTCGACCGAGAACATGCCCACGGTCACGTGCGTCGTCAGGCCGATCGACAGCCGATCGGTCAGCAGATAGGAAAAGGACGGGCCCATGCGCAGCGACTGCAGGGTCGCGACCACCGGACCGTCGGTGCCCGGATAGATACTGTAGGCGCCCACCGGATAGTCGACGCCGCCGCCCGCGATCGCGTAGGCCCCGACACTGACGCGCAGCCGTTCCGGCAGGAAGTCGCTCCTGAACGCGAATGCGCCGGTGGCCAGCAGGAACAGATCGTTCTCGCTGTCGACGTCGTTGAGCTGGCGCTGCGGATTCGATGCGCTCAGGTTCACGTCGAAGCGGATGTCGTCCACGCCGAGATCGAGAAACGCGATGCCGGCCGGATTGGTCAGGCCGGTGGTCGCGTCCTGGGGCTTCGCCACGACGGCGCCCCCCATGCCGTTGGCCCGCCCGCTGAAGGCAACCTGCTGATCGCCGTTCGCGGCCCAGTTCTGACCGACCGGAAAAGACACCCCCGCGCACGCGAAGACGATTCCGAGAGACGTACGGACACGACGTACCATACCAACCCCCCCTTTACATTCTTTCGTTGTTTTTGTTCCCCCGACCCGGTACCGCCGGTCTTCGGCCGGAAACGCATCCCCTTCGCTGCGCCTGTCCGGTCTGAAGACACCCGTAGGCTAGCAGTCAGCTATTTCCAAAGCGTTTCCGAATATCGAGAGAGTATTACAGGGTGTTACGTGTGGTTTCTGGGGTTCCGTGGCCAATGGGTTTTACAGGTTGAAACGGCGCCGACCGTATAGAGCGCCCGCGGCCCCGACGCGCGGGCCGCGGGCGCAGCACTTCGCTCAGGTGCGACCGTCGCGACGCAGTCTGTACTGCGGCCGGCCGGCACCCAGCCATGCCAGGAACAGCAGCACCAGCAGCCATTCGACGGCGTGTCTGTCATCACCGCCGCCCAGACTGCATCCGCCGCCACCGCCGTCCGTGAAGTCGAAGTCGGCGCGCACATCATTGCCCAATGCCACGGGATCGACGATCAGGCCGTTGACCACGCCGTCGGCATCGGTCAGCGGATCGCCGTCGGTGACCGCGACCTCGAGGGTGTGGTCGTCGATGCGCGTCCACAGCGAGTCGGGCAGCGCGACATACGTTCCATTGCCGTCGACCTTGTACACCACGAGCTTGTCCGGGAACGCGAGCGAGAAGCTCATCCGCATCCTGACCGTCCCGCCGGGCGGTGCCGTGGTGACATAGCTGACCGCGCCGTGCGCGAAGACGACGTCGCCCGGCCCGCCCGTGGGGGGGGTGTCCACCGTCACGCCGGACAGCGTCTGCCCCGCCTCGGTGGTGAGCGTCACGGTGCCGCCGACGGCCGGGATGCGCAGCCCGGCGGCGACCTGGGCGTTGGTCGCATCGGCCCCCGGCTCCATCGCGTCGATGACGCCGTCGCCGTCGGCGTCGAGCGGGTTGGCGATGTCCCCGCCGATCTCGGCGACGTCGGAGACGCCGTCGCCGTCCGTGTCGCCGTCGCGGTCGGCGGGATCGAGGCCCAGTATCAGTGCATCCCAGTCGCTCAGCCCGTCGCCGTTGCTGTCGGTCCCGGCGACGACGGCGGTGCCGTCCATCACGGTGCCCACCGGCAGCGGCAGCACGCCGGCCAGCGTCGTGCCGGGTATCGCATCACCGTCGGCATTCAGGGTGGTGACGGTCAGGGTGCCGTCCGCCTCGGTGATGCGCCAGGTCGTGGTCGTGGTGCCGGGTCCCTTGTCGCCGATCATGATGCTGTAGCTCGCCGTATAGCTGCCGTCGGCGTTGCGCGCCAGCGGTGTCGGCGAGGGCGAGATGACGTAGTCGACGCCCGTGGTCAGCCCCGCGTTGGTGAGCGTCACCGTGCCGGCGTCGAAATCGAAGATCCACGGAATGTTCTGGCCGGCGGGCACGCTGTTGCCCAGGACGCTATTGTCGGTGGCGTTCCACAGGAACATCGAATACGCGCCCACGTAGCGGCCGGTCAACCCTGCGACCGGTGCCGTGCCGGTGCCCGACAGCACGACCGCGACGCTTGCCTCGTCCGGATCATCCGAGGTGATGGTCAGCGTCGCCGCCTTGGCCGCGGCCGTCGCCGGGGCGAAGGTCACGGTGATGGTGCAGGAGGCTCCGGAGGCGAGGGTGGTGCAGTCGTTGGTCTGCGCGAACTCCGCCATGTCCGCGCCGGACAGCGCGATCCCCGCAATGGTCAGGGGGCCGCCACCCTGGTTGGATACCACGATGGCTTGGGTCGCGCTATTGCCCACAACCACGCTCCCGAGGTCCGCCGTCAGAGTGCCGAGCGCGATGTCCGGCAACGGCGCCACGCCCGAGCCCTGCACGGTCACGGTCACGCTCGACTCGTCGGGGTCGTCCGAGGGGATGTCGAAGGTGTCGCTCAACAGGCCCTCCGTTACGGGCGCGAATCGCACGGTGATGCTGCAGGAGCCGGCTGGCGGGATAGGCGTACTGCAGCCACTGGCGTCCAGGATGCTGAAGGGGGCGGCCAGCGGATCAGCGGAGGCGATCGCGCCGAGTTGCAGCTCGACGGTCCCTGCGTTGCTGACCACCAGCACGGCATCGCCCTGCGTTCCGGTGGTGACCAGGCCGAAATCCACCGTGAGGGCCACGTCGATGTCTGGTTGCGCATTGGCGCCACCGTCCCACTGCAGATCGACGGGCAGCGCCAAAACACCCGCCAGCAGCGTCCCCGGATTGCCGTTGCCGTCGGTGTCCAGTGCCAGCATGGTCAGGTTGCCGAGGCCGTCATCGGTGATGTCCCAGGTGGTCGAGGTGGCGCCTGGGGTGCCCCCGATATTCACCGTATAGGAGCCGGTGTAGGTGCCGTTGCCGTTGTCGACCAGCGTGATCGGGGTGGTGGAATAGGGAAAGCCGACGCTCAGCATGCCTGGATCGAAACTGACGGTGCCGGCGTCGAAGTCCCAGATCCAAGCATTGTTCGGGTTACCGGTGCTGGTTCCCAGCACAGCACCGGTAGCGCCGTTCCACACGGTCAGCGAATACGTGCCTGCGTACTGCCCCGTGATGCCCGCCGTCCCCGCCTTGACCGTTCCTGCACCCGCACACATCAGTGCCGCGCACAGCACCAATGAAAAATTCATGTGATTCATGACTACCACCCCCTCACTTCCCCACCGCAGCGGATCTTACGAAGATCCTTCACGATGGAAATGATCAACCGTGCCCATCACGGCGGCAGCGTGATGCCTCGTGGCCTGGCGGCCGGCGCAGGCATCCGCCGTCTCGTTCTCCCGGCGCAAGGACCATAGGGGTCCGCACCCGGCCGCGACGACACTCCCCCGAAATCAAGAAGCCCCATCAGACCGATGGGGCTTCTTGTGTCAGCACAACATGGCTATCGAACGCGCGCGCTCAGGCCCGCACCTTGCGCTTGCGCGCCACGCCGACGAGGCCCATCAGGCCCGAGGCGAGCAGCCAGGCGGCGGCCGGTACGGGCACCGCGGACACCGCGCTGCCGTCCATGACCGGGGAGATAGTGCCGAACATGTTGGTGAAGCTGGTACCGTTGATGCCGTCAAGCTCGGTATCGAGCGTGGTCAATGTAATGGTGCTGCCGATCTGGGTGATATCCCAAGTAGTGGTGGTGGCAACCGCCGGGGCGGGACCGAAACCGAAGGCATAGGAGGCGGTATAGGTGCCGTCGCCGTTGTCAGTCAGTGCGCCGCTTACGGGTGTGTAGCTAAAACCGGTGGTTAAAGTGCCACCATCCATGCTGAAGCTACCGCTAGTGAAGTTAAAGCTCCAGGCATTGTTGGGGTTGGTGACGCTTGTTCCGAGCAAAGCCCCATTGAGACCGTTTAACAGGGTCAGTGAGTAAGTGCCGTTCCAGCCATCACCCGTGATGCCGATCGTCCCCGCATTCACCGCCCCGATGTTGCCGCCGACCGCGGCCGCCAGTACTGCCAACGCGATAGTCGTCTTTCTCATTGTTGGATCCTCGCACTCGATTGGTGGAATTATTGGATTTTCAAGCTACGGCAATGCCCCCTCGAGGCGTGCCGTTTCCTCCTGCGGGATCCAACCTAGCGCGCAGATATGTGCGAAGTTATGCGGAAATGTATCAATTGGTACAAAAATGGTTACCGGCGGACACCCGCCACGGCGCTCAGCCGGCTGTTTCGATCAGTTCCAGGACATTGCCGTCCGGATCGCGGCAGAACAGCGCGCGGCGTCCGGAGCGGCTGCGGGTGAAGGCGATGCCGGCCCGTTCCAGCGCCTGCGCCAGCGCCTCCAGGTCGTCGACCAGCAGGGCGAGGTGCCGGTCGCGGCCACCGTGGGCCGGGCGCCCCTCGACGGGGTCGGGATTGGGCAGCTCCAGCAGATGGATCTGCTGGTCGGCCACCCTCAGCCACGCGCCGGGATAGCCGAGATCGGGACGTGAAGCGTCGACCTCCAGACCGAGCAGGTCGCGGTAGAAGCACAGCGATCGCGCCGTGTCGGCGACGATCAGGCTGGCATGATGGAAGCGCAGGATCTTCATGTATCGGCGAGCTTCAGGGGTTCAGTCGTGCGCGTGCAGGCGGGCCGCCCAGTAGGCGGCGAGTATGATCAACCCCCCGCCGATCCATTCCCGCGCATGAATCACCTCGTCGGTCAGCAGACTGGACGACACGGCGCCCGCCACCAGTTCGAACAGCAGGATCACCGCCGAGCGGTGCACCGGCATGTGGGTCACGCCGTACTGCACCGACAGCGTCATGATCACGATGCCGATGCCGCCCAGCGCCAGCGCACCGAGCCAGGCGCCGGCGCCGACCTGCGGGAGCGCGGCCTCTCCCCCGAGTGCCAGCCAGACCACGGCGATCGCCAGCACGCCCAGCCAGCTCACCACGGTCTTCACCTGCACGGATACCCGCTGCACGCGCCGCACCATGACATTGCTGACCGCGAAAGCGAAGCCCGAGGATACCGCCAGCCAGTCGCCGGACTCGCTGGGCCAGGGCATGCCGATGGCCGGATCCCACAGCATGATCAACGCTCCCGTCAGCGCCAGGGCGAAGACCCAGCCGGCGCTGGCGGCGAAGCGCTCGCCGAGGACCAGCCAGGCCAGCAGCACGGCCCAGATCGGTGAAAGATAGAACAGCAGCAGCACGCGGACCACGGTGCCCTCGAGCACGGCCAGGATGAAGGCCACGTTGCACCAGCCCGAGGCCAGCCCCAGCACCAGCAGCGCGCCCGGCTGCAGACGCAGCTCGCCGGAACGCCGCAGCAGCGGCACCAGCCCGGGCAGCAGGGCCGCCGCGTAGATGATCAGCGTCGTCCACAACCCGGCCAGACCGGCTGTTTCCAGCAGGCGCAGCGGATACCAGATGATCCCCCACAGGGTGGCGGCGAGCAGCAGACTGAGGACGGGCAACAGGGCGGAGGCGGGTTTGGTCAAGGTCACGGCTTCCCGTATAATCGCGGCTCTTTGGATTCCCGGCGCATGGTAATGGGTTTGCCTTGAAGTTGCAGCCCGCTCCGCGCACCTTCAGTGGCCCGTCCGCACACACATGAACCCCGATCTGCAGCGTCTGCTTCCTTACCCGTTCGAGCGCCTGGCCAGGCTCAAGGCCGGCATCACGCCGCCCGCGGCGCTGCCGCACGTGAACCTGTCGATCGGCGAACCCAAGCACCAGCCGCCGCACTTCGTGGCCGAGCAGCTGATCAGCCACCTGCACGGTCTGGCGACCTATCCCCTGACGCGCGGCAGCGACGAGCTGCGCACGGCCATGGCCGAATGGCTCGTGCGGCGCTTCGACCTGCCCGCCGGCAGCATCGATCCGGCCCGGCACATCCTGCCGGTCAACGGCACGCGCGAAGCACTGTTCGCCTTCGCCCAGGCGGTGATCGATCGCAGCCGCGCGCCGCGGGTGGTGATGCCGAATCCCTTCTATCAGATCTACGAGGGCGCCGCCCTCCTCGCCGGGGCCGAGCCCTGGTTCCAGAACACCACCGCCGAGACGGGCTACAGGCCCGACTTCGGCAGCGTGCCGACGGAGGTCTGGGAACGCTGCCAGCTCGTCTACATCTGCACGCCCGGCAATCCCAGCGGCGCCGTGCTGGACACCGCCGCCCTGCAGCAGCTCATCGGACTCGCCGACCGCCACGACTTCGTGATCGCCTCCGACGAGTGCTATTCGGAACTCTATCCGGACGAGACCGCCCCGCCGACCGGACTGCTCGCCGCGGCCGCGGCCATGGGCCGCACCGACTATCGCCGCTGCGTGGTGTTCCACAGTCTGTCGAAGCGCTCCAATCTGCCGGGCCTGCGCTCCGGGTTCGTCGCCGGCGATGCCGACGTCATGGCGGGCTTCCTGCGCTACCGCACCTACCACGGCTGCTCCATGCCGCCCGCGACCCAGGCCGCCAGCCTCGCCGCCTGGACCGACGAGGCGCACGTGCGCGACAACCGCGAACTCTACCGGCAGAAATTCGCCGCCGTGCTGAATACTCTCGATGGCGCGCTGGACGTGCGCATGCCCGACGCGGGTTTCTATCTCTGGGCGCGCACGCCCGTCGACGACACCGAGTTCGCGCGCGGCCTGTTCGCGCAGCAGAACGTCACGGTCCTGCCCGGCAGCTACCTGTCGCGCGACGCCCACGGCATCAATCCCGGCCGCGACCACGTCCGCATGGCCCTGGTCGCCCCGCTGGAGGAATGCGTCGAGGCGGCGCAGCGCATCCGGGCGTATGTGGAGGGCCTGTGAGAACCAACTTTAACCGCAAAGGACGCAAAGCCGCGCGAAGGAAAACCTAATATAGCCACGAAATCCACGAAACCCACGAAAGCTAATGGGTGTAAACATAAAT
>JAJJPM010000083.1:0-3763 GCA_032907525.1 Gammaproteobacteria bacterium
CGTAGGGTGCGTCGGCGCAGCGACGCACCGTGGCGCGGCGGAGCGGAGCCGCCGGTGCTTCGCATCCACATTTTTTCGTGGGTTTCGTGGATTTCGTGGCCATCCCCCGGCCTTTCCTCCGCCGTGACGCTCTGCGAGAATGGCGCGCTCCGCGCCCTGCCGTGCGCCCATTCCGATGTCCGCGAGCATGAAAACCTTCTTCCGCCTGTTCTTCAAGACCGTCCGCATCGTCCTGGGTCCGTTCATCCTGCTGTGGGAGAGGCTCACCACGCCGAAGGGCATCGTGCGCGGCGCCGAGGTGCAGGCGCGCGCCGACGCGGCGAGCCGTGATCTGGTGCTCTATCAGTTCCGGACCTGTCCGTTCTGCATGAAGGTGCGGCGTACGCTGGCCGCGCTGTCGCTGCCGGTCGAGCGCCGCGACGCCCAGCACGATCCCGTCAGCCGCCGCGAGCTGGAGGAGGGCGGCGGCAGGATCAAGGTCCCCTGCCTGCGCATCACCGAGGCCGACGGCAGCCATACCTGGCTGTACGAATCGGAGGCCATCAACCGCTATCTGCGCGAGTTCGCGGCGCGCTTCGACGCCTGAACGCCGGGAACTCGCCGCGCGGACGCCGGTCGAACGGCTGCGGCTTGAGCGCCGGCGCGCTTCCACTATAATCCGCCCGCAGGCACAGGCCGCCCCGTCAATCACGCAGGTTGATCAAGAAGAACATGGCCACGGAAACCCTGATCGACGCCCAGCACCTCTACCGCTACTACGGTCCCGCCTGCGCGGTGCGGGACGTCGGCTTCCAGCTCGCCAAGGGCGACGTGCTCGGCTTCCTCGGGCCGAACGGCGCCGGCAAGTCCACCACCATGCAGATGCTCACCGGCAATCTCGCGCCCAGCGCCGGCACCATCCGCGTGCGCGGCGTCGATCTGCTCGACGAGCCCAAGCGCGCCAAGCGCGAGCTCGGCTATCTGCCCGAGCAGCCGCCGCTGTACCGCGAGCACACCGTCGACGAATTCCTGCTCTACTGCGGCCGCCTGCACCGCGTGCCGCGCGCGCGCCTGCGCCAGGCGCTGGCCCAGGCCAAGGAGCGCTGCGGCCTGGAGGCGGTCGGCCGGCGCCTGATCGGCAACCTGTCCAAGGGCTATCAGCAGCGCGTCGGCATCGCCCAGGCGATCCTGCACAACCCCGCGGTGGTGATCCTCGACGAGCCGACCGTGGGCCTCGATCCGATCCAGATCCGCGAGATCCGCCACCTCATCCGCGAGCTCGGCAACGACCACGGCATCATCCTGTCCACGCACATCCTTCCGGAGGTGCAGGGCGTGTGCAACCGCGTGCAGATCATCAACCGCGGCCGGCTGGTGTTCGCCGACACCATGAGCGGCCTGGAGAAGCACCTGCACTCGCAGCACCTGATCGTGCAGCTGTGCAATCCGCCGGCGCCGGACGAGCTGCTGAAGGTCCCCGGCGTCGCCGCGCTGGAGTCGCTGGACGACGGCCGCCTGCGCCTGCGCTACGAGGGCGCCAGCCCGGCCGCGGCGCTGGCCGAGGCGGCGGTGACGCGCGGCTGGGGCCTGGAGGCGCTGATCCCCGAGCGCCGCACCCTGGAGCAGATCTTCGTGGAACTGACCATGCAGGACGCGCACGCCGAGGCGCTTGCCGAAGGGGAGGCCGCCTGATGATCGGACACATCGCCGCGCGCGAACTGAAGGCGCTGTTCCTGTCGCCGCTGGCCTGGGCCATCCTGGCGGTGGTGCAGTTCATCCTCGCCTATCTGTTCCTGGCGCAGATCGACACCTATATGATGTTCGCCCCGCGCCTGGCGGGCATGGAGGATGCGCCGGGCGTCACCGACGTGATCGTCGCGCCGCTGTTCGGCAACGCCGCCGTGGTGCTGCTGCTGGTCGCGCCGCTGATCACCATGCGCGTGCTGAGCGAGGAGCGGCGCAGCCGCACGCTCGGCCTGCTGATGTCCGCGCCGGTCTCCATGACCGAGATCGTGCTCGGCAAGTACCTCGGCGTGCTCGGCTTCTTCGTGGTGATGCTGCTCATGCTGGCGGGCATGGCGCTGTCGCTGGCCGCCGGCACCGAGCTCGACTACGGCAAGCTCGCCAGCGGCCTGCTGGGCCTGGCGCTGGTGGTGGGCGCGTTCGCCGCCGCCGGCCTGTACATGTCCAGCCTGACCGAACAGCCGACCATCGCCGCGGTGAGCAGCTTCGGCCTGCTGCTGCTGCTGTGGATCATCAACTGGGCCGGCGCCTCCGGCGAGCAGGTCAGCGGCCTGTTCGCCTATCTGTCGCTGGTGCAGCACTACGACTCGCTGCTCAAGGGGCTGTTCGACAGCACGGACGTGATCTACTACCTGCTGTTCATCCTGACCTTCCTGGTGCTGAGCATCCAGCGCCTCGACGCCAACCGCCTGCCGCACTGAGCGACTATGGACGTCAACCGCAAAACGACCTTCGGACTGCGCCTGCAGCGCTACAGCTTCACCCTCCTGTTCCTCGCCGCGATCGGTCTGCTGGCCTGGCTGAGCACGCAGTACGTGCGCCAGGCCGACTGGACCGCCGGCGGCCGCAACAGCCTGGCCGAGGACAGCGTGAAGCTGCTGGCGACGCTGGACGGGCCGGTGCAGATCACCGCGTTCGCGCGCGAGAACGAGGCGCTGCGCGGCCAGATCCGCGACCTCGTCGCGCGCTATCAGCGCAGCAAGCCCGACGTCGAGCTCGCCTTCGTCAACCCGGACGTAGAGCCCGAGCGTGTGCGCGAACTGGGCGTCACCCTCGACGGCGAACTGCGCGTCGCCTATCAGGGCCGCAGCGAGCGCGTGCAGGAGCTGACCGAGCAGGCGCTCACCAACGCCCTGCTGCGCACCGCGCGCCAGGGCGAACGCTGGATCGCCTTCCTCGGCGGCCACGGCGAGCGCAGCCCGCAGGGCCAGGCCAACCACGACCTGGGCAACTTCGGCGCCGAGCTGGAGCGCAAGGGCCTGAAGGCGCAGGTGCTGAATCTCGCGCAGGATCCGCAGATCCCCGCCAACATCAGCCTGCTGGTGATCGCCAGTCCGCAGGTGGCGCTGCTGCCGGGCGAGATCGATCTGCTGCGCGGCTACCTCGAACGCGGCGGCAATCTGCTGTGGCTGTCCGATCCCGGCGAGTCGGCCGGCATGGAGCCGATCGCCGAGCTGCTCGGCATCGAGTTCCTGCCGGGCGTGATCGTCGACGCGACCACGCAGATGTTCGGCATCCAGAACCCCGATTTCGTGCTGGTGCCGGAATATCCGCCGCACCCGGTGACGCGCGAGCTGCGCACGCTGACGCTGTTCCCGCGCAGCGCGGCGCTGGACTGGAACCGCGGCGACGACTGGCAGGGCGAGCCGATCCTGTCGTCGCTGGACCGCGCCTGGACCGAGCTGAGCCCGCTGACCGGCGAGCTGCGCTTCGACGCCGGCACGGACGAGCGCGCCGGCCCGCTGGACATCGGCTTCGCGTTCACGCGGACCGTGGAGGTGGAGAACGCCGAGGCGGGCAAGACCCGCGAGCAGCGCGTCATCGTCACCGGCGACGGGGATTTCCTGTCGAACGCCTTCCTCGGCAACGGCGGCAATCTGGATCTGGGCCTGAACATGGTGCACTGGCTCAGCCACGACGACGACTTCATCGCCATCCGCGCCAAGGCCGCGCCCGATCAGACGCTGGCGCTGTCGCAGGCCGCGCAGACCGCCATCGGCTTCGGCTTCCTGTTCGTGCTGCCGGGCGCGCTGCTGGGCGC
>JAJJPM010000084.1:0-3706 GCA_032907525.1 Gammaproteobacteria bacterium
TCCACGATGCGGACGTCTTCAATGCCGGCCTGCAGAACGGTGTCCCGCAGGCGGCGTCGTTGCGCTGAACCCTGCACCATCGCCGGTTCCGTCACGCCGATACACCCGGCACATTACGTCCGCTATCGCGCTCTGCGGGATCGTTGGCCGACCTGCGCCGGCGGTCCCGTTCATCGCTCCGCCTCCGGCTGTCGCAAGTCGTCTCCACGGCCTGACCCGGCCGGCAGCCTAGTGCCCTGGCCGGGTCCGCCGTTCCAGGCACCGACACACCCGGCGCATGACGGAGCGTGACGCGGATATCTTCAGTATCTCTACAGAGACCGCTCCGCGGGGAATGCGCATCTACGCAACGTCCTCCCCACTGGCAGGACGCCAGTGCGTGGTTTATAGTCGATCCACGTTCGTTCAGACCGGATCGAGAAATTCCTTCAGCATGGCGCGGATGTCCCACAAGCCGATCGTCGTTTCGACACGCTCACTGCGTGCCGCGGCCGCCGGCCTGCGCCTGAACCTCCTGCTGCTGCCTTAGGCAGCGCATACCCTTCTCCCTTATCTCATTGAATTTTCCGACGCCCGGCGCGCAGACCGGCGAATGCTCTGTTATATTGACGCGCCAGGTGGGATCCCCGGCCGGTACCGGCGGCCGGAACCCAGTGGAGCCAGATACCCATGAGTCAGCCAGACAAGCTCATCATTTTCGACACGACCCTGCGCGACGGTGAACAAAGCCCCGGCGCGTCCATGACCCGGGACGAGAAGGTCCGCATCGCCAAGGCGCTGGAGCGCATGCGCGTGGACGTGATCGAGGCGGGTTTCCCCATCGCCAGCCCCGGCGACTTCGAGGCCGTCGAGGCCGTGGCCCGGGCGGTGCGCGACAGCACCGTGTGCGGCCTCGCGCGGGCACTGGACAAGGACATCGATCGCGCCGGCGAGGCGCTCAGGCCGGCCGGCAGCGCGCGCATCCACACCTTCATCGCGACCTCGCCCATCCATATGAAGATGAAGCTGCGCATGGAGCCGGATCAGGTGCTCGAACAGGCGGTGCGCGCCGTCAAGCGCGCCCGGCAGTACACCGACAACGTGGAGTTCTCGCCCGAGGATGCCGGCCGCTCCGAGCTGGATTTCCTCTGCCGCGTGATCGAGGCGGTGATCGACGCCGGCGCCCGCACGGTGAACATCCCGGACACCGTCGGCTACAACCTGCCGCAGCAGTTCGGCGAGCTGATCCGCCGATTGATCGAGCGCGTGCCGAATTCCGACAAGGCGGTGTTCTCCGTGCACTGCCACAACGACCTCGGCCTGGCCGTGGCGAATTCCCTGTCCGCGGTGCTCAACGGCGCGCGCCAGGTGGAATGCACCATCAACGGCCTCGGCGAACGCGCCGGCAACGCCGCGCTCGAGGAGGTCGTCATGGCCGTGCGCACGCGCCGCGACCTGTTCACCTGCGACACCGGCCTCGACACCACGCAGATCATGACCTGTTCGCGGCTGGTCTCCAGCGTCACCGGTTTTCCGGTGCAGCCCAACAAGGCCATCGTCGGCGCCAACGCCTTCGCCCATGAGTCCGGCATCCATCAGGACGGGGTGCTCAAGAGCCGCGAGACCTACGAGATCATGCGGGCCCAGGACGTCGGCTGGACGGCCAACCGCATCGTGCTGGGCAAACATTCGGGGCGCAACGCCTTCCGCAGCCGCCTGGCCGATCTCGGCATCGAACTCGAGTCCGAGGAGGCGTTGAACGAGGCCTTCGCGCGCTTCAAGGAACTCGCCGACAAGAAGCACGACATCTACGACGAGGATCTGCAGGCGCTGGTCTCCGAGACGCAGCTCGCCGCGGAGAACGAGCGCTTCAAGCTGGTGTCGCTCAAGGTCTGCTCCGAGACGGGCGAGATCCCCTCGGCCGAGATCACCCTGGCGGTGGACGGCGAGGAACTGCACGCGACGGCGCCGGGCAGCGGTCCGGTGGACGCGTCCTTCCGCGCCATCGAGGCGATCGTCGAGAGCGGCACCGAGCTGCAGCTCTATTCGGTCAACAACATCACCAGCGGCACGGATTCGCAGGGCGAGGTGACGGTGCGGCTGGAGAAGGGCGGGCGTATCGTCAACGGCCAGGGTGCCGATACCGATATCGTCATCGCCTCCGCGAAGGCCTACATCAATGCGCTGAACAAGGCGCTGGCGGCCCCGGCGCGCGAGCATCCGCAGCTGGGGGATGTATGAAAAAACAGGTTCTAGGCTCTAGGTTCTAGGGCCGAGGGGCGAAGGGTGGCGGGAGAGCGGCAGGCCGAGTATTTGCGGGCGATGGGCGTCGATGTGTGGCGGCGGCGCGGCATGGCGCCGCCGCCTCCGGTCGCGCCCGCCGCGGCCCCGGCGGCCGCTGTCGGAGTGCCGGCTCCGGACGCGCCGCCGGGGGACGACTGGGCGGCGCTGCAGGCCGAGGTCGCGGCCTGCACCCGCTGCGAACTGCACCGTACCCGTACCCAGACAGTGTTCGGCGTCGGCAACCGCGAGGCCGACTGGCTGATCATCGGCGAGGCGCCGGGCGCCGAGGAGGACCGGCGCGGCGAGCCCTTCGTCGGGCGGGCAGGGCAGCTGCTCGACAATATGCTGGCGGCGATCGGTCTAGACCGGAAGACGGCCTACATCGCCAACATCCTCAAGTGCCGCCCGCCCAACAACCGCGACCCCCAGGCTGCAGAGGTCGCGGCCTGCGAGCCCTATCTGCAGCGCCAGATCGCCCTGATCCGGCCGCGCCTGATCCTGGCGGTCGGGCGCGTCGCGGCTCAGAATCTGCTCAAGACCGACCTGCCGCTGGGGCGGCTGCGCGGGCGCGTCCACCACTACGGACCGCAGCGCATCCCCGTCATCGTCACCTACCATCCGGCCTATCTGCTGCGCACGCCGGCCGACAAGCGCAAGGCCTGGGAGGATCTCCGGTTCGCAGTGCGCGTGTTCCGGGAACGGCTGGTGGAGGGCGGACAATGAGCGCCATCCTGTCGTCGGCGGGCGGCAAGTTCCGCCCCATGAGCGAGGCCGACCTCCCCGAGATCATGGAGATCGAACGCCGCGCCTACCCCTATCCCTGGACGATCGGCATCCTGCGCGACTGCCTGCGGGTCGGCTACAACTGCTGGTTGTACGAGCAGAACGGCGTGATCCAGGCCTATGGCGTCATGAGCGTCGCCGCAGGCGAGGCCCATGTGCTGAATCTGTGCGTGCGCCCCGAATCGCAGGGCAGCGGTCTCGGGCGCCGGATGCTCACCCAGCTGATCGCCCTGGCCCGCCGGCATGGCGCCGACACCCTGCTGCTGGAGGTGCGGCCGTCCAATCTGGCCGCCCTGCATCTCTATCGGAAGATGGGCTTCAACGAGGTCGGCTCGCGCAAGAACTACTACCCGGCCGAGCACGGGCGCGAGGACGCGCTGATCTTCGCGCTGAGCCTGTGAGCGGCGAACCGGGGTGCCACCGAACACATGGAGGGGACATGGATCAGGCCGGGGTGAGTCTGGAAAACCCTTCTTGGCCACGGAATCCACGGAACAACACGGAAAGAATCCAATATGTAGATTCGGAGCCATCACCCGGCGGTCTGGCTCGCCGACGGTAACACAATGAGCCTTTTTTCCGTGTCGTTCCACAGGTTCCGCGGCTGACTTGTCGATTCCGTGGCCGGCTTGCCTGCAGTGCGTTCCCGTCGCGCCCCCGT
>JAJJPM010000085.1:0-3701 GCA_032907525.1 Gammaproteobacteria bacterium
ACCTGGCTCCAGCTGACCGTGCCGTGGCAGTCCTCGCAGGTATCGGTCACGGGGTTGTGGCCGGCGGGCTTGATGGTCGCGTGTACGCGGCTGCCGCTGGTGTGGCAGGACGCGCACCGCGTCGGCGTGCCCTTGAAGGTGGCGCTCAGATGACAGCTCTCGCAGTCGGCGCGCTGATGGGCACCGTTCAGCGGAAAGCCGGTCGAGAAATGATCGAAGTCCCGGCCGACCGCCGCCTCGGCGGGCGGGCCGGAGAGCAGGGCCAGCGATCCGATCAGGATCGGGATGAGGCGGCGCACTGCGCGCAGGATGTGGCTGCACATGGTCACTGACTCCTCGGGCCGTGATCGGGAAGCGGAACCGGCCGCATTCGTGGGTGTCGTCCGGTAGGTGTTCATGGCCGCATCTCGACCTGTTCGAAGGACTCCTGGTTGTGGCAGCGGTCGCAGCGGTTGCCGTAGCGGCCGCGGTGCCGGTCGTCGGCCGCATGGCAGGCATTGCAGGCCTGCGACCGGCCGACCTCCGCGCCGCGCGCGGGATCGCGATGGCAGGCCTCGCAGGCCAGGCCGCGGTGCCTGCCTTCCAGGGCGAAGTCGGTGGCGCGGTCGTGATCGAACTCCCACAGGGCCCAGCCGTTCGGGTTGTGGCAACGCGCGCAGTCGTCGCCCAGGGCGCGTTCGTGCGTGTCGTCCTGCCGGTGACACTCGACGCAGCCGGTGGCTGCCTGCTGGAAGGTCGTGGACACGTGGCATTCCTCGCAGGGCGCCGCGGCATGCAGGCCGATCAGCGGAAAGCGCGTCAGGTCGTGATCGAACACCACCCGTTCGCCCCAGCCGCTCTCCTCGTGACAGCGGGCGCAGTCCTCGCCCTGTTTGCCGGCGTGCACATCGTCTGCGCGATGGCAGCCGACGCAGTCCGTTTCCAGAGCATCCTCGAGGGCGCCGCGGTGGCAGGTGTTGCAGGCGACGTCCCGGTGCCGTCCGCGCAGCGGGAAATCCGTCCTGCCGTCATGGTCGAAGCGGGCCTCCGGCCAACGCCGCTCCGAATGGCAGCTGTCGCAGCGGCTGCCGTAGCGGCCGTGGTGCGCGTCGTCGGCCCTGTGGCAGGCGACGCATTCGGTCTTCAGCGTCTGGGTGTCGCGCGGGCCCGTATGGCAGGCCTCGCATTCGATCCGTGCGTGCCGCCCGCGCAGCGGAAAATCGGTGTCCTGGGCATGATCGAAGCGCGGCTCGTCCCAGCGCTTCTCGTCGTGGCAGTCCGCGCACTCGGTTCCATTGCTGCCCCGGTGCACGTCGTTGAGCGCATGGCAGTCGTTGCACGCGGTGGGCGTGTGTTCATAGCGCTGGTCGGGATGGCAGGCGGCACAGGTGACGTCGCGGTGCGCGCCCTCCAGTGCGAAATCGGTGTCGGCGTGGTCGAAGCGCGCGTCTTTCCACGCTTTTGCCGCATGACAGTCGGCGCAGTCCTCGCCGAGGCGGCCTTTGTGCGGATCGTCCTCCCGATGACAGTCGATGCACTCGCCCGGCGCCGCGCGGAAGGGCTTGCCGGCGGCATGGCAGCTGTCGCAGGCGAGACCGCCGTGCGCCCCTTCGAGGGGGAAATCCGTCTCGCGGTGATCGAAGCTGTCCTTGTTCAGCCTGACGATGTCGGCATCGCGGCCGATGTGATCGGTGTGGCAGCTCTTGCACTCGCGCTCGCCCAGCCCGGTGCTGCGGCCGTGGAAGCCCAGCCCGGCCTGAATATCCTTCCGCACCTCCTCGTGGCAGTCCAGGCACAGCGCATTCTGGCTGGTGTCGCGCAGGCGTGCGTGGCAGCGCGCGCAGTCGGATTCGACCTTCGCGTGGCCGCGGATCACGTCGCCCGGCATGAGCAGGGTCTCGATGTCGGCCGCGAAACCCGGAGTCGCCGGCAGCAGCATCAGAAGCCCTCCCGCGAGGCACCATCGGCGTGTCGTCCGCGGCATGGTCCGGTCCGCCTCCGATCAGTAGATGTGCACGGCGAAGACATGGACGGTCCCCGAGAGCACGAGCATGAGGAACAGCGGAACATGCAGCAGGTGCCAGAACGAGAACAGACGTTCGTAGCGTGCGAGCCCGGCGATCGTCCGGAGGATCTCCAGGCGCGCGCGCAGATGCCGGCGCAATGAGCGGTACAGATCGCGCGCCTCGGCGCGCGTCAGCGAGCCCGCCGCGATGCGCGCGCGGATCTCCGCGTGGAGCTCGCGGATCAGCCGCGCGTGCAGGCGCCAGGCGCGCAGGCCCAGCGGCAGCGGCGAGCGCCCGCCGGCGAGCGTCTTGGACTCGAAGGCATCGAGCGACTCCAGCATGCGCGGCGCGAAGTCGGCCCGCCCGGCCAGATCCTCCCGGAGCGCCGTGGCGTCGCGGCGCAGTTCGTCGAGAGTCAGCCGGCTGCCGTACAGGCCGTTGTGGATGCGCATGTACAGATAGCGCCCGACCAGCCCGCTGCCGGCGACGGTGAGCATGCAGAACAGCGCCACGTTGCTGTTCATCGAGCCGAGCTGGAACTCGCAGTGGTACAGGATGCACACCGGTCCCAGCACGCCGAAGGTCATGTGCAGGCGGAACCAGTATTTCACCGGTCCCAGACGACGCATGAAGCGGGCCTTCTTGCGCAGCGGATAGAGCAGCAGCATGACCATCATGCCGCCGCCGACGATGCCGAGCGCGTAGCCGAGGCCGGATTCGGCGGTCAACACGCGCGCGTGCCGGTTCACCCAGCCGAGATACAGGACCAGGGACACGGCCAGATAGGACAGCAGCACGCCGAGGCGGAACAGCCGCGGCTGATACCGGTCGACCAGCGCGGTGATCGACGCGTTCGCGGACGGCGCGCGTGACGGCTGGCCGGCGACCGGCTTGCGTGCGGGCAGTGTGGCGGCGGCTTCCATAGGGATACCTCGGGCTCAGGATGCGGGTTCGTCGATCAGCAGCCGCACGGCGGCGCCGCCGCGCGTCGGGACCGGACCGAGTTCGCCACGCGGCTCGCCGGACTGCTGCGCCACGCTGCCGTCGCGCGATACGCGGGCACCGACCACCACGCGGTCGAAGCCGGAAAGTTTCAGCCGGGGCTGCATGGCCAGGCTGTCGTCCAGGCTGAACTCGAACGGCAGATCGCGCACTCGCTTGCGCAGCACCGCCAGCGGCATGCGCGGGCCGTCGACCGCGCGCGCGAACACGAACACCGTGTCGTCGTCGGCCACGCGCGCGCGCAGCGCCGGGCTGATGTCCACTCGGCCGTATACGCGGACCGGCGCAGCCGGCGTTCCGGCCTCCGTCGTGACCGGTCCGCCCGATCCGTCCAGCGCCGCCAGGTTGCGGTCGATGACGCGCCGGTCCGGCGCGTCTTCCGGGAGCAGGCGCTGCAGATGTTCCCAATGCGAGCGGGCGCGGGCGGTATCGCCGCGCTGCAGTGCGGCCGTCGCCGCCAGCCACAGCGCCTTGGGATGATCGGGGTCGAGCCGCAGCGCCCGCTCGACGAGCCGCTCCGGTTCGCCGGCCAGGCGCCGGTCCTGCGCCGCGGCGAGTGCGTCGGCGTGATCGGCGAGCAGGCCGGCGTCTTCCGGCAGCAGGGCGCGGGCCTTGGCGTAGGCCGCGGCGGCGGCTGTGAAGTCGCGCTGCGCCTGCCGCGCCCTGGCCAGCTCGCGCCAGGCGTCGCCGTCGTCCGGCGTGGTCGCGACCCGC
>JAJJPM010000086.1:0-16271 GCA_032907525.1 Gammaproteobacteria bacterium
ATCGGCACCTGCGCCAGCTGCCACAACGGCAGCATCGCCATGGGCAAGACGCCGAACCACATCGCCAGCGGCAACACCTGCGACGACTGCCACAACACCAGCAGCTGGGCCGGCGCGGTGTTCGACCACGCCAGCGTCACCGGCAGCTGCGCGAGCTGCCACAACGGCACCACCGCCACCGGCAAGCACGCACAGCACATCGCCACCACCAGTCTCTGCGAGGACTGCCACCGCACCAGCGGCTGGACACCGGTCACGCGCGTCGACCACGCCGCCGTCATCGGCACCTGCGCCAGCTGCCACAACGGCAGCATCGCCATGGGCAAGACGCCGACGCATCTGCCGACGGGCAATACCTGCGACGACTGCCATACCACCAGCGCCTGGACGCCGGCGGTGTTCGACCACAATGGCGTCGCGGCCGGCACCTGCAGCAATTGCCACAACGGCGTCAGCGCCACGGGCAAGCCCGCCTCCCACGTGCAGACCTCGGCGCAATGCGACACCTGCCACAGCACCCGCGCCTGGACGCCGGCCAGCTTCGATCACGCCCTCGTGAGCGGTGCCTGCTCCACCTGCCACAACGGCGCGACGGCGACGGGCAAGCCGGTCAACCATCCCATGACCACCAACAACTGCGACGCCTGCCACCGCACCACCGCCTGGAGCCCGGAGGAACGCGTCGACCACAACGAAGTGCTCGGTAATTGCGCCTATTGCCACAACGGCACCATCGCCGAAGGCAAGCCGCGCGAACACCCGGCGACCAACGACGACTGCAGCGCCTGCCACCGGACGCGGACCTGGGACCTCTGATCCGCGCAGAGCGCCGCACCCGAATCACAAGGGGGAACTCACGAATGCCTGCAAGACCCGACACAGGCCGCCGCGTGCGCACCTGGGTGAACCGTATCCTGATGCTGGCGATCCTGGCCTGGCTGGTGCCTGCCTGGGCGCAGCAGACCCGCATCGTCGACCGCATCGAGGTCGACGAGTCGGGCGGCAAGACCCGCATCCGCCTCGACTTCAATGTTCCGCTGCAGTACATCAACCACGCGCCGCAGGACCACGGCGACAAACTCATTCTGCAGCTGCGTCCGGTCGTGGCCGCGCAGACCGAAGACATCGACTTCACGCAACCGGAATCCCTGACCTGGGAGTCCGGCCCCGGCGTGCCGCTGCAGTTCGTCCGCTACGAGGGCGGCACCGCGCAGCGCGTTCAGCTCGGCATCTACTTCGTCAGAGAGATCGACTACGAAGTGCAGCCGGGCACCGATGCCCGCAGTCTGTCGATCCTGCTGGCCAGGCCCGAAACACCGCCTGCACCGTTGCTGCCGCGTGCCCCGGAGCCCGGCCCGGCGGCGGACACCGCGGCGCGGCCGGATATCCGCGGGCGCTACGTGCTGAATCTGGAGTCCTCCGTCGAGGCGCGGCCGCTGCCGCCGGCCTCGGCCTTCGACCTTGCGGCACCGGCGGTGCTCTACCGCCTGCAGTCGCCCGTGAACGGGCGCGTCTGGAACCGCCTGCGCCTGGGCTTCTTCGAGACCAAGGCGGCGGCGCAGGCGGCACAGGCACGGCTGCAGGCGGCCTTCCCGCGCACCTGGATCGCGGTGGCCCCCGAGGCCGAACGCCGGGAAGCCTTAGAGACCGGCACCGTCATCGGCGCGGGCGCGGCCCGGCCGCCGGCACCCGCGCCACAGCCGCTGCTGCCGGCCCTGCCGCAGGAGCGCCTGGACGCGCTCATGGAAGAGGCGCGCCAGGCGATGGCCGGCGCCGACTATGCGCGGGCGATCCGGCTCTACACCAAGGTGCTGCAGCACGCGGACACCGGCGGACACCAGGACGCGCAGGAGTTTCTCGGCCTGGCGCGCGAACGCAACCGGCAGATCGCGCATGCCAAGGCCGCCTACGAGGAATACCTGGCGCGCTATCCCGAAGGCCCCGGTGCGGAGCGGGTGCGGCAGCGCCTGGCCGGCCTGCTGACGGCGCGCAAGGCGCCGAAGGAACGCCTGCGCGCGGCGGAGCGCGGCAAGGAGGAACCGGACTGGGACGTGTTCGGCAGCTTTTCGCAGTACTACCGGCGCGACACCAGCCACATCGTCGAGCAGGACACGCTCACCGACCGCCGCACCGAAGAGACGCGTGTGAACCTGTCCTCGCTGTCGAGCGACCTGGACATCACCGGACGGCGGCGTGGCGGTCCGCTGGAGATCCAGATGCGTTTCACGGGCGGTTATGAAAAGGATTTCCTCGACGAGGACGAAGGCCGGGGCGACATCAGCCGCGTCAGCAGCCTGTACGCCGACGTACAGCACCGCGATCTGGGCCTCGGCGCGCGGTTCGGCCGCCAGACCCGCAGCAGCGGCGGTGTGCTCGGCCGCTTCGACGGCGCGTTCCTGAGCTATCAGTGGAAACCGACCGTCAGGCTCAATGCCGTCAGCGGCTATCCGGTCGATTCCTCCCGGGACGCGCCCGACACCGAGCGCTATTTCTACGGCGTGAGCGCCGACTTCGGCACCTACGCCAACACCTGGGACTTCGTCGCCTTCCTGATCGAACAGCAGATGGAGGACATGCTGGACCGGCGCGCCGTCGGCGGCGAGATCCGCTACTTCGATCCCGTGAAATCCCTGCTGACCTACGTCGACTACGATGTCTCGTACAACCAGCTGAACACCCTGCTGCTGCTCGGCAACCTGACCCTGCCCTATCAGGTCACCCTGAACGCCACGGTGGACATCCGCCAGAGTCCGATCCTCACCACCCGCAATGCGCTGCAGGGCCAGCCCGTCACGACGCTCGAAGAGCTGCGCGCCAGCTTCAGCGACGACGAGATCCGCCGGCTCGCGGAGGATCGCACCGCCGACAGCCGCTCCTATACCGTGGGACTGAGCCGGCCGTTCGGCGAACGCTTCCAGCTCAGCGGCGACGTCACGGTGTCCAACTACGGCAGCACCCCCGCCTCGGCCGGCGTCGAGGCGCTGCCGGGTACCGGCGACGAGTTCTTCTACAACCTGCAGCTGATCGGCAGCAACCTGCTCAAGGAGGGCGACATCGGCATTCTCGGCCTGCGCTATTCCGACACCAGCACCTCGGACACGGTCTCGCTGTCGCTCAACGAGCGCTATCCCATCAACCGCGTCTGGCGCATCAACCCGCGCGTGCGCCTCGACTACCGGCAGTACGAGAGCACCGACACGGACCGCTGGACCGGCGCGCCCTCGGTGCTGGTCGACTATCTCTGGCGGAAACGCTATCGCTTCGAGTTCGAGACCGGCGGCGAATGGTCCACGCGCGAACTGGTCGACGGCAGCGAGGACAGCGTGAACTGGTTCGTGTATCTGGGATACCGGGCGGATTTCTGAGCGCCCGCGCCTATCCGCCCGCAGCGATTCTCTTCAGGATCGCATGGTATTGCCGTCATAGCGGTCTGGTATCACCCTGTCAGAAGAAGGAGTCGTCATGAAATCCTCGATCAAGCTCGTCTCACTGCTCACCGGCGCCGCCCTGCTCGGCGGCTGCGGCGGCGGCTCGATGGCCGTCAGACCCGAACTGAAGGCGCAGGTGCAGAGCATCGCGCTGATCCGCGTGGCCGAACCGCCTGCCTATGTGGCGAACGACTTCGGCAACCCGGGCATGATGTTCGGGGCCGTGGGCGGCACGGCCGTCGGCGCGGGCGCGATGACCGCCGGCGAGAAGATAACCAAGATCGCGCACGACGCCGGCTTCTCCGCCGCCGACCGGTACACGTCGGCGCTCGAGACGAAGCTGCGGGCATCGGGCTATCAGGTGAAGATCGTCGACGCCGCGCGTCCCAAGCCCGGCAAGCTGCTGGGTGACTATGCCGCCGTCGACGCCCAGGGCGCCGACGCCATCCTGGACATCGCGGTCGAGAGCTTCGGCTATGCGACCGAGCATCCGATGTTCTCGCCGCACTGGCGCCCGGCCGCGCAGGTGAAGGTGGCGATGGTCTCGCGCACGACACAGGAGGTCGTGTATCAGGAGAAGTTCATGTACGGGTACCACAACCCGCTCATGTCCGGCACCGATCTCGATGCGCCCGAGACCTTCCACTTCAAGAACCGCGACGCATTGTTCGCCGACGAGGCGAAGCTCGTCGAGGGCCTGAACAGCTCGGTCGATGCCGTGGTGCAGGCGATCGGCACCCACCTCGCCAAATAATCGGAGCCGGACGCTCCGACCGGACCGGCCGCGCGGCGCGCGGCCGGTCTTTTTCCTGTCCCTGCCCCGTCAACGCGACAGTTGCGCCGCCTCCGTCAGCACCAGCCGGATGAACGCCTGCGCCGCCGGCCCCGGACGCCGGCCCTCGCGCTGCACCAGATACCACTGCCGCTTCAACGGAAAGCCCTTCACGTCGAGCACGCACAACTGGCCCGAGGCGAGCTCGGCCTGCACGGTGTGCAGCGACACGACGCCCAGCCCCAGGCCCGCTTCGACGGCCTGCTTGATGGCCTCGTTCTTGTTCATTTCCATGGCGGGCGTGAACGTCAGTCCCTGCCCGGCGAGGAACTTCTCCAGCGCGCTGCGCGTGCCGGAGCCGTGCTCGCGGCCGACCAGCGGTTCCCGGAGCAGGCGTTCGAGGGAGATGCCCTTCCTGCCCGCGAGCGGGTGGGTGGTGGCGGCGATCACCACCAGCGGGTTGTCCATCACCGGTCGCGCGACCAGGCCGAGGCCGTCCGGCGGCTGGCCCATGAGGGCGAGATCGACGCTGTCGGAGGTCAGGTGCTTCAACAGGGTCTCGCGGTTGACCACGTTCAGCGACAGCTTCACGTCCGGGTGCAGGGCGCGGAACAGCGCCATCATGCGGGCCGCGAACACGCTCGCGGTGCTGGCCGCCGAGACGGTCAGCGCGCCGCCCTTCAGGCCGCGCAGATCGGCCAGCGCGTGTTCGAGATTGGCCAGTTCCCGGGCGATGGTCCGGGCAGTGCCGAGCGTCTCGCGCCCGACTTCTGTCAAGCGGATGTGCTTTCCCTGATGTTCGAACACCGGCAGGCCGAGGACCGACTCGAGCTGCTTGATCTGCATGGAGACGGCCGGCTGGGACAGGTGCAACTCCTTGCTGGCACCGGAAAAACTGCCGCAACGGTCGACCGCTTCGAGGATCTCCAGCTGGCGCAGGGTGAGCTTGAGCATTAAGTGAAAGTTTGAGGTTATCTAATAAATCCTGAATATACCTTATAGACCCTCCAAATTATAGTGAATCCACTTCAGCGGACCCCGCTGGCCTATCCGTCACTCGATCTGGAGGAAGCCCCATGGCCCACGATCAATCCAAGCGCTACGCCAACCTCGACCTCAAGGAAGCCGACCTCATCGCCGGCGGCAAGCACATCCTGGTCGCCTACACCATGAAGCCCAAGGCCGGTCACGACTACCTGGCCACGGCCGCGCACTTCGCCGCGGAGTCCTCCACCGGCACCAACGTCGAGGTCTGCACCACCGACGACTTCACCAAGGGCGTGGACGCGCTGGTCTATCACATCGATCCGGCCAAGGAGGACATGCGCATCGCCTACCCGCTGGAGCTGTTCGACCGCAACGTCACCGACGGCCGCTTCATGCTGGTGTCGTTCCTGACCCTGACCATCGGCAACAACCAGGGCATGGGCGACGTCGAGTACGCGAAGATGATCGACTTCTACGTGCCCGAGCGCGTGATCCAGATGTTCGACGGCCCGGCCAAGGACATCTCCGACCTGTGGCGCATCCTCGGCCGCCCGGTCAAGGACGGCGGCTACATCTCCGGCACCATCATCAAGCCCAAGCTCGGCCTGCGTCCGGAGCCGTTCGCCCAGGCGGCCTATGAGTTCTGGCTCGGCGGCGACTTCATCAAGAACGACGAGCCGCAGGGCAACCAGGTGTTCTCGCCGCTGAAGAAGACCCTGCCGCTGGTCTACGACGCCATGAAGCGCGCCCAGGACGAGACCGGTCAGGCCAAGCTGTTCTCGCTGAACATCACCGCCGACGATCACTACGAGATGTGCGCCCGCGCCGACTTCGCGCTGGAGACCTTCGGCCCCGACGCCGACAAGCTTGCGTTCCTGGTCGACGGCTACGTCGGCGGCCCCGGCATGGTCACCACCGCGCGCCGTCAGTACCCGAACCAGTACCTGCACTATCACCGCGCCGGCCACGGCGCCGTGACCTCGCCCTCTTCCAAGCGCGGCTACACCGCCTTCGTGCTGGCCAAGATGTCGCGCCTGCAGGGTGCGTCGGGCATCCACGTCGGCACCATGGGCTACGGCAAGATGGAAGGCGAAGGCGGCGACAAGGTCATCGCCTACATGATCGAGCGCGACGAGTGCCAGGGCCCGGTCTACTACCAGAAGTGGTACGGCATGAAGCCCACCACCCCGATCATCTCCGGCGGCATGAACGCGCTGCGCCTGCCCGGCTTCTTCGAGAACCTGGGCCACGGCAACGTGATCAACACCGCCGGCGGCGGCTCCTACGGCCACATCGACAGCCCGGCGGCCGGCGCGATCTCGCTGCGCCAGGCCTACGAATGCTGGAAGGCCGGCGCCGATCCGATCGAGTGGGCGAAGTCGCACCGCGAGTTCGCGCGCGCCTTCGAGTCCTTCCCGGGCGACGCCGACAAGCTGTTCCCGGGCTGGAGGCAGAAGCTGGGCGTGAAGGCCGCGTAACGGTCTTCGCCACCCGGACAAAGGGGCGGCGACCACCGGCAGCCAGGGGCTGGCCGGCGGTCGCCGCCCTTTTTTTGTCCGCGGCGCGCGGCGCAGAAAAACAATATGAAAGGGCCTGCGGCCGTCAGTCCCGTGAAACCGGATTCGGCGGGCTGGCGAGCAGCTTCCGCGCCGCGCCACGGCAGCTCGTGAGCAGCGCCTCGACCGCGTCGGGGTCGTTCAGCGCGCGCCCCACGGCGACGCCGCCGATCAGCAGCGCGGTTACGGCCAGCGCGTCGTCGTGCGCCGCATCGGTTCCGCCTTCGGACACCACTCGCCGCAGCAGCCTGGCCAGTTCGCCATGCATGCGGGTATACGCGTTTCGCACGCCTTCGTCGCGGATGCCGACGTCCGTGGCCAGGAACGCCAGCGGGCAAGGGGGGTCGGCGTCTTCGATGTGCTCACGGCTGAGGTAACGCTCCACCAGGCAGTCCAGCGATTCCCGCGTCGGTTCGCGCGTGACGAGGTCCTTGCCGATTTCGTTGTTCATGGCGGCATGGGGGATGGCCTGGGCGTAGAGGTCGGCCTTGTTCCTGAAGTGGTTGTAGAAAGCGCCGCGCGTGAGACCGGCGTCGGCCATCACGTCGTCCAGCGAAACGGCGTCGTAGCCCCGGCGGGAAAACAGCCGCGAGGCGCTGTGCAGGATCCTTTCGCGGCTCTTGCGCTTGTGTTCTTTGGTATATGGCATGTCGCCCCTCCCAATTTATGCTCTTGAACATATATTCATGCCCCCTACGATGCAAGGCACGATGTCCGGACATGACAGGAGGATGTGATGACGCAGGGCCCGACGGTGCTTTATCCGATGTTTGCCCTGGTGGGCTGGACTTTCCTGATGTCGCTGGTGATGGTGCGATCGGCCTATCGGGCCGTGGGAGAGGGACTGCCCGTGAGCTACTTTCGTCACGGGCGCGGCGCAAAACCGCCGGAGTACATGCTGTCCGCCTACCAGCATTTCACCAATCTGTTCGAAATGCCGGTGCTGTTCTATGCGGCCGTCATCACGCTGTACGCGACGGGCCAGGGCGATACCCTGCCGACCGGGTTGTGCTGGGCCTATGTGGCGGCCCGTTCGGTGCACAGCGTCCTGCACCTGAGGAACACCAACGTGCCGCGGCGCCGCGATGCGTTTTTCGTGAGTGTGGGACTCCTGTTCGCGATCTGGCTGCTGCTGTTCCTGCGCATGCTGTCCGCTTAACGCGGGGGCCCTTTTTTCGGGGCCGGTTGGCGGCCGGCTCATTCCGCCGCGCCGAACGGCCGCGCAGGAAGCGGAATGGCCGTCCGGAATTCATCTATCCTTGTTCTGCACGCCGTTCCGCTATCGGGCTTCGATCGGTTTCATCGGCGCTGCGGAGGTGATCGTCATGAAAACGCTTTTATCGACTCTGCTCGTTTTCTCGCTGCTGGGTGCGCCTGCCCTGGCCTCGGACGGGGCCGCCGAACAGGTCAGGCTCAAGGATGGTTCGACGCTGTACGTCAACGAGGCCGGCGAAATGAGAATGATCGACGGCCGGGGCAACAAAATGTCCATGCGCGACGGTGTGCCCATGGAGACCGAGGATGGCCGCGTCATCATGATGAAGAACAACATGCTGTGGCAGCGCATGGAGCGCGGTTCGCTCAATCCGAAGCTCGCGCCGTAAGAACATCGGACCCGGAGCGTTCTCGGGGCGGCTGCCGCCGGACCCGCGCTCCGGTCGCGCCTCACGCCTTATCGCCCAGCCCGAACCACACCGCGTACAGCGCCGGCACGAACAGCAGCGTGATCGCCGTGCCCGCCAGCACGCCGCCGATCAGCACGTAGGCGAGCGGTCCCCAGAAGCCGTCGAAGGTCAGCGGCACGAAGGCGAAGGCGGCGGCCACGGCGGTGAGCATCACCGGCCGGGCGCGGCGCACGGCGGCCTCGACGACCGCCGTCTGCGTCGCCATGCCGTCGCGCAGGTTGTCGGCGACCTGCTGGGTGAGGATCAGCGTGTTGCGCATCAGGATGCCCGCCAGGCCGATCAGGCCGAGCAGCGCCACGAAGCCGAACGGCTGGCCGAACAGCAGCAGCGCGACGGTCGCGCCGATCAGGCCCAGCGGCGCGGTCGCGATCACCATGAAGGTGCCCGAGAACGTGCGCATCTGCAGCATCACGAAGATGAGCATCAGGCCGACCATCACCGGCTGCAGCTTCTGGATGGAGGCGTCGGCCTTGGCCGACTGTTCGACGGTGCCGCCGATGTCGATGCGGTAGCCCTCGGGCAGCGTCTCGCGGATCTGCGCCATGGCGCGCCACACCGCATCGGTCACGTCGGGCGGCTGCGCGCCGTGCACGTCGGCGTTCACCGCCAGGAAGGGCTCGCGGTTGTAACGCTTGATCACCGCATCCTCGTACACCGTCTCGATGCGGCCGAGGTGGGCGACCGGCACCTTGCGGCCGTCACGCGTCTTGATCTCCAGTCCCGCCAGTTCCTCCGGCGTCACGTCGCGCCGGCCGCGCGCGCGCACCTGCACCGCGCGGATGTCCTGCCGCACCTCGGCGACCGGCACGCCGTCGAGGAGGAACTGCAGCTGCTCGGCGACCTCGCGCGGTGTCAGTCCCATGCGCTGCAGGCGTTCGGTGTCCATGGCCAGATGCAGCACGGGGGCGCGCTCGTCCCATTCCAGATGCGGGTCCACGGCGTGGGGATTCGCGGCCATCACCGCACGCACGGCATGACCGATGCGGCGCAGCTCGGCGGGGTCGGGCCCGAGGATGCGGAAACTCAGCGGCCACACCACCGGCGGGCCGTAGAGCAGCTGCGCGACGCGCACCCGCGCCTCGGGGAACTCGCCGGCGTCGATGTGGCGCCGCAGCTCGGCCATGACCCGGTCGCGCGCGGCCACGTCGTGTGCCACGGCGATGATCTTCGCGAAGGCGGGGTCCGGCAGCTCGGGATTGGCGGAGATGAAGAAGCGCGGCGCACCGGCGCCGACGTAGGCCGACAGCGTCTTCACCTCGGGCATCCCCGCCAGGATCGCCTCCAGGCGCCGGGTGACGGCGTCGGTGGCCGCAATGGCGCTGCCCTGCGGCAGGAACACGCTCACCAGCACCTCGGTGCGGTCGGAGCTGGGGAAGAACTGCTTCTGCACCGGCCCGGCCATGCCGGCGATGGACAATGCCAGCAGACCCACGGTGGCCGCGACCACCCGCCTGCGGCGTACGACGCAGGCGGTGATGAGGGCGCGCAGCCGGCGGTAGAGCGGCGTCTGGTACAGCTCGCTCTCCGTGTGCCTGTGTCCGGCACGGATCTCCGGCAGCAGCCTGAAGCCCAGATAGGGCGTGAACACCACCGCCACCAGCCACGACGACAGCAGCGCGTAGGCCAGCACCCAGAAGATGTTGCCGGCGTATTCGCCGACGCCCGACTGCGCGAAGCCGATGGGCACGAAGCCGACCACGCTGACCAGGGTGCCGAACAGCATGGGCGCGGCGGTGACGTTCCAGGCGTGCGCCGCGGCGTGGGCGCGCTCCCAGCCCTCCTCCATCTTCACCAGCATCATCTCGATGGCGATGATGGCGTCGTCGACCAGCAGGCCGAGCGCGATGATCAGCGCGCCCAGCGTGACGCGGTCGAGGTTGACGCCGTTCATCTTCATCAGCAGGAAGGTGATGCCGAGCGTGACGGGAATCGCGATGCCCACCACCAGTCCGGCGCGCAGGCCGATGGCGATGAAGCTCACCAGCATCACCACGCCCACGGCGACCAGGAACTTCACCTGGAACAGATCGACGGCCCAGACGATGGCGTCGGCCTGATTGGTGAGCTGTTCGAGCGTCATGCCCAGCGGCAGCCGCGCGCGCTCCTGCGCGAGGAAGCCGGCGAGGCGCTCGCCCAGCTCCAGGCCGTTCTCGCCCCGGTGCATGACCACGCCGAGCAGCAGCGCATCCTCGCCCTGGGCGCGCACCAGATAGGAAGGCGGATCCTCGTAGCCGCGCCACACCCCGGCCAGCTCGTCCAGCCGCAGGATGCGTTCGCCCACGCGCACCGGCACGGCGCCGAGCGCGGCGGGATCGGACAGGTCCGCATCCACCCGCAGGTAGAGCCGCGGCCCGCGGGTCTCGAAGCGCCCCGCCGGCTGTACGCGGTTGTGGGCGTCGATGGCGTCGAAGATCTGCTGCGGCGACACGCCCAGGTTCAGCAGCTTCGCGTTGTCGAATTCGAGATAGACGCGCTCCGGCCGCTCGCCGAGCAGCAGCGCCTTGTGCACGCCCGCGACCCGCTGCAGGCGGTCGCGGATCGCTTCCGCCTCGCGGGTCAGCTCGCGCAGCGGCAGGCCCGGCGCCGACAGCGCGAGCAGCGAGAAATAGACGTCCGAGAAATCGTCGTTGACGATCGGGCCGACGACGCCCTCCGGCAGCTCCGGGGTCTCGTCGAGCATGCGCTTGCGCACTTCGTAGAACAGGTCGGGGACCTTCTCGCTGGGCGTGTGGTCGTGGAACTCGACCTGCAGATCGGCGCGCCCGGGCCGCACCGTGGTCTCGATGCGGTAGAGATACTCGACTTCCTGGATGCGCTTCTCCAGGCGGTCGACGACCTGGTCCTGCAGCTCCTCGGCGGTCGCGCCCGGCCACAGCGCCGACACCACCATCACGCGCACGGTGAAGGCCGGATCCTCGGCGCGCCCCAGCGTCACGAAGGCGTAGACGCCCGCGAAGATCGACACCAGCAGAAAGAACAGCGTGACTTCGCGCTCGCGCACGGCGAGCGCGGAGAGGTTCGGAAAGCTCATCGGCGCTGTTCCCGCACCGCCATGCCCGCCGTGAGCAGATGCGTGCCGAAGGCCACCACGCGCGCATCGGCGGGCAGCTCCGCGCGGATGCGCGCCGTCTCCTGTCCCAGCGACACCACCGTGACCGGCAGCGGCTGCGCCGTGCCGTCCACGACCCGCCAGACGCGCGGGCCGTCGGCACGTTCGTCGAGCGCGCCGACCGGCACCTCGAAGACCGGCGCGGTCGGCGCGGCCTCCTGCAGTGTCACGCGCACCACCGAGCCCAGCGCGAAGGCCGCGCCGTCCCCGAGCCGGTAGCGCGCGCGCCAGGTCAGGCTGGCCGGATCGGCGGCGCCGGCCACCTCGCGCAGCTCGATGGCGACGGCGGTCCCGTCGGCGCCCTGTGCCTGCCCGCGCTGCGGCGGCACGGTGCCGTCGGGCAGCGCGACCTCGATCTCGCGCGCGCCCTCGACCGCGAGGGTCGCCAGCGTCTGACCGGTTTCCACGACCTGCCCCGCCTCGCCCTGGACGTCGACGAGCACGCCGGCGGTTTCCGCGCGCAACGCCGCATAGCCGAGCGCATTGCGCGCGCGTTCGAGATCGGCCGCGGCCGCGGTGAGCCGGGCGCGCGCGGTACGCTCCGCCAGGACGGCACGGTCGTAGGCCTGCTGGCCGATGAAGTTCTTCTCCAGCAGATCGCGATGGCGCTCGAGCTCGTCCTCGGCGGTGCGCAGTTCGGCCGCGGCCGCCGCGCGCGCGGCCTCGGCCGCGTTCAGCGCCTCGCGCAGGTCCTTGGGATCGAGTTCGAACAGCAGCTGGCCGGCCTCCACCCTCTGGCCGGCGTCGACGTGACGCTTTGCGATGCGGCCATCCACCTGAAAGGCCAGCGGCGTCTCGAAACGGGCGCGCACGCGGCCCGTCAGGTCCAGCCGCGCCTGGCCGTCGCTGCGCACCGCGACCGTGCGGACCCAGGGCGCGGCATCGCCGGCGGTCTCCGGCGCATCGTTCCCGGAGCACGCGGTCAGCGACAGGACCGCGAGGGCCAGGAGGGCGGCGTAGGACATGGCGGAAGTTCCCCGGCGGGACAGGCTTGTTGTCATAGTCGTGCCTATGGTACGGGAACGCCGCCGGCGCGTGCCACACGGGGCGATGGGCATGACATATGCCGGGGCCTCTCCCGCCCGCCTCCCCCGCGTCCCCCGGACGCCCGACCCAGGGTCGGCCGGGCCGCCGACTCCGGCCCCGACATCCGTCAAGATGACGTCAAAAATTGGTTATGGGGGCGTCAAGACAATTTTGTTCTATTCCGCCCCGTTCGTTGGTAGAGTGTCGCATTCCCTGTCTTTTCAACCCACTGTGAGGACTGGTCCGATGCACGCGCCCGGCTCCCGGCGGGCGCTGGCGGTCACCCTGATCCTGGGTGCAGCCAGCGCAGGCCTTTATCTGCTGTTGTTCCTGTTCGCCGACAAGCTGCCGGAGCTGGCCGCGGCCACACGCCGCGGCGAGAAGCTCTATGCCCTCGTGCCGCTGGTGATCGCGATGGTGTTCTCGCTCGTGCACGGCGCCTTCACGGGCCACTTCTGGGACCTGCTCGGTCTCCGCGCCAAAAAGAAATAACGGAACCCGTCCATGGAAAGCATCTCCTTCATCGAACTCAACACCACCACCGTCGTGGTGCTCTTCCTGGTCGGCTTCGTCGGCGGCATGGTCAGCGGCTTCATCGGCTCCGGCGGGGCGTTCGTGCTCACCCCGGCGATGATGAGCATGGGCGTGCCGGGCGTGGTCGCGGTGGCCAGCAACATGGCCCACAAGTTCCCGAAGTCGCTGGTCGGCGCCTACAAGCGCAATCTCTACGGTCAGGTGGACATCAAGCTGGGCATCGTGATGGGCATCTTCGCCGAGGCCGGGGTGCTGTTCGGCAAGAACATCATGGTCGGCATCCGCGAGGCCTTCGGCGCCACCGGCACGAATCTGTACGTGTCGTTCGTGTTCGTCGTCGTGCTGGGCATCGTCGGCACCATCGTGCTGCGCGACGGCATGCGCGAGAAGCGCGGCGAGGCGACCGCCGATGAAGGCCCCAGGCAGCTCACCCCGCTGGTGCGCTGGGTGCGCGGCCTGCACATCCCCGGCACGATGATCCATTTCAAGAGCATCGACGCCAAGGTCTCGTTCCTGGTGATCGCGCCGCTGGGCTTCGCCACCGGCCTGCTGGCGGCGACCATCGCGGTGGGCGGCTTCATCGGCGTGCCGGCCATGATGTACGTGCTCGGCCTGCCGGCGCTGATGGCGAGCGCGACCGAACTGGTCGTGGCCTTCGTCATGGGCCTGGGCGGCAGCTTCTTCTACGCACTGGACGGCTTCGTCGACATCCGCCTGTCCATGATCATCCTGGCCGGCTCGCTGTTCGGCATCCAGATCGGCGCCATCGGCACCACCTACGTCAAGGACCACGTGGTGAAGTTCGTGATGGCGGCGATCATGCTGCTGGTGCTGGTGAGCCGCTTCTTCTATATCCCCGGCTACCTCGTCGAGCTCGGTTATCTGGAAGGGCTGACACAGGCGACCATCGGCGTGCTCGACAGGATCGGAGAGGGCACGCTCGCGTTCGCGCTGCTGTTCGGCGCCGTGATGATCCTGTTCGCACTCTACAAGGGCATGCGCGAACACCGGCTCGCCGTCGAGGCGGCCGAGGCGGTGGCGGCAGCGCCCGCCGCGGCCGTGATCGAACCCGTCGCGGAGGCCGCGGCGGCCGGCGCGCGACTCTCGCCGCTGGGCCGGTTCGAACGTTTCGTCGTGGCCAGCGACGGCTCGGAGTTCAGCGCCGCGGCGGTGCGCGAGGCCATCTCCATGGCGCGCAAGTGCGGCGCGGAGCTGCACGTGATGTCCCTGGTCGCCACCGGCGTCGAGCACGAGGGCCTGGGCGAGACCATCCTCAAGCAGGAACTGGAAGCGGCCCAGGAGCATCTGGACCAGGTGAAGGCGCAGGCCGCCGAGGCCGGCATCACCTGCGAGACGCACCTGATCCACGGCCAGAACGTGCAGCAGGAGATCGTCGACCTCGCCGAGCGCACCAAGGCGGACTTCATCATCATGGGCCGCCGCGGCCGCCGCGGTCTGGCACGCATGATGCTCGGCCACGCCACCGCGCACGTCATCGGCCTGGCCCGCACCAACATCCTGGTGGTGCCGCGCGCCGCCCATATCGAAGGCCGCCACATCGTGGTCGGCACCGACGGCTCGCGCTTCGCGGATGCCGCCGCGGTGACCGCGACGAACCTCGCGCAGTTCTGCAATGCCAAGGTCACGGTCGTCTCGGTCACGACGCCGAGCCACGGACCGGAACGCCGCGCCGAGGCGCAGACGGCCGTCGATCTGGCCGTTACGCACATGAAGTCGAAGGGCGTGGACGCCGAAGGCCTGGTCCTGGAGGGGCAGCCCGCCATGACGATCGTGGAGGTGGCGCGCGAACGCAACGCGGACCTGATCGTCACCGGCAGCCACGGCCGCGGCGCGCTGGAGCGTGTGCTCCTCGGCAGCACGTCCGAACGCATCCTCAGCGAAACACCGTGCGCGGTGCTGGTGGTCAAGGGGACGTGATGCCGCCGGCGTGGGGACGGCGACATCTCCCCGCGCCGCCGCCCCCCGTTCCCCGCATCGACGCTGTCGTCACTCGGGCCGCCCGCGGCCGCGGAACAGCCGCGGGTTGCGCTCGATGAACGTGCGGATCCACGCCTCCATGAAGGACCGCTGCCCGCGCTTCATGTACCGCCAGCCGAGAACGCTGATCGCCAGGGCGCCGAGTGCATCGACGACGAGATCCCACATGGTGTCGGTCAGGCCGGAGGGATCGTCGAACATCGGCTTCTGCATCTGCGTTCCGAACAGCTCATCCATCGCGAACTCGAAGATCTCCCAGAGAACGCCGACCGTGACGGCGAACAGAAACGCGAACAGCGCGACGAAGCGCGGGCGCAGGTGCAGGTCGACACGCTCGTTCTCGTTGAGGACGTAGACCAGCAGAAATCCGCAAATCCCGAGCAGCAGGCCGGACGAGGCATGCAGCGCCATGTCCCACCACCAGATGCGTTCGTAGTAGCTGCGAATCTCGCCGAGAAACAGCGTCGCGAACACGAATATCACCGCCAGCACCTGAAACTCGGCAGGCACGTGCACCCGGAAGCGGCGACCGAGCGCGTAAGGCAGCAGCGACACGATCATGATCGCCAGCACCAGAAAGGCGGTCACCCACTGGCGGTCATAGAGCAGCAGCGCGAGTTCCACCGCCATGACGAGCTGCAGCAGCGCCACCACACCCAGGCGGATCCGTGCCGGCAGATCGATCGGCGGCGCACCGCGCGCACGTGTCCGGGTATTGAATCCTCTCATCGTCTATCTCCAAGGGCGGTGCCTGGCACGCCCCCACGGCTATCGCATAGCGTATGCGAAAATGGGAGCCGCTTCTTATTGGCAGAGAGGGCGGGGAAGAAAGCCCCGCACGGGGGCTCGAATTTATTCGGGGAAGCGGGCGGGAATATTCGGGCGCTGCGCTCCGTCGCTCCGTCGAATGGGGGTTCTTCATCAAGGCCACCCTCACCATCGAAAAATAGAAAAGGCCCCACGAGGGGGCCTTTTCTATTTTTGGCGGAGAGGGCGGGATTACTCGCGCTGCGCGCTCGCCCCTGCGGGGCCGCCTCCGCTGCGCTCCGGCGTTCTCCGCGGCCTGGCGGCCGCTCCGTCGAACGGGGGTTCTTCATCAAGGCCACCCTCACCATCGAAAAATAGAAAAGGCCCCACGAGGGGGCCTTTTCTATTTTTGGCGGAGAGGGCGGGATT
>JAJJPM010000087.1:0-3658 GCA_032907525.1 Gammaproteobacteria bacterium
TCCGCATTGCGGTTGACGAAGCGGCAGATCGATTGCCCGGCGACATAGTAAACGCCGGTCTGGCCGCCGGTGCCGATGGTGACGAACTTCTCTTGCGCCTGTGCTACTCCGCTCAGGCCGGTACCCGCCAGAGCGGCGGTAAAGATCCATGCCAAGGATTTGCCTTTCATGGATGCACTCCTTTTTGGTTGTTTTCGGATTCCCGGGCATCCCTTGTGAGTCTGCGCGGAACTTGAGTCTAGCAGGCGTCGGCGTCGGCAACAGCCTTCGCGACCTGCGTGCCGTTCCTACCCTGCATCCCTAGCTAGGACCGGCCGCTTGAACCAGGGTTGCCGCTCAGGGATGAACTTTTTATGTACAGCCATTGTACAAAGCAAACAATATGTACAATATTGCTGGCACTCAGCCATATTGATATGCCTGACCAAGGTAGTAGGACTTCAGTCGTATTGAGAGCCCATAGAGACTGATATCACCATGCCATCGTCCTGATCTGTCAGGGCGGTGGTAAGCCAACAGGGCCGTCGACATAGCGAACCCGTGCTGGCGCGTTTTCCGTGTCCGCTGTACCGCTACACAAGTTCCGAACGACCCGCTGGGCCGTCTGAAGCAGGAAGCGAATCGCCGAGAGGGCGAGACCGACACGGAAGGTACGGTGCATCCCGATGCGCCGGCAGAGGCGCCCGGGGAACCGAACAACACCTTGCCTTGTTGACGAGACCCATCATGCGCATGAACCTGCCGGTCACTGGCCGCGACGTTTCAATCAGCGACACCGCCAATATCCTCTCCACCACGGATCTCGACGGTGACATCACCTACGTGAATCCCGATTTCATCCGCGTCAGCGGATTCGAAGAGCACGAACTGCTCGGACAGCATCACAACATCGTCCGCCACCCGGACATGCCCGCCGAAGCCTTCGGCGATCTCTGGTCATCCGTGCGCGGCGGCCGATCGTGGATGGGCATGGTGAAGAATCGTTGCAAGAACGGTGACCATTATTGGGTCAGCGCCTTTGTCACGCCGATCAGTCGCAACGGGCGGGTCGTCGAGTACCAGTCCGTAAGGACCAAACCACAACCGGCACAAATTGCTGCGGCCGAACGGCTATATGCGCAGCTGCGTGAAAAACGCCCACCGGCCGCACTGCGGCGCGCCCCGCTGGGCGTACGCAGCCGCGTCGCGCTACTGGCGGCGCTGGGCAGCGCGCCCGTCGTGCTCGCCGGCGCGCTGCTGGGTGGTGTGGGTCTCGCATTCGCGGCGGTCACCACGGCTGTCGCCGCAACGACGGCCGGCACCCTGGCCTACCTCGCACTGGCGCCCCTGCAACGGCTCGTCGAACAGGCGCGGCGGATCGGCGACAACCCGGTGGGCCAGCTGATCTATACCGGCCGCCGCGACGATTTCGGTCAGATCGCCTTTGCCATGAAGATGCTGGAAACCGAGGCCGGCGCCATGGTCGGGCGCATCGGCGATGCGTCCCGCCAGCTCAGCCAGCACGCCAAGGAACTGCTCGGCGCGATGGAGAGCAGCACACAGAGCGCTGCCCGTCAGCAGGTCGAGACGGACCAGGTCGCCACCGCGATCAACCAGATGGCAGTCAGCGTGCAGGAGGTGGCCAGCAACGCACAGCGCACCGCCGAAGCCGCCAGCCGTGCCGATAGCGAAGCCGCGACCGGCACCGAGGTGGTCAATCGCACCGGTGCCGCCATCGGCCAGCTGGCGCTGGACATCCAGCAGGCCGGTGAGGTGATCCACGAACTGGAGATGCACAGCAACGACATCACCAAGGTGCTGGACGTCATCCGCGGCATTGCCGAGCAGACCAACCTGCTGGCCCTCAATGCCGCCATCGAGGCGGCACGCGCGGGTGAACAGGGCCGCGGCTTCGCCGTGGTCGCCGACGAGGTGCGCAACCTGGCATCGCGGACCCAGCAGTCGACTCAGGAGATCAACAGCATGATCGCCGCCCTGCAGGGCGGCGCACGCCAGGCGGTGGAGGTCATGCAGCGCAGCCGTGAGCAGGCCATGCACAGCGTCGAGCAGGCGGAACAGGCGGCGCGCTCGCTGCAGGGCATCAATAGTCGGGTCAACGAGATCAGCGAAATGAGTATCCAGATTGCCGCGGCCGTCGAGCAGCAGAGCGCGGTGAGCGAGGACATCAACCAGAACATCGTGAGCATCCGCAGCGGTTCGGACCATCACGTGGAGAGCGGCCTGCGCAGCCGGCAAAGCGCCTCGGGCGTCGCCGAGCTGGCCGGCCGGATGGAAATGCTGGTGGACCAGTTCTGGACCCGCCGACGTGCCTGAAGCAGGGCAAGAACGCCCCGTAATGGTGCGACGCAGGGCGCTGCCGGAACGGCGCCATAATGCGCTTGCCGGGCTTGTTACCACACTTGGCTACAGGCAAAATGCCACCAGTTTCGCATTTTGCGAAAGTTGCTTTACCGCTCAGGACACCCGGACCTGATAGCTAAGGCGCCAGCCGTGACATCCCATCAGGGGTGCATACGGCCGGCGCCTTTTTTTTGCCCTCGACGAACCCCGTCAGGGCAGAACCGCCGGGCGAACAAACGGCACCCAACCTGCATGTGACGCTACGAAGAACAAGCAATGCTGACCGAAGAGACCCTGCGCGAGGCCCTGGAAGAGACCATTCAGGTCTTGGAGCGCACCCGCCGCTCCTTCAAGTCGCGCGAACTCGGCCAACTGCGCCGACGCCTGATCGACCTGCTGGAGCAGCTGGAGACCGATGCGGGCGGCAAGGAGGATGACTGATCACCGATTCGTAACCTGACTGCCGTACAAGATGCCCCGCCGCATCCCGCGAGCGCGCCGACAGAAGCCGCGCCGCTGAACCTGCCTCGCGTACTCAGACCCATTACCAAGGAAGATCTGTTTATGCGCCTCAACCTGCCCGTCAGCGGCCGCGAAGTCATCGTGGGCGACACGGCGAACATCCTCTCGACCACCGACCTCAAAGGCACCATCAGCTACGCCAATCCTGATTTCGTGGCGATTTCCGGGTTCGACGAAGACGAGCTGCTGGGTCAGCCGCACAACACCGTGCGGCATCCGGACATGCCCGAAGCCGCGTTCGCCGATCTCTGGCAGACGCTGCAGGCGAACCGCTCGTGGATGGGCATCGTCAAGAACCGCTGCAAGAACGGCGACCATTACTGGGTCAGCGCCTTCGCCACGCCGGTCAGCCGCAACGGCAAGGTGGTGGAGTACCAATCGGTACGGACCCGCCCGCAGCCCGAACAGATCCAGGCCGCCGAGGCACTCTACGCGCGGATGCGCGACGGTCGGGCTGCGGCCTCGTTGCGCCCGCCAGCGCTCGGCCTGCGCGCTCGGGTGGCGCTGCTGGCAGGCCTCGGCGGCGCTGCCGGTGCGGCGATCGGCGCGTTGCTGGGCGGCGCGCCGCTAATCGCGGGTGCAACCGCCGTCGTGCTGGCTGGCGCGGCCGCCGCCGGGCTGACGGCACTGGCACTGGCACCGCTGGTACAGCTGGTCCGACAGGCACGGCGCATCGGCCGCAATCCCGTCAGCCAACTGATCTATACCGGACGCAGGGACGAGATCGGCGAAATCGCCTTTGCCATGAAGATGCTGGAAACCGAAGCCGGCGCCATGGTCGGGCGCATCGCCGACT
>JAJJPM010000088.1:0-16015 GCA_032907525.1 Gammaproteobacteria bacterium
GCCGGCGGCGATTCCCGCCGGCGGTATTGGCGCGCCCGGCAGGATTACTCGGGCCTGTGGGCCCTCGCCCCTGCGGGGCCGGCGGCGCTCCGCGCCACCGTTCAAAATCGCTCCGCGATTTTGTCGAACCTGCCGATCGGATACGTCGCAGGTTCGAGTCCGCTTTCTTCCAGCCCCGGCCCGGGCATTGCCGGCGGCGATTCCCGCCGGCGGTATTGGCGCGCCCGGCAGGACTCGAACCTGCGACCCTCGGCTTAGAAGGCCGATGCTCTATCCGGCTGAGCTACGGGCGCGGTAACTTTCGTTGTCGCGCAGCGGGGCCGAGGGATGACATATGGTCGGGGTAGAGGGATTCGAACCCCCGACATCCTGCTCCCAAAGCAGGCGCGCTACCAGACTGCGCTATACCCCGCGCTCGTTCGCCTGCGCCCTTCACCTCAATTAAAGACCGGGCGGGACAAGGGCGCCGATGATACGCGGTGCCAGCCACGGCCGTCAACGCCGCGCGCTCCGTGCGGGATGCCGGACACGCGATCGGGCGCAGGGCGCGAACTTGTGGTCGCCGCAAGCCGCATGCGAGAATCGCCGGCTCCGCGAGTCCGCGTCCGGATGCCCCCTGGGAACCGCCACCGATGACAGCCCAATTGATCGACGGCAAGACGATCGCAGCCGACATCCGCCGCGAGGTGCGCGCCCGGGTCGAGGCCCGCAAGGCCGGCGGCCGGCGCATCCCCGGGCTGGCCGTGATCCTGGTCGGCGCCGATCCCGCCTCCGAGGTCTATGTGCGCAACAAGCGCAGGGGCTGCGAGGACGCCGGCATCCTGTCCTTCGCTCACGATCTGCCGACCCACACCAGCCAGGACCAGCTGCTCGCGCTCATCGACGCCCTGAACGCGGATCCCTCGATCGACGGCATTCTGGTGCAGCTGCCCCTGCCGGGGCACATCGACGCCGAGACGGTGGTGGAGCGCATCCGTCCCGATAAGGACGTCGACGGCTTTCATCCCTACAATATCGGCCGGCTCGCCATCCGCATGCCGCTGCTGCGCTCCTGCACGCCCTACGGCGTCATCACCCTGCTCCAGCACACGGGGGAATCGTTCTACGGACGCGAGGCCGTCGTGGTGGGCGCCTCCAACCACGTGGGACGGCCGATGGGTCTGGAACTGCTGCTGGCAGGCTGTACGGTCACGACCTGCCATCGCTTCACCCGTGATCTCGCCGCGCATGTGGGCCGCGCCGACATCGTGGTGGTTGCCGCCGGCAAGCCGGGGCTGGTGAAAGGCGAGTGGATCAAACCCGGAGCCACGGTGATCGATGTCGGCATCAACCGCACCGAGGACGGGCGGCTGGTCGGCGACGTCGAGTTCGAGCCGGCGCGCGAACGGGCGGCCTGGATCACGCCGGTGCCCGGAGGCGTGGGACCGATGACGGTGGCGACACTGCTGCAGAACACTCTCATGGCCGCGGAACGCTTCCACGACTGAGCTTCAGCGCGATCCCGCCCGCTCGCGGACGTCTTCGGTGTCCTCCAGCAGATCCTCGAAGGGTTCGGGCCGGGCGATGCCATAGCCCTGCACGTAATCGACTTTCAGTTCACGCAGTACCCGCAGTATGTCGTCGTTCTCCACGAATTCGGCGATGGTCCGGATGCGCATGACATGCCCGACGCTGTTGATCGCCTGTACCATGGCACGGTCGATGGGGTCTACGGCGATATCCCGCACGAAGCCCCCGTCGATCTTCAGATAGTCTACCTGCAGATTCTTCAGATAGGCGAACGAACTCAGACCACTGCCGAAATCGTCCAGCGCGAACTTGCACCCCCTCGCCTTCAGCAGCTGTATGAAGCGGCCGGCGCGGCGCAGGTTGGCGATCGCCGCCGTTTCGGTGATCTCGAAACACAGCCGATCACCCGGCACGCCCGCCCGATCGATTTCGTCGGACACCACCGCCAGAAACTCCTCGTCGCCGAGCGAACGGCCCGAGATGTTGATGGTCCAGATCGCATCCGTCAGCCTGGCCGGGATGCGCCGCACCCCGCGCAGCACACTCCGGACCACCCATCGGTCGATCATGGGCATCAGATTGTAGCGCTCGGCCGCCGGAATGAACGCCATCGGCGGCACTTCGTGACCCTGTTCGTCACGGATCCTCAACAGAATCTCGTAATGCGGCGGTAATCCGGTACCCGCTTCCGTGGGCAGGATCGGCTGACAGTACAGGACGAAACGGTCTTCCTCCATGGCCTTGTGGATGCGCGACACCCAGCGCATCTCGCCCTGGCGCTGCTGCAGTTCGCGATCGTCCGGGACATAGATGTGGATGCGGTTGCGTCCGGAATCCTTGGCGGCATAGCAGGCGACGTCGGCGGCGCTCTGGACTTCCGTCACCGTCTGGCTGTGGGCATTGATGCCGACCACACCGATGCTCACGCCCGTCTCGAAGGCATGGTCCTCGCATACGAAGCGGAACTCGCGCACCGCACGCCGCAGGTCCTCGGCGACGGTCCGGGCCTGTTCCAGCGTGCAATAGCGCAGCAGCACGCCGAATTCGTCCCCGCCGAGACGCGCCAACACGTCGGCCTCGCGGATCCGGCTCTGCAGCAGCTGCGCCAGCTGCCGCAGCATCTCATCGCCGGCGATATGCCCGCAGGTGTCGTTGACCACCTTGAACTGGTCGAGATCCAGGTAGCACAGCGCATGCTCGCGCCGCTCCTCGCGTGCGGAATGCAGCGCCTCGCGGAGCTGATCCTCGAATGCCCGTCGGTTGAACAGGCCGGTGAGTACGTCGTGGGTCGCCTGATAAGAGAGCTGACGGGCAAGCTTCCGTGCATGCCCGACATCGTGAAACACCATCACAGCCCCGATGATGGCGCCGACCCGGTCGCGGATCGGCGCGGCCGAATCGGCGATCGCCACCTCCTCCCCGTCTTCACGTATCAGCACGGTATGCTCGGCCAGCTCCAGCACCTCGCCGCAACGCAGACAGAGTTCGACAGGGTTGGCGACGGGGTCGCGGGTGTTCTCGTTGACCAGCTGCATCACGTCACCGAGCGACCGGCCCTGCACGTCCGGAAGCGTCCAGCCGGTCAGGCGCTCGGCGACCGGATTGAGGTAGTCGATGCGGCCGACCTCATCGGTCGTGATCACCGCATCGCCGATGGAATGCAACGTCACCTCGGCGCGCTCTTTTTCCTGATAGAGCGCCGTCTCCGACTCCCGCACACGGGTCAGGGCCTCGCGCAGGTCCTCCTGCTGCACCAGCAGATAATCGAGCGCCTTGTTGACGAATGTTCCGAGGAAGCCGAACTCGTCGTGGCGCCGTTCGTCGAAGCGCGCCCGCGTGTCGCCGCCGGTGAACCGCTGTGCGGTCCGGACCATGTTGAGGAACGGCCTGGTCAGGACACGCTGGAGAATCCATTGCAGCACGAAACCGAAAAGCAGAAACAGTCCGCCCATGGTCATGAGCAGATCCCGGCGCCGCTCGCTCACCGCCTCGGTGAGTTCGGGGTGGAAGACCTCGATATGGGAGATGCCGCGGATATTGGCGACGCCGTCCATCAGGTGGGCATCGTGCACGAAACTTTGTCGTGTGGAGATGTCGCCGATCCGGTGCACGCCGCCGGGCGACATGAGCACGGCGCCGGTGAATCCGTAGCGGTCCAGGATTTTCGTGACGGCGTCACTGGCCTGGTCGATGGTCTGTCCGGGATGGCCATCCAGATAGGTGACGATCGCCCCGGCGACCCGACCGGCGTTGAGGGCGAAGCGCCCCTTCAACTGGTCTTCCAGCGACCGCAGCTGGATCAGCGAGAAGATCAGGCCGACCAGCATCATGCCCCAGAAGACGATCCCGGTTATCTTGAGCGGCAGTCGCCCCCGCAAGGCACCGGTGCGGGCACCGGTCTGCGCCACTGGGCTCATCGGAATCCCAGCAGCTTGAGCGATATCAGGACGGGACAGACGCCGCTGAGGCCGGCACCGAAGATGGCGAACCCCATGAACCAGGGGAAGAACCACAGCTGCTCGTGAAAGACATAGGTCGTCAGGGCGAGCATCGCGGCCACGGCCAGGCGCCAGGCACGCTCGGCATCGAAAGCGAACCGCGGGGCCCTGCCGTCCGACAGCGATTCCCCGCTGTCTTCGAATTCCGGCGCACCGGCGGCGCGCCACCGCGCCAGCACCAGCGGGATACGGTAGTTGGTGACGCCCTCGAGCGTCAGCACAGCGATCAGCGCCGGGACCAGGGCCGGCAGTTCGAAATACAGGGCCCCCAGCAGCAGTGAGCCAACTATCAGTCGGAAGAATCGCTCGGTCATCTCGGCCCCGTCCCGGTCAGGGGCCGCCATCATCCCGCGGGCACCCCGACGTCACTGTCTCAACATGTTGTTTTTATGGGCGTCCATGCCTACGGGGTAGTAACGGCCGGGGGCAATTATTCTTGACTGATGTCACATTCAGGCGCGCCTCCAGACCGTCCCCTGGGGACCGTCGTCCAGCAGCACGCCCTGTTCCTTGAGCAGATCGCGGATGCGGTCGGATTCGGTCCAGTCCTTGGCGCGCCGCGCCGCGCTGCGCGCGTCGATCAGCGCCTGGATGGCCGCGTCGTCGAGACCGCCGCCGGCGCCGCCCTGGAAGTACGCGTCGGGATCCTCCTGCAGCAACCCCAAGGTGCCGCCCAGCACCGTCAGCGTCACCGCCAGATCCGCGAGCGGGGCTCCCTGCTCCCTGGCCCGGTTCAGGCGGTTGGCGACCTCGAACAGCGCCGCGACGGCCTCGGGCGTGTTGAAGTCGTCGTCCATGGCCGCGCGAAAGCGTTCGGCGTGTTCGGCGAGCACCGTTCCGCCGCTGCGGTCCACGCCGCGCAGCGCGGTGTAGAGCCGGCCCAGGGCGCTGCGCGCCTTGTTCAGGTTGTCCTCGGTGTAGTTGAGCGGACTGCGGTAATGGCTGCCGAGGATGAAGAAGCGCACCTCCTCCGGACGGTAGCGGGCCAGCACTTCGCGCACGGTGAAGAAATTGCCCAACGACTTGGACATCTTCTCCTCGTCGACCTGGACGAAGCCGTTGTGGATCCAGTAGTTGACGAACTTGTGGCCGGTCGCGCCCTCGCTCTGGGCGATCTCGTTCTCATGGTGCGGGAATTTCAGGTCCATGCCGCCACCGTGGATGTCGAAGTGCTCGCCGAGGCAGCAGGTGGACATCGCCGAACACTCGATGTGCCAGCCGGGCCGGCCCGGCCCCCAGGGCGAGTCCCAGGCGGGCTCGCCGGGCTTGGCGGCCTTCCACAGCACGAAGTCCAGCGGATCGTCCTTGGCCTCGTCGACGTCGACGCGCGCGCCGGCGCGCAGGGCGTCGGGCTGTTCGCCCGAGAGCTGTCCGTAGCCGGCGAAGCTGCTCACGTCGTAATACACGTCGCCATTGGCGGCCGCATAGGCATGACCGCGGTCGATCAGCGTGCCGATCATGCGGATGATGTCCGCCATCGAGGCGGTCGCGCGCGGTTCCTGGTCCGGCGGCAGAACGCCCAACGCGGCGCTGTCCTCGTGCATGGCCCGGATGAAGCGCTCCGTCAGCGCCGTGTAGTCCTCGCCGTTCTCCTGAGCGCGCTTGATGATCTTGTCGTCGATGTCGGTGATGTTGCGCACATAGGTCAGATCGTAGCCGGACTGCCGCAGGTGGCGCGCGATCACGTCGAACACCACCATCACCCGCGCATGGCCGAGATGACAGTAGTCATAGACGGTCATGCCGCAGACATACATGCGGGCCTTGCCCGGTTCGATCGGCTGAAAGGGTTCTTTGCGCCGGGTCAGACTGTTGTAGATGTGTAGCATGCGATGCACGTCCTAACGGGAGGATTCACAGAATTGTTCGGCCGCGCGCAGCCGCGCGCGAATACGCGCCGCACCCAGCAGTGTCCAGATGCGGCCGAGCTCCGGGCCGTTGCGCCATACGCCTCCGCACTCGGGATCCTGCAGCTGCCCGCTGAGCGCGGCCCGCAACGGCATGAACAGCGCCTTGCCCTTGCGCCCGGTGTCGGCGGCCACCGCCTGGCTGAAGGCCTTGAAATCCGCGTGGCGGTCCGCCTGCGCCCGTGCCGCCCGGAAGAACTCCGCGCCGGCGTCCTGCAGCACCGCGCGCGCGTCCGGATCGAAGGCGTCGTCGGCCGCGTACAGATTGCCGGCCCAGACGTAGGCCTCCACGGGCAGAGCGATGTTGTCGCGCACGGTCCGCACGAAGGCAAGCTCCGCGCCGGCCGGCACCAGATCCTGGATGCGTGCGCCGGCCTGGTAGGTACGTGCGCACATCCAGGTCCAGAGTTCCTCGTCCGTGCAACGCAGCACGGCCTCCTTCTGCCAGTGCAGCAGCTGGCGCGGATCGTGCCGCGCCGGCGCGCGCCCCAGGCGTGCGGCATCGAAGTGTGCGGCCAGCCTGTCCATATCCATGAAGCCATCGGCCTCGTAGGCATGCCCCATCCGCGCCAGGTGGTTCGCGAGCGCCAGCGGCAGAAAACCCTCTTCGCGCAGGGCGCGGATGCTGGTGCTGCCGTCGCGCTTCGACAGCGGGCTGCCGTCTTCACCCACGATCAGCGAGATGTGCCCATACCGCGGGATCGGCAGACGGAGCGCCTCGAGCAACAACAGCTGGCGCGGCGTGTTGGCCAGATGATCCTCGCCCCGCAATACATCGGTGACACCCATGAGGGCGTCGTCGACGGCGTTGCAGAAGAAGAACGCGGCGCTGCCGTCGGCGCGACGGATCACGAAATCGCCGATATCGTCGCTGGCGAAGCGCTGCGGCCCGCGCACGCGGTCCTCGAACTCGATGATCCTGCCCTCCGGGACCCGGAAGCGCAGGGTCGGCGTCCGCCCCTCGGCGAGCCGCGCATCGCGTTCGGCAGGCGTCAGGCGCGCGCAGGTCCCGGGATAGCGCGGCGGCCGGCCGGCCGCCAGCTGCACCTTACGCGCGACGCCGAGCTCCTCGGCACTGCAGAAACAAGGATAGGCATGCCCTTCCGCCTCCAGCGTCCCGAAGTGCCGCGCGTACACCGCGGCGCGCTCGGACTGACGATAGGGACCGGCCGGGCCGCCGATCCGCGGTCCTTCCTGCCAGTCCAGCCCCAGCCAGCGCAGCTCCGTCTCGAGCGCCGTGGCGAAATCATCGCGGCTGCGTTCGCGGTCGGTGTCCTCGATGCGCAGCAGGAAGACGCCGCCCTCTCGTCGCGCCAGCAGCGCATTGAACAGGGCGGTGCGCACATTGCCCAGGTGCAGTTCGCCGGTCGGGCTCGGGGCGAAACGGGTCTTCACGGACGGCTGGGCGGAGGTCTGCGGCATGGCGCGGCCATGGTAACGGAAAGCCCCGATTCCGACAAAAGGCCAACGGCAAAACCCAGGACCGACAAGGCAACTTTCTCGCCTGCCCCAAACGCTTTATCATGGCGCCTCTTCGTTGATCGAGCGAGAGCCGAAACCCATGTCCAGCCTGCGTCGATTGATCCTGAGCCTGGCCGCCGCCTGCTTCATCGCCGGTGCCGCCGCCGCAAACCCGACTGAAACAGGAGCCACCACCGTGACCGTACAGATGCAAACCAACAAGGGCCTGATCGTGCTCGAGCTGGATGCCGAGAAGGCCCCCGAGACCGTGGCCAACTTCCTGGAATATGCCCGCGCCGGCTTCTACGACGGCACCATCTTCCACCGCGTGATCCCGAACTTCATGATCCAGGGCGGCGGCTTCGAGCCCGGCATGACTCAAAAGGACACCCGCGCGCCGATCAAGAACGAGGCCGACAACGGCCTGAAGAACGACGTCGGGACCATCGCCATGGCGCGCACCCCGAATCCCCATTCCGCCACCGCGCAGTTCTTCATCAACGTGAAGGACAACGCCTTCCTGAACCATTCCGCGCCGACACCGCAGGGCTGGGGCTACTGCGTCTTCGGCCGCGTCGTCGAGGGCATGGACGTGGTCCACGGCATCGAGAAGGTCGCCACCGGCAACCGCGGCGGGCATGGCGACGTGCCGGTCGAGGACGTGGTCATCGAGAAGGTCACGGTCGTCGAATAAGCAGCCGATGCTGCCGGGGCGGCCGCGCCCCGGCGCCCTCCCAATGGACACCACACTGTTCATCTCGGATCTGCACCTCGATCCGCGCCGGCCGGCCGTGACCGCGCTGTTCCTCGACTTCCTGGCCGGACTGGACAGCGACTGCGCCGCGCTCTACATCCTTGGCGATCTGTTCGAAGCCTGGATCGGCGACGACGAGGACGATCCGCACTTTCTCGAGGTCCTGACAGGGCTGCGGGCGGCCACGGCCCGCGGCCTGGCCGTGTCCGTCATGCACGGCAACCGCGATTTCCTGCTCGGCGACGGCTTCGCCCGGAAGACCGGCTGCAACCTGCTCACCGAACCGGCGCTGATCGACCTTGGCGACGAACGCGTGCTGCTGCTGCACGGCGACACCCTGTGCACGGACGATAGCGAATATCAGCAGTTCCGCGCCCTGGTGCGCGACCCGGCCTGGCAGACGCAGTTCCTCGCCCGACCGCTCGCCGAGCGCCGCGCCATGGCCGCGCAGATGCGCGAGACCAGCCGCCAGCGCACCGGCGAGAAGCGGGCCGAGATCATGGATGTGAACCGGGAGGCGGTCGCCGCGACCATGCGCGAACATGGCGTGCGCACGCTGATCCATGGCCACACCCACCGCCCTGCCATCCATGCCTTCAGTCTCGACGGACAGCCGGCGCGGCGCATCGTGCTGGGCGACTGGTATGAACAGGGCAGCGTGCTGCGCTGCGAGGGAAATGACTGCGGGTTGCTGTCGCTGCCGCTCAGCGCCTGACAGGCGGCACCTTCAGGGAATCTCCTCGAGCTGGTAGTCGGCGGGCAGTTCGAACAGCGCGGCCGGCAACGCCTGACCGGTCCGGTAATCCTGCAGCAGGCGCCGCATACCGCCGCTCACCGACTCCTGGACCGGCAGCCCGGTCTCCAGCGCCCTGTCCGCCTCGTAGACGTAGTTGGCGAGGAAGCACGGGGTGCGGAATTCCTCCGGCGTCTTGTGGAGATCACGATACTGGCGGCCCGCCAGCCGCGCGCGCATCTCCCGCAGGGCGGCGACGGCATCGGGCAGCAGCCCGGGTACGACCATCGCCTGCATGCAGAGATCGCCGCCGCTGTGCAGCCGGATCTCCTTGACCGCCCGCCCGCCGATCGATGGCGCGTCCGGATCGGTCGCGATGTCCACCCGCACCTCCGGCCGCGGTCCCGCATCGGCCGGCAGCGGATCCGCCTTCATCACCAGCAGTGTGCGCCGGTCGTGCGAGACGGTGTACAGAATCCCGGCGCGACGATCGAACAGCAGGTAGTCGCCGTCATCCTCGCCGTCGTCGCTGCGCAGATGGTCCGCGGTGATCAGCATACGGTTCGGATAGGGTGCGATGCCGGGCTCCTGTTCCTGCCACACCAGCACACTGCCTGTCACGGTCGCGGGCTGCGCCGCCGCGGGATTGGCCAGCGCCATGCAACACAGTCCGATGGGGAAGATCTGTCTCATCGCTCACCCGCCTTGTCCAGTCCTTCCAGACCATCCAGTTCCGCCGCGCTGAAGCCGGCCTGCTCGCGCGCCTCCCGATGGAACGGCCCCCTGATGCGGCCCCGCATGTGCTCGGCGAGCAGCGCGGTGAAGGTTTCCTCCGGTTCGAGGCCGCGCTGCGCGCATGCATGTCTGAACCAGCGCGTGCCGATGGCGACATGGCCGATCTCGTCGCGCAGGATGATGTTCAGCACCGCGACGCTGTCCGCATCGCCCGCCTCGCGCAGGCGCTCGATCATGCCCGGCGTGACGTCCAGTCCGCGCGCCTCCAGCACCCGCGGCACCAGGGCCATGCGCAGCAGGACATCGTCGCGCGTCTTCAGCGCCATCTCCCACAGGCCGTCATGGGCCGGGAAATCGCCGTAGTCATGGCCGAGGGCCCGCAGCCGCGCGCGCAGCAGCTGGAAATGCACGGCCTCCTCGTCGGCCACCCTGGCCCAGTCGCGATAATAGCCTTCCGGCATGCCACCGAAACGGCAGACGGCATCCCAGGCCAGATTGATGGCATTGAACTCGATGTGCGCCAGCGCGTGCAGCAGGGCCGCGCGACCGGCGACGCTGCCGAGCGCACGGCGGCGCAGATCGCGCGGCGCGACCAGCTCCGGTCGGGACGGGCGCCCCGGCGTGTCGAGCGAGACACCGGGGGCGGACGAATCCGCGTGGCTCGTTCCCGCCTGCAACGCCGCAAACAGCGCGTGCGTCAGGGCGCACTTCCGGTCGGGGTCGGATTCGGCGAGACAGGCACGCGCCGCATCGAAGAACATCTCGGTCACTCACTGCGCTCCATCGGGGAAAGGATATCAGACGGCAACGCCCAGTTTGAGCGCGAGCACCACGTCGTTGACGTTGCTGCCTGTCGGCCCGGTGTCGATCAGATCCCCGGTTGCCGCGAGATAACAGCCCGCATCGGCGGCAGCGAGGGCCCGCGCGGCGTCCAGCCCCATGCCGCGGCCGCGCGCCAGGGTCGTGCCGTCCACCAGCGCGCCGGCGGCGTCAGTGGGACCATCGCTGCCGTCGGTGGCCCCAGCCAGCAGCAGGCAGTCCACGCGCCCCTCCAGAACCTCCGCTGCCGCCAGCGCCAGTTGCTGGCAGCGCCCGCCGCGGCCCGGCGCGGCCGGCAGGACGACGGTCGTCTCACCGCCCCAGATGTGCAGGCCCGGCCGTGCCGACGACAGCGCCCCGGCCAGACGCCGGCCCGTGCCGGCCGCATCGCCGGCGAGCCTTTCGGCGTGGAGATGGACTTCCAGTCCCAGGTCCGCACCTGCCCGCGCCGCGGCCTCCAGCGCCAGATCCAGACTGGCGACGATGACGGTCTCCATGTCGGGAAGGACGGTAGCTGCCGACACCGGAGCCGCGCCTTCCACCCATGCCTGCAGCCAGCTCGGGAGATCGGACGGCAGATCCCGCGCCGCCGCATGGAGCAGACCGGAACCTATCACGCCGGGGTCGTCGCCTGGCACATCGGACATCAGCAGCGCCAGCACCCTCCCCGCCCCATGGCCGGCGAGATGCACGGCAAGTCCGCCGCCCTTGATGCGCGAGACGCGCCGGCGCACCGCATTGATCTCCTCGATGGCGAGACCGCTGGCGAGCAACCAGTCGTTCATGCGCTGCAGATCGTTCAGCGACATGCCGTCGGGAAGCACCTCCGCCAGACTCGAAGCGCCGCCCGAGATCAGGATCAGCCACGGCCGTCCGGGCGGCGCGTCGGCGATGAATCGGAGCAGGCGGCTCCCCGCCTGCAGGCTCGCGGCATCGGGGACCGGGTGTCCTGCCTCGATGCATTCCGTCCGCGGCAGCGCACCGCTCGGCGGACCATAGCCGCGCTTGGTGATCAGCAGCGCCGCTTCGATGTCCGCACTCAGCGCGTCGAACGCGCCCGCCAGCATGGCGCTCGCCGCCTTGCCAATCGCGACCGCCCGGACCGGTCCCCGCAGCCGGCATTGCGCCAGGGCCGCCCGGACCCGCGCCCGCCCGTCCACGGCCGCCAGGGCCGCCCGATAGACACGCAGCAGCAGGGTTCGCGCAGGGCCGGCATCCTGAACTGAATGATTCATAGCTTTATGGGGTTACGCAACATTCATCAGGAAGAATTCACGAGCCGCGACGGCCTCCGTCAAACCTGATGAATATCCTCTTTGACAGCCTTGAATTTTCTGGTGCATTCTGCGGAACAGGCAGACCGGCTCAGGGGGACAGGCCATGGGCGAGCACAAGCATCTCCTGGAAATCTACGAGCCCTACGAATACGAGGGGCCCAATCCCATGCACGTACTCGGCGCCGGCGTCCTGCGCGGCCCGAACGGTGCATCCTACTATCTGCTCGGCGTCAACGGCGGGCTGCAATTGAACGACGATCTGGTCGAACAGCTGCTGGTCCTGCCGCGCTACAACGGCGACAAGATCGAACGTGCGGAACAGAGCTGCTGCACGGTGAACATCGTGCGGGTGCGTCCCGGCGTCAGGTTGGCTCCCGGCACGCCCTTCGCCTACAGCGACGTCGCTCACTGGGGCGTGGGCAAGATCACGCCGATGAACGGCAATTGCCGATGACTGACTGCAGGTAGCGGGGCCGGGGCGGTGGCACCGTCCCCGGCCCTAGCGTAGATCCAGCCCGCGCGCCAGATCGGCGCGGATATCCGCGACATCCTCGAGACCGACCGCGACGCGGATCAGACCGTCGCCGATGCCGGCCGCTTCGCGCTGCTCCGGCGACAGCCGGCCATGGGTGGTGGTCGCCGGATGGGTGACCGTGCTCTTCACGTCGCCGAGATTGGCGGTGATGGACAGCAGGCGCGTAGCGTCGATCACCCGCCAGGCAGCCGGCTGGCCGCCGCGCACATCGAAGCTGAGGAGCCCGCCGAAATCGCGCTGCTGCGCCGCGGCCAGTGCGTGCTGCGGGTGCGAGGGCAGCCCCGGATAGTAGACGCGCGTCACCTGCGGGTGCGACTCCAGCCAAGTGGCGAGCGCAAGCGCGTTCGCACTGTGCGCGCGCATCCGCAGCGACAGCGTCTCCAGACCCTTCAGGAAGACCCAGGCGTTGAACGGGCTCATGGTCGGCCCGCAGGTCCGCAGAAAACCGTAGACATCCTTGCCGACGCGCTCCTTGTCGCCGATCACCGCCCCACCCACGCAGCGCCCCTGGCCGTCGAGGTATTTGGTCGCCGAATGGATCACGATGTCGGCGCCCAGTTCCAGCGGACGCTGCAGCGCCGGCGTGCAGAAGCAATTGTCGACCACCAGCAGACAGCCGCGGGCATGCGCAAGATCCGCCAGGGCGCGGATGTCGCCCAGTTCGGTCAGCGGATTGGACGGCGTCTCCAGAAACAGCATGCGTGTATCCGGGCGGATGGCCGCGGCCCAGGCATCCAGATCGGCGAGCGGCACGTAGCTGGTCTCGATGCCGCAGCGGGCCAGGTAGGTGCTGAACAGCACCGTCGTGGTACCGAATATGGCACGGGACGATACCAGGTGTTCGCCCTGCTTCAGCAGCGCGAGGCAGGTCGCCAGGATCGCGGCCATGCCCGAGGCGGTCGCCACGCAGGCCTCGCCGCCCTCCAGGGCCGCGAGGCGCTCCTCGAAGGTGCGCACGGTCGGATTGGTGAAGCGTGAATAGATGTTTCCCGGCTGCGCGCCCGAGAAGCGCGCCGCCGCCTCGGCGGCGCTGCCGAACACGTAGCTGGATGTCGGAAAGATCGGCTCGGAATGCTCGCCCTCGGCCGTGCGCCGCTGTCCGGCACGGATCGCCAGCGTGTCGAAGCCGTAGTCGTCCAATTCGAAGTCCATCGTTCTCCCCCATCCCCACCAGGACCGTGCCCTGCGCCTAGCTCCTAGCTCCTAGCTCCTAGCTCCTAGCTCCTAGCTCCTAGCTCCTAGCTCCTAGCTCTTAGCCCCTAGCCCCTGCCCTTGGTTCATGCACTGTTGTACATCTCGATGACTTCTTCGGCGTCGGCGTCGCGGCGCTCCTGCTTGGCACTGTCGCTGCGCTGCTTCTGCAGATGATCGAGGTAGGCGGTATCGACGTCGCCGGTCACGTACTCGCCGTCGAACACCGAGCAATCGAAGCCGGTGAGCTTGTCGTTGCCTTTGCGCACGGCGCTGACCAGATCCTGGAGTTCCTGGAAGATCAGGCGGTCGGCGCCGATCTCGGCCGCGACCTCCTCGACCGTGCGGCCGTAGGCGACCAGCTCGTCGCGGCTGGGCATGTCGATGCCATAGACATTCGGAAAGCGCACCGGCGGCGCCGCCGAGGCGAAATACACCTTGTTGGCGCCGGCATCGCGCGCCATCTGGATGATCTGGCGCGAGGTCGTGCCGCGCACGATGGAATCGTCCACCAGCAGCACGTTCTTGCCGCGGAATTCCAGGTCGATGGCGTTGAGCTTCTGGCGCACCGATTTCCTGCGCTGCTGCTGCCCCGGCATGATGAAGGTGCGGCCGATGTAGCGGTTCTTGATGAAGCCTTCGCGGTACTTGACGCCCAGCGTATTGGCCAGCTGCAGCGCCGAGGTCCGGCTGGTGTCGGGAATGGGGATGACGACGTCGATATCGTGGTCCGGCCAGTCGCGCGCGATCTTGGCCGCCAGCTTGTCGCCCATCCGCAGTCGCGCCTTGTGCACCGAAACGTCGTCGATGATGGAGTCGGGCCGGGCGAGATAGACGTATTCGAAGATGCAGGTAGCGTAGCGCGGGGACTCGGCGCACTGGCGCGTGTGGATCCGGCCGTCGACGGTGATGAATACCGCCTCGCCGGGTGCGACATCGCGCACCAGCTCGAAACCCAGCACGTCCAGGGCGACGCTTTCCGAGGCCACCATGTAATCCGTCCCGGCTGCGGTTTCGCGCTTGCCATAGACGACCGGCCGGATGCCGTAGGGATCGCGGAATGCGACCACGCCATAGCCGGTGATCATCGCGACCGCCGCGTAGGCGCCGCGGCAGCGGCGATGCACGCCGGCGACCGCATCGAAGACGTCGTTCTCGTCGATGCGCAGTTTGCCCTGACGCTGCAGCTCGTGGGCGAAGACGTTGAGCAGCACCTCGGAATCGGAGTCGGTGTTGATGTGGCGCAGATCCTCGCGGAACACGTCACGCTTGAGCTCGCCGGCATTGGTCAGATTGCCGTTGTGCGCGAGGCTGATGCCGTAGGGCGAATTCACGTAGAACGGCTGCGCCTCGGCGCTGGACTCGCAGCCCGCGGTCGGATAGCGCACGTGGCCTATGCCCATGTTGCCCAGCAGGCGCAGCATGTGCCGGGTGTGGAACACGTCCCGCACCAGCCCGTTGTCCTTGCGGAGATACAGGCGGTTGTCGTCGCAGGTCATGATGCCGGCGGCGTCCTGGCCGCGATGCTGCAGGACGGTGAGCCCGTCGTACAGGGCCTGGTTGACCCGTTCGTGGGCTACGATGCCGATGATTCCGCACATTGAACTGTCTACCTCGAAATGCCCGGGTCCGGCAGGGCCGGACGGTCAAACTGGACATTATCCGCCACGTCGACCGGCAGATAATCCACAAGCCACAGCGCCACGCGTTCGAAGTGTGGCATCAACTGCGATTCCCGCCACCAGGGATCCTGCGGCAGCGCCGTCAACCCCGCCAGCAGCACCATCACGGCGACGATCATGATCCCGCGGGCCACACCGAACACCGTGCCCAGGATGCGGTCCGTGCCCGACAGACCGGTCTTCCTGACCAGCTGGCCCGCCAGATAGCCGATCACGCCACCGAGCAGGAGCACCGCCACGAACAGCAGCGCGATGGCCAATGCCGCACGCGCCGACGGCAGGGATACCCAGGGCGTCAGCAGGTCGGCGAGCGGGTCGGAAAACGCAAAGGCCACCAGGAAGGCAACAACCCAGGTGGCCAGGGACAACGCCTCTTTGATGAAACCGCGCCAGATGCTGACCAGCGCCGAAAGGCCTATCAGGCCCAGAATGAAATAATCCGCCCAGTTCACTTCCCGCCCGCCGTCTTGGTGGCCCTTTCGATCGCCCGGCGATGGGCCTTTGCGGGCATGCCGCTTCCGCCTGCCCGCCGATTGTACCAGACGGCGCCCGCGCAGGCCGAAACCCGCCGCCCATCCCCAGGAGACGTCAGGGATAGCTGGTGACAATGCCCTTCAGATCGACCTGCTCCTGCAGGCGGTTGCGCAGCTTCTCGGCATTGGCGCGCTCGAGTTCGGGTCCGACGCGCACGCGATACAGGACGCCCTTGGCGGTCTTCGCCTCCTCCACGAAGGCGGTGTAGCCGAGGCCGCGCAGACGCTCGCGCAGGGCCATGGCGTTGTCCTTGTTCGACAGGCTGGCGAGCTGCACGATCCAGCCCGACTGGGGCGCGGCCGCCGGTTCGGCCGGGGCGCTTGCCGCGGCCGGGGCGGGCGCGGGTTCCGCGGCCGCCGCGGGCTCGGCGGCGGGCGGCG